>NZ_JBEZYB010000095.1:0-26933 GCF_040638285.1 Amycolatopsis sp. NPDC026612
GCCGGCCGCCAGCTCGCGGAAGGAACCGCTGCTGCGCCGCGGTGTCGTCGCAGCGGACCGGGTACTTCCCGCTGCACTCCAGCGGGTTCTCACCCAGGCGCAGCAGTCCGAGGTGGCCAGCTACAACGGCCTAATCGGCGCCGCCTCTCCGCCAGAGCCTCACCGGGACGGTCGCTGAATGACTTGGCGCCGTGGCCTGGGTGATCGGCGTGCGGCTACTCGCCACGCTGCGGGATGGGTCTGGTTGAAGTCGTCGGTGAAGCGGCGGAGGACTTCTTTCGTGGCGCGGTCGTCGGGTGGTTGGCCGGTGCTGCGTTCGGCCCAGTAGACGAGGGCGTTGACGGTCTGGCGGATGGTGTCTGGCCGGTACCGCGGGTAGCCGATGGGGTCCGGGTCGTCGTGGTCGTTCCAGCGGTTGATCTGGTCGTGGACGTGCTCGATGAGCTTGGAGGTCGTGATCGTGTCGGTTCCGTGCTGGTAGCCGCGGATGCGGCACCAGTGCTGGTAGTGCACGAGCCGGGCTCGGTAGCACGCGAGTGTCTTGGCGGAGTACTGGCGCACCGTCGACGGGCGCAGATCGACGTCGAGGCGCGGGGCCGCCGTTGGGTCGGAGGAAGCTGCGGGCCTGGGCACATTCCCAGGGTGCCAGCACCCATGCGCAATTGGCACACCCCCCTGCCATCGCGTGCATTCGCGGCCGCCGCATAGGTCGAGCTTCCCCAGACCACAAAATGTGGGTGATACCCACGGGTATTACCCACATTGTCTACAGGGGGGGGAGCGCGTCGATAATTTGTCGCTTCTGACCTGGGCTGCGACGACCGTCGGTCGGTTCTCGCAGCTCGGACCGTCCGACGGCAGCTCAACCGTAACAGTCCGTGACAGCTATTAGCTGTGCTATGTGACGAAACTACTCTACGTCATGTGTCGATCAGCCATGCTAGGCACGGTCACACAATTCTGATCAAATGCCGCAGCAGCGGGACTAAAAGTCTTATCATTTCAGGTCTTTTACGCCTCGATATTGCCAGATTTTTGGGCGCGAATGCGAATGGATTCACCTCATGAAAAGGCGTTTGGAGCCTTTGGTCGATGGACCGAGCCGCAGTGGTTGCCGGGGCGCACCGCTCCGTCCACAGCGGAATTTCTGGGCCGTTTCTGGGCCGTATGGCGATCGGTCGCAACCGGTACGCACCGGCACTGACCAGCCCAAACGCCGGAGAAGGCCGAAGGGGTGTCGCACGGCCCAGATCGGGCCCCACGGCACCCCTCGGCACACCTCTCGAACGGTGACGCGCCGGCGTCAGCGGGAGCGGTTCGCCCACCACTGCTGGCCGGCTTCGGGCAGGGTGGCGATCGGGTCGTAGTAGGGGTAGCGCCGCTGCAGCGCCTCCCCGCGATCCTCGGCGTCCGCCTTGTCCACGCTGGTCAGGTAGTTCTTCGTCCAGTAAGAGATCCCCAGCTCCCGGTCGTACTCTGCGAGCTGGTGCACCCACCGCTTCCCGACATAAGGCACGTCGCACACGATCCGCGGGGTCGCATACCCCGGCAAGTACCCCATGATGGCGTGCTGCAACTCCTGCGCCTCGTGCACCGAAACCCGCCAGTGCTCCGCGTTCGGGATCATGTCGCACATGTAGAAGTAGTACGGCAGGATGTTCGCTTCTCCTTGCAGGGCAAAGCAGAGGTCCAGCAGTGCCGCCGGTGTCGCGTTGACGCCGCGCATCAGGACGCCCTGGTTGCGGACGTCGCGCACTCCCACGTTCAGGGCCGTCTGGGCCGCCTCCGCCACCAGGGGGGTCACCGACTGGGCGTGGTTGACGTGCGTGTGGATCGCCAGGTTCACGCCCCGGCGCTGGGCGGTCACGGCGACGCGCTCGAGGCCCTCGACGACCTTCGGCTGGAGCCAGTGCTGGGGTAGCGCCGCGAGGGCCTTCGTCGCCAGGCGGATGTCGCGGACCGTGTCGATGTCCATCAGGCGCATCAGGAACGACTCCAGCTGCGGCCACGGCACGTTGGCCACGTCGCCGCCCGAGACGACGACGTCGCGGACGCCCGGGGTCTTCTTGAGGTAGGCGATCATCGCGTCCTGGCGGTCGACCGGCTTGAGCGTCAGCTTGTGCTTCTCGACCGTCTCCGTGGAGTTGCCCACCAGGTCCATGCGGGTGCAGTGCCCGCAGTACTGGGGGCACGTCGAGATCATCTCGGCCAGCACCTTCGTCGGATACCGGTGGGTCAGCCCCTCCACGACCCACATCTCCGCCTCGTGCAGCGAGTCGCGTTCCGAGTGCGGGTGGCTGGGCCACACCGCGTCGCGATCGCTGCGGACCGGGAGCATGTAGCGGCGGATCGGGTCGGCGTAGAAGGCCTCGGTCACCTTGGCCGGGTCGGTGCCGGCCGTCGGGGCCATCGTGTTGAGCATCTGCGGGGGCAGCAGCATCGACATCGTCGCCAGCTCGCGCTGGTCGGCGAGCAGGTCCTCGTAGAAGCGCTCCTCCAGCAGGTCGCCCATGAGCGCGCGCAGCTGCTTGACGTTGCGGACGCAGTGCACCCGCTGCCACTGCGCGTCGCGCCACTCGGCGTCGGTGACATCGTGCCAGCCAGGAAAACGGCGCCAGTCGGGTTCCACCAGCTCGGCGCGGGCGTACTCGTAGGGCTGGTCGAAGGCGGCGGCAGGCGTCACAGGTTCCTGGATCGCAGTCACTTGTACTCCTAGTCGTCGGGAACGCGTTAAAATATCCTGTCATAACGTTCTCACGGAGTAAATCTTCCTGCCTGCTCACCTCGCTTCCCCCACGTGGACGAAGATCGGGACGGCGGGGGAGACTCGGAGGCGTGACGGACGACAGCACGACGCTCCTGCTCGGCGGGCGCATCTACACCCCCGCCGGCCCGGACGCCACGGCGATGGCGGTCACCGGCGGCACCGTGGTCTGGGTCGGGCAGGACGCCCCGGCCCGCGCCCTGCACCCCGGCGCCCGGATCGTCGACCTCGACGGCGCGTTCGTCGCGCCCGCCTTCGTCGACGCGCACGTCCACGCCACCGCCACCGGCCTGCACCTGACCGGCCTCGACCTCACCGGTGTCCGCGACCGCGCCGGGCTGCTGAGCCGCGTGCACGACGCCGCCGTCCCCGGGCAGCTCCTGCTCGCCCACGGCTGGGACGAGACCACCTGGACCGACCCGCGGCTGCCCAGCCGTGCCGAACTCGACGCCGCCGCCGACGGCGCACCCGTCTACCTCAGCCGCGTCGACGTCCACTCCGCGCTGGTCTCCACCGCCCTGGTCGAGCTGGCCCCAGCCGCCCGCGCCGCCGACGGCTGGTCGCCCGACGGCCCGCTGACCCGGGCCGCCCACCACGCCGTCCGCGCGGCCGTGCGCGCCGCCATCACCCCCGGGCAGCGGGACCGCGCCCAGCGGGCCTTCCTCGCCGAGGCCGCGAGGCACGGCATCGTGAGCGTCCACGAATGCGCCGGCCCCGACATCTCCGGCCGGGACGACCTCACCGCCCTGCTCACCCTCGCCGGACCGCGGACCCCCGAGGTCGTCGGCTACTGGGGCGAGCTCGGCGCCGTCGACACCGCCCGCGAACTCGGCGTCCGCGGGCTGGCCGGCGACCTGTTCGTCGACGGCGCCCTCGGCTCCCACACCGCGGCGCTCACCCGGCCCTACGCCGACCACCCCGGCGACGGGACGCTCTACCTCGACGCGCACCGCATCGCCGAGCACCTCACCGCCTGCACCGAAGCCGGGCTGCAGGCCGGCTTCCACGTCATCGGCGACGCCGCCGTCGCGGAGGTGATCGAGGGCTTCCGCCTGGCGGAGAAGGAGGTCGGGCCCCGCGCGCTGGCCGCCCGCCAGCACCGGCTGGAGCACCTCGAGATGGTCACCGCCGAGCAAGCGAAGCAGCTGGCCGGCTGGGGCGTGGCCGCCTCGGCCCAGCCGCTGTTCGACGCGCTGTGGGGTGGGCCGGAAGGCATGTACGCCGAGCGGCTCGGCGCGGACCGCGCAGCCGGGCTCAACCCGTTCTCGACGCTCGCCGCGGAAGGCGTCCTGCTGGTCTTCGGCTCCGACGCCCCGGTGACGCCGCTGGACCCGTGGGCGAGCGTCCGCGCCGCGGTCCACCACCGGACGCCGGGGGCGGGCCTGTCGCCACGCGCGGCGTTCACCGCCCACACCCGGGCCGGGCACCGGGCGGCCGGCGTCAACGACGGCGTCACCGGCAGCCTCGTCCCTGGCGCGCCGGCGCACTACGCGATCTGGGACGCCACCGACCTCGTCGTGGCCACCCCGGACAGCCGCGTGCAGCGCTGGTCCACCGACCCGCGGGCCGGCGTGCCGCCGCTGCCGAGGCTCGAACCGGACGCCGTCCTGCCGCACTGCCTGCGCACGGTCCGCGCGGGTGAAGTCCTCCACGACACCATCACCTAGAGTTGTCGACCGTGGCAGTCACCGTGGCGGACCCCGAACCGGGCGCCCCGCACCAGCCCGCCCGCACGCGGCGGTTCCCCCGGGCCTGGCTGCTGCGTTCGTCCGCGGCACTGGTGTCCGGATTCGCCTACTACCTGAGCTTCGCGCCGCGCCCGCTGTGGTGGCTCGCACCGCTGGCCTTCGCCGGGCTGGCCCTCGTGCTGCGCGAACGCCGCTTCCGGGCCGGCTTCGGCTACGGCTTCGCGTTCGGCCTCACGTTCTTCCTGCCGCTGCTGACCTGGCTCCTGGACTTCCTGGGCCCCGACTTCGGCCCGTGGCCGTGGCTGGGCCTGTCGTTCGCGCTGGCGCTCTACCACGGCCTGGCGGGCGGCCTGATCACCCTGGTGTCCCGGCTGCCGGCCGCGCCGCTGTGGGGCGCGCTGGTGTTCATCGCACTGGAGACCCCGCGCGCGTGGTTCCCCCTCGGCGGCTTCCCGTGGGGCCGGGTCGCGTTCAGCCAGCCCGAAGGCGCGTTCCTGCCGCTGGCTTCGCTCGGCGGCGCTCCGCTGGTCGGCCTGGCCGTCGTCCTCACCGGATTCGGCCTGGCCTCGCTGGCCGCCCGCCTGGGGAAGGCACGCAAGTTCACCCGGCCGGCCGTCCTCGCCGTCCTCGGCACCCTGCTGCCCGTCGTCGCGGGCCTGGCGCTGTGGCCGGCGATCGGGACCGGCGCGCAGGACGGCGAGCTCACCGTCGCGTCCGTCCAGGGCAACGCCCCGGACATCGGGCTCGCCCTGCAGGGGGAGCGGGCCTTGCTGCGCCGCGACACCCTCGCCGAGAGCGAGCGGCTGCTCGCGGCCGTCCAGGCCGGGAAGGTACCGAAGCCGGACCTGGTGGTGTGGCCGGAGAGCGCCACCACCGTCACCGGCCCGGACCCGCAGATCGACCAGCTCGTGGCCACCTTCGGGGTGCCCGCGCTGATCGGCGCGATCTACGAGCTGCCCGATCGGCACCTGCAGAACTCCGTCATCGCCTGGGACCCGCACACCGGGCCGGGCCGGCGCTACGCGAAGCAGCAGCTGGTGCCCTTCGGGGAGTACGTGCCCGCCCGCAAGGTCGCCGAACTGGTCACCCCGTTCCTCGACCAGGAGACCGTCGACATGGTCCCCGGCGACGGCGCGAACCAGACCATGGACGTCGCGGGCACGAAGGTCGGCGTGTTCATCTGCTACGAGACGGCGTTCGACTACCCGGCCCGCGACGCCGTCCGCGCCGGCGCCGAGCTGCTGGTGGTGCCGACCAACAACGCCTGGTACGGCCGCAGCGAGATGAGCGAGCAGCAGCTGGCGATGTCGCGGCTGCGGGCGGTCGAACACGGCCGGTCCGTCGTGGTGTCCGCCGTCTCAGGCGTGAGCGCGGTCGTCGCGCCCGACGGCTCGGTGACCAGCTCAACGGGCCTTTTCACGGCGGATTCCCTGGTCGGGCGCGTCCCGCTGCGGACGCAGACTACGCTGTCGGATCAACTAGGTGCGTGGACGGAGTACGGGCTGCTGGCTCTGGCGATCGCCGGGGTGGCCGGCGGGCTCGTGCTCCGTTTTCGCACCCGGCGCACCAGCGCCGGCACGGCAGGGGAAGCGGCGGACTGACCGCCGCGGATATCGGAGGAGCACGGATGTCGCAGGCGCCGCGGGGGGCCCGGGAAATCGAGCCGGTGCTGGTGGTGATCCCGACGTACAACGAACGGGAGAACCTCGGCCCGATCCTGGATCGCCTGCACAAGGTACTTCCGGACGTGCACGTGCTCGTGGTGGACGACGGAAGCCCGGACGGCACCGGCGAGCTCGCCGACGAGCGCGCTACCGCGAACGGGAACGTCCACGTCATGCACCGGACCGAAAAGGCGGGGCTGGGGGCGGCCTACATCGCCGGGTTCCGCTGGGGCCTGGCGCGGGAGTACGCCACGATCGTCGAGATGGACGCCGACGGCTCGCACGCGCCGGAAGACCTGCCGCGGCTGCTGGACGCGGTCGGGGACGCCGACCTGGCCATCGGGTCGCGGTACGTGCCGGGCGGCAGCGTGGTGAACTGGCCGCTGAAGCGCCAGATCCTCTCCCGCGGCGCGAACGTCTACTCGCAGATCGCGCTGGGCATGCGCACGCGCGACATCACCGCGGGCTTCCGCGCCTACCGCCGTCCGGTGCTGGAGAAGCTGGCCCTGGACGAGGTCAACTCGCACGGCTACTGCTTCCAGATCGACCTGACGATCCGCACGGCCGAAGCCGGGTTCGAGATCGTCGAGGTGCCGATCACCTTCACCGAGCGCGAGATCGGCGAGTCGAAGATGGACGGCTCGATCATCCGCGAGGCGTTCCTGCGGGTGGCCAAGTGGGGCGTCGAGCGCCGCTGGCACCAGCTGCGCAAGCTCGTCAAGCGCGCCTGAACCGCCCTTACCCCGTTTTCTCCCGTTCTCGGCCATCATGGGGCCGGTGACGACCATCGTGGCCTTCCACGCCCACGCCGACGACCCCGTCCTGCTCAGCGGCGGCACGCTGGCCCGTGCCGCCGCCGACGGGCACCGGGTGGTGGTCGTCGTGGCCACCGACGGCATGGCGGCCGAGCACCCGACGCCGCGCTGGGCGGAACTGGAGGCCGCGGCGGCCATCCTCGGCGTCCGGCGCGTCGTGCACCTGGGTTACGCCGACAGCGGCCACGGGCCCGTGCTGTACGCGGACCCGCCCGGACGGCAGCGCTTCGCCCGCGCGGACACCGAGGAAGCCGCGCACCGGCTCGCGGCCCTGCTGCACGAGGAGCACGCCGACCTGCTGCTCGGCTACGACGGCAACGGCGGTTACGGCCACCGCGACCACGTGAAGGTGCACGAAGTCGCCCGCCGCGCGGCCCGGCTGACCGGGACGCGGCTGCTGGAGGCCACCGTGCCCCGCGACTTCGCGCTGCGGTTCGTGCGGGTGGTCCGGGCCGCGCGGATCCCGTTCGAGTACGACGTCGAAGCGCTCCATCACGCCTACAGCCCCGCCTCGGCCGTCACGCACCGGTTCGACGTGCGGCGGTTCGCCGCGCGCAAGCAGGCGGCGCTGGCGGCGCACGTGTCCGACGTGCGCGGCGGTGGGCGGCTCTCGACGGTGCTCCGGGTGCTCGTGTGGCTGCCGGCGCCGCTGTTCGGGCTGGTGGCGGGCCGCGAGTGGTACACCGAGGTCACGCCCGCAGGATCGGCACGCCCCGCGCTGCAAGTTCCTGCACGTTCTGGTCGTCGGCGTCGGTGATGATCCCGGCGACCTCGGTGAAGGGCAGCACGGCGAACCGCGAGGCCGCGCCGAGCTTCTCGGCGCTCGCCAGCACGTAGGTGTCGGCCGCGCGCCGGGCCAGGGTGCGCTTCATCGCGGCTTCGTCGGCGTCGCCGGTGGTCAGGCCGGCTTCCGGGTGGACGCCGGTGACGCCGAGGAGGAAGACGTCGGCACTGATCGCCTGGGCGGCCTCGGCCGCGGCCGCGCCGCAGGTGACCGCGGAGTGGCGGAACAGCCGCCCGCCCAGCAGGAACACCTCGATGCCGTGGTGGTCCAGCAGGGCGACGGCGACGGTCGGGCTGTGGGTGACGACGGTGGCCTCGAGGTCTTCGGGCAGGGCTCTCGCGACGGCCAGCGTGGTCGTGCCGCCGTCCAGGATGACCGTGGAGCCGGGCTCGACCAGCGTGGCGGCCACCGCGGCGACCCGGTCCTTGCCGCCGACGGCGATGGCCGTGCGGCTGGCGTAGTCGGCGACGGCGGGGGAGACGGGCAGCGCGCCGCCGTAGACGCGCTGGCAGAGCCCGGCGGCGGCCAGGTCCCGCAGGTCGCGGCGGATGCTGTCTTCGGAGACCCCGAGCTCGGCCGCGACGTCCTTCGCCAGGACCTTGCCGTCGGCGGCGAGCCGGGCGAGCAGCAGTTCACGACGTTCCCCGACCAGCATGCACGATCCTCCTTGTTTCTTCCGAGTTGTGCACATTATGGTCGCGGTATGACCTCTTCGACAAGCCTGTCCCGCAACCCGCGGGTCCGGGTCACCAACGTGGAGCTGCTCTCGTCGGCCTGGTACGTGCTGCGCCGCACGACGTTCGACTACCAGCACGGCGACGGCCGCTGGACGACCGAGCAGCGTGAGACCTACGACCGCGGCAACGGCGCCACGGTGCTGCTTTACGACCTCCAGGGCGGCACGGTCCTGCTGACCCGCCAGTTCCGTTACCCGGTCTACGTCAACGAGCACCCGGACGGCATGTTCGTGGAGACCGCGGCCGGCCTGCTGGACGCCGACGACCCGGAGACAGCGATCCGGCGGGAGGCGGCGGAGGAGACGGGCGTGCGGATCGGCGCGCTGGAGCACGTGTTCGACGTCTACACGAGCCCGGGCTCGGTGACCGAGCGTCTGCACTGCTACGCGGCGCCCTACGACCCCGCCGACCGCGGCGCCGGCGGCGGCATCGCGGAGGAGGGCGAAGACATCGAAGTCCTCGAACTCCCGTTCACCAAGGCCCTGGCCATGATCGAAACCGGCGAGATCGCGGACGCCAAGACGATCATGCTCCTGCAGTGGGCCGCACTCCACGGCCCCTTCCGTCCGGCCTGACCCCGACCCGGAGGATCGGCCCTGCGGGCATGCGAAAGGCCCCCGCGGGGGGAGGTCGCGGGGGCCTTTCGTCGTGGTGAGAGCTTGGCTACTGGGCCGAGGCCCGGAGGGTTACGCCGACCGGGAGGTCCGGCGGCCCTTCAGCTCGGCGAGACGTTCGTTGAGCAGGTCCTCGAGCTCGGGGATCGTGCGCCGTTCGAGCAGCATGTCCCAGTGGGTGCGCGGCGGCTTGACCTTCTTCTGCTCGGGCTGCCCACCATCGACGATCTCCGATTCGCTGCCGTGCAGGCGGCACTCCCAGACCGTGGGGATCTCGGCGTCGTCGGAGAACGGCACCTCGAACTCGTGGTTCTTCGGGCAGGCGTAGCGCACGGTGCGGCGTGGGGCGAGGTCGTGGTTGCGGTCGGTCTCGTAGCTGACCGCTCCCAGCCGGCTTCCACGAAGAACACGGTCGGCCATGATGGGGGTCCTTTCAGTCAGCTCCGGGGTGGAGCCAGGGTGTTGCTCACCCTATGCAACGACTGGGGCCCCGGGAGGATTCCCGAGATGCCATGTCGTTGCTCACGATGAGCTGCGTCACCCGCCTGCATCAGCTTCCACTAGTAGGAGGCATTTCGCGCTTCGGCGTGACGTCAATACGGCCTTCTTAGTGCTGATATCCCCCGGATGGGCTACTAGCGTATCGCTCAGGTCAACCGTAACTGACCGTGAGGGGTAGTAACCGGACCCAAGTCACCCGATCGAAAGTGGCGCCGACACAATACCTGATAACGCACAGTAGTGAATTCGGCCTCAAAACGTGCTGAAGCTGAAGTTTCAACTACGGATTGTTCGGTATCTGCCACCACGACGGTATCGCCCTCCCGCACAACCTCGCCGTCCACCACCCGCGCGTTGAAGCGCCCAGCCAGTCCACACCAGCACAGCACCTCCACCTGAACCGGCTGCAACTCGTCCGCCAGTTCGAACAGACGAGCCGCCCCCGGGAACAACCGGCTCCGGAAATCCGTCGCGATCCCGAAGCAGTACACGTCGATCTGGACCGCGTCGGCCAGCTCGGCCAGCTGATCCACCTGACCGGGGGAGAGGAACTGCGCCTCGTCCACCACGACGTAGTCCACGTGCCGGCCCTGCGCCCACTCCTGCCGCACCAGCTCACGCACGTCGGTGTCCTCACCGACCTCCACCGCCTGGCGCGTCAACCCGATCCGGCTGGAGATCTGCGGCACACCCGACCGGTCGTGGCGCACCAGCACCAGCCCCCGGCGGCCCTGCCGCGCGTGGTTGTGGTCGATCTGCAGCGCCAGGGTCGACTTCCCGCAGTCCATCGGCCCGTAGCAGAACTTCAGCCTGCCCACCGGCGGCGTCCCGCGACGCGAACCGGCCGCGGGAACCGACGACAACGCGTCCGTGGGATCGGGGCCGGCGGCACCGTCGTTCAACAAGGTCACGACGCCCGACCCTATCGGTGGCTACAGAACCTTCGGCGGACGGTTGCCCGCCGCCACGATCGCCCGCCGCACCGGCACCAGCGCGACCAGCACCAGCCCCACCGCGAAGAAGACCACCAGCGCCACGATGGCCGGCCGGAACGACCCCGTCGCCTGCCCGACCCCGGCGAACACCAGTGGACCCAGCCACGACGTCCCACGCTCACCCACGACGTAGAGCGAGTAGTACTGCGCGTCCTTGCCCGCCGGGATCATCTGGCTGAACAACGACCGCGACAGCGCGTTCGTCCCACCCAGCACCAACCCGATCCCCACCGCCACCGCGAGGAACTGCCCCATCCGCCCGGCCTGCACGAAGTACGCCCCACCCAGCACCACGATCCACAGCACCAAGCTGCCCAGGATCGTCCGCTTCGCCCCGATCCGCCGCGCCACCAGCCCGTGCAGCGTGCCACCCAGGTACGCCACGAACTGGATCACCAGGATCGTGACGATCAGCACCTCGTTCCCGAACCCCAGCTCGTCCTTGCCGTACTGCGCCGACACCGTCACCACCGTGTTGATGCCGTCGGTGAACACCAGGTAGCTGCCCAGGAAAGCCAGCGTCAACGGGTACGCCTTCGCCGCCACGACCGTCTGCTTCAGCTCGGTGAACCCCGCCCGCAGCACCGACGACCCAGGGGCGACATCCACCGGCGTGTGCCGGCGGGGGAGCGCACGCACCGCCGGGACCGTGAACGCCGCCCACCACAGCCCCGAAGTCAGGAAGCAGATCTGCACCGCGAGACCCTGATCGACCCCGAACGCGTCGTGACCGAGGTAGAAGCCCAGCTGCAACGCCAGCGCCAGCCCGCCGCCCAGGTACCCGAACGCCCAGCCCTTCGCCGAGATGTCGTCCCGCTCGTCCGGCCCCCCGATGTCGGCCAGGAACGAGTAGTAGATCACCAGCGAACCGCCGTAGCCGATGTTCGCCACGATGAACAGCACCACACCGAGCTGCCAGTCCGAACCCGCCAGGAAGAACATCGCCGCCGCGGCCGCCGCACCCAGGAACGCGAACCCACCCAGGATCCGCCGCTTGTTGTGGCTGCGATCCGCCACCGCACCGGCGATCGGCAGCACCAGCACCTGCACCACCGTCGCCACCGACAACAGGTAGCCCCACACCGAGCCGGCCGGGAACTGCAGCCCGAACAACGTCACATCGCAGTGCTGGAGCGTGTCCGTCCCACCGGCCGCGTTCACGCACGGCCTGTCCCCGTTAAGGGTGAAGTTCGTCTTCGCGTCCGCCGCCGCGATCGAGCTCATCGACAGCGCGCCGAACACCGTCGTCGTCGACGAATAGAACGGCGAATTCGCCCAGTCGTAGAAATACCAGCCCCAGCGCTCGCGCTTGGTCGAGCGCGTCCCGGCCAGCGTCATCCACGGCTCCTCACCTCGGGAACTTCCAGGTCAGCGCGGAGACTACGGGGAGACGGCGGCACCGATGACCACACCACACCAACCGTGTCCGGTTTGTCGCTTCGGGCTCGCCACCCCTCCGCGGAACCCGCCGCCACCGCGCGCCGCAGACAAGGCGAACGCTGTTCCACATGGGACTCAGGCGCACACTGCGTCTGTTGTGGTCAAAGGGGCACCCTCCTACTGTGCTCCCATGATCCAGAACCGCCGACGCACCGTGCCGAGACTCCTGCTCCTCGCGTTCGCCGTCACGGGTCTGGCCCTCACCACCCCCGCCATCGCCGCCGCCGACCCCGCGCCGACAGCCTGGGCCAAGCTCCGCATGTGCGAGTCGAGCAACCGCTACACCACCAACACCGGCAACGGCTACTACGGCGCCTACCAGTTCAACCTGCCCACCTGGCGCAGCGTCGGCGGCCAAGGCCGCCCCGACCAGGCCGCCCCCACCGAACAGGACTACCGCGCCCTCTACCTCTACCGCATGCGCGGCTGGCAACCCTGGCAGTGCGCCGGCATGCTCAACCTCGCCGGCGACGCCGACGCCCGCAGCAAACGCGTCCCCACCTACACCGAATCCGCCTACATCGGCGGGGGAGGCCTGCCCGCCCCACCCCCCGGCCCGGGCGGCCCCCGGCCCGCCTGGCCCGGCGTCGTCTACGACTACGGCGACTGCGCCAACCCGCTCAAGACCTTCCAGCTCCGCATGAACACCTTCGGCTACGGCTTCTCCGGCACCGGCTGCTACCTCGAGAAGACCCGCACCGCCGTCCTCGACCTCCAACGCGCCAACGGCATCAAGGACAGCGGCCTCCTCGGCCCCAAAACCTGGGACGCCGCCTGGACCGGCAAACCACCCCGCTGACGCTCACGGCTCCTGCGACCGCTGCCACACACCCCGCTCGATCAGCACCGCACGCAGCAGATCCGGCCGATCCGTCACGATCCCGTGCACCCCGAGGTCCAGCAACATCCGCATCTCCGCCGGATCGTCGATCGTCCACGTGTGCACCTCGATCCCGGACCGCCCCGCGATCGACAGGAACGCCTTGTCCACCACCCGCAACACCCCCTGCCGCACCGGCACCTGCGCCATCGCCCCCAGCACCAGCCGCCCCAACGGCAACAAGGGCAGCTTCCCCCGCGCCCACAACGCCAACGCCGACCGCGGCCCCATCGCCGTCACCAGCTTCGGCCCCGCCAGCTTCCGCAACCGCACCAGCCGCGCGTCCGAGAACGCCGCCCCCGCCACCCGGTCGAACGCCCCCGTCCGCTCCAGCACCCGCACGAACGGCTCCACCGCCTGATCGGCCTTCACATCGACGTTGAACCGCGCATCCGGCAGCTCCTCCAGCACGTCCTCCAGCCGCGACAGCGGCGCCCTCCCACCCACCTTGACGTTCTTCAGCTGCTCCCACGTCTGCGTCGCGATCGGCCCCGACCCATCGGTCGTCCGATCCAGCCTCGGGTCGTGGTGCACCACCACCACACCGTCCGCCGTCGCGTGCACATCCGTCTCCAGGTACCGGTAGCCCTCCGCACACGCCCGCTGGAACGCCGGCAACGAGTTCTCCAGCCCGTCGAGCTCATCGAGGTGCCACCCCCGGTGGGCGAAAGCCCGGGGGAGCGGATCGGCCAGGTACGGGAACGACGCGTGCATCCCTCAAGTGTGCACTTCCGCCATGACCCCGGCATGAGCAAGCGATGGCCAGCTAGGGTCACCCCGGTGAGGGAAACCGCCGAACTGACCCAGCCGACCACGATCGACCTCGCCCCGGCCCGCCGAGGCGCCCCCAAGCACTGCGGCTGGTGCGGACGACGCCTCCCCGAAGGCGGCAACGTCGGCCGCCGCCGCCGCTACTGCGGCCAATCCTGCCGCCAGCGCGCCTACGAACGCCGCACCGCCCTCCAGCGAAGCGGGCTACCCGAAGACGCGGTCGTCCTCTCCGACACCGAGATCGCCGCCCTCCAGGACCGCCTGTTCCAGCTCCGCTGCGCCGCCGAAGACATCGTCACCGCCGCCGACGACGGCGCCGACCCCAGCGAGCTCCGCAGCCTGGCCCAGGAAATCGCCCGCGCGGCAAAGGACCTCGAACAACTCCGCTGACCCGTACCCCGGTGGACGACACGCGTACTCACCCCAGCCCGTCCAACGCCCGGTACGTCCGGTTGCTTGCCGCCGCCGCACGCTGCTCCCGGCCCGTGGCCTCGATGTAGTTCTGACTCGTCGCCAAGCTCGCGTGCCCCAGCAACGCCATGATCTCCGACGCCGTCGCCCCGTCCTCCGCCAACCGCGTCGCGAACGTGTGCCGCAACGCGTGCAGATTCGCCCCCACCGGCACCCGGTCGTGCAACCCCGCCCCCCGGTAACACGACTTCACCAGGTACTCCAGCGCACCCCGCCCGATCGGCTCACCCGCCCGATCCAGCAGCAACGGCGAACCGGGGGAGAACCGCACGTTCGGGAACCGCACCCGGCACGACTCCCGGTACCGCTCGATCAGCTCCGCCAGCACCGGCTGCACCGGAATCGACCGATCCCGGCTGCCCTTGCCCCGCACGTGCAACCGCAGCTCACCGGCACGCCCCACCAGCGACCGCGGCGTCAACGCCCGCATCTCCGCCGCCCGCAGCCCTGCCACCAGCCCCAGCGCGATCACCAGCACATCCCGCTCCGGCCACGGGTCCCGCGCGCGCCGCGAACCCGCGGCCGCCGCCGTCAACAGCTGCTCCGGGGTCTCCTCGCCCCGCAACGGCTTCGGCGTCAACGCCGGCGTCCGCGGCCGCGCCACCGCGCCCATCGGATTGCCCGCCAGCAGCCCGTCGGCCACGCAGAACGTGAGGAACTGGTTCCACGTCGACCACGCCCGCAGCACCGAACTCTTCGCGTGGCCGTCCGCGAACACCCCGAACGCCGCCCGCAGCGCCGGCCCGGTGAGGTCGGCGACCGCCAGGTCCTCGGCCGGGCGGCCGAGCTCGGAAACCAGGAGAGTGGTGATGCCGGCGAGATCCCGGCGGTAGGCGTCGGTCGTGTGCGGAGAGTCCTTGCGGGGACGGCGGGCGGCGAAGAAGGCTTGCTGAGCCTCGGAAACCTTCATGTGGATCTTGTACCGCACGCCACCGACAGTTTCCGCGTCCGGACCCGGTGTTTCATGCATAACCGCAATTATGCATGAAACACCGGGGTGGCCCGAACTCCACTCCCGGGGGATGCCGGGTCTTGCCGCGGCCCATTCGAGCCCTCATGGGCACCAGTTCACGCGTGCAGCAGCGAGTCGTTCATATGTTCGATCTGGTCAGCCAGGGCTCACGAGACAGCCGGACAAGCCGGTCAAGCCGGTGGCAAGTCCGCCGATTCGGCGCCGTCGAACCTGGCTGTCGAGCACTGGATACTCGGACGATTTCGTCACCGTGACGTTTTGGGGTCGGGTGACGGGATGTCGGATCCACGGCCACAGGGGACGCTCTCCGGGCCTGACGTAAGCCATTCCCGGAGGGGTGCGGCGGTCCTGCGTCAAGCGAGGCGGCCGGAGCCTTCGCAGGAGCCGTTCTGACGACGGAACCCTCCTGGGCAACCAGGGGTCAATTCGCCCCTCTCGGCATCCGCCGCAGCACGTCACCAAGTGCCGATAATGTACATTATGTCAAGTAACGTCAGTGCCAGTCGCTGATCGCCACGTCTCGCGGGCTCGGGGCTCCTTCCCCGGTCTCGACGAGCTGCTTGAGGCTCAGCAGGTAGCTCGCCCACTTCGTGCTGCAGTGGTGCATGAACTCACCGGCCTCGCGCCAGTCTTCGTGCTTGAACAGGACGATCGTGTAGTCGTCGCGCTGTGCCAGGTCCCAGCGGATCGTCGTGCCGACCCACTCCGGCGGCCCGTCGGCGACTTCCCAGCGGACGAGCCGGCCCGGGTCGAGTTCGATGACCTGCATGTCGAAGCCGCCCGGGATGAAGCGGAACGCGATGACGCCGCCGAGGTCGGTGTCCCCCTTGGTTTCCTCGGTCCACCAGCCGGCCAGGCCGTCGATGGTGGTGATGGCGTCGTAGACCTTTTCCGGGGTGGCGTTCCGGATGCCGATGCGGTGCAGGATGTCCATTTCTATCGGTTCCTTTCGATGGTTTCGGCGATGCGCTTGATGCGGCGGAGCCGCGCGTCCCAGGTGTTGCCGACGTCGGTGAGCTGGGCGACGGCGCGGGCGAGCTGGGCTTCGTCGACGCGGAACTGTTTCTCGCGTCCGGCGCTGTGGGCGTGGACGAGACCGGCGCGGCCGAGGACGGCGAGGTGCTTGGCGACGGCCTGGCGCGTGACCGGAAGGTGGTCGCTGAGGCTGGTCGCGGTGCCGCTCCCCTCGTTCAGGAGCAGGTCGAGCAGCCGGCGCCGGGTGGGGTCGCCGATGGCCGACCAGAGGTCGTCGTCCACGGCGGTGGTCACCGGGCGGCTCCGACTTTGGTGGCGTAGGCGGGCAGCCGGGGCAGGAAGTGGTCCCAGCCGGTTTCGTGGTCGGTGTATTCGGCGGCGATCTTGGCTTCGTCCCAGCCGCGTTCGCGGAAGCCCGTTTCGGTCATGCGCAGGCGGGTTCCGGTGCCGGCGGGTTCGAGTTCGAAGACGACGAGGAAGGAGTTGCCCGGTGCGGCGGTCTCCCCTTCGGCGTGGGTCCAGCGGAAGGAGAAGAGTTTCGGGGGGATGGCGTCGACGACGGTGAACTGGACCCAGGAGCCGCCGAAGCCGATGCGTCCCGCTCCCCCGGGTTCGACGGGGTATTCGGCTTCGTCGGGCCACCATTCGCGGAGGTGTTCGGGGCTGCTCACGACGTCGAAGACGACGTCGGGTGCGGCGTCGATGTGGATTTCGCGGTCGAGCGTGCCGTGGTCCATGGAAGCTCCTTGTGCAACGTTTGGTTGCGTTTCACGCTAGCTCGCGCGGCGCGGATGTGCAACCTTCAGTTGCGCTGAGGTCCTTCTGGGTCCAGGCGACGTCACGCCAGGCGCCGTGTTTCCAGCCGACCCGGCGGTAGACGCCTGCCGGCTCGAAACCGAGCGCGCGGTGGAGGCCGGCGCTGGCGTCGTTCGGCAGGGTCATGCCCGCGAAGGCGCGGCAGAATCCACGTTCGCGCAGCCGCTCGAACAGGGCCTCGTAGAGGGCGCGTCCCACGCCGGTGCGGCGTCGGCCCAGTTCGAGGTAGATGCTCGTCTCGCAGGACCAGCGGTAGGCGGCGCGTTCGGCGAAGCGGGTGGCGTAGGCGTAGCCGGCGATGCTGCCGCTGTCTTCGAGGACGACCCAGGCGTGGGCGGCGGCGATGCGGCGGGCCATTTCGCCGGCGTCGGGCGGTTCGGTTTCGAAGGAGATGACGGTGTCGGTGACGTAGGGCGCGTAGAGGGCGGCGCAGGCGGCGGCGTCCGCGGAGGTGGCGTCTCGGATCATGGCTCATATGGTAGCCAATGAGGCTCGTATAGTATTCAGATTATGACCGATCCCCTGACCGCTCGCCTGGCCGCCACGGTGCACGCCACCCGCACGTCCCGGGGTCTTTCGGCCGCGGCGCTCGCCGACCGGTCGGGGGTGTCGCGGGCGATGATCGGCAAGATCGAGCGGGGTGACGTGCAGCCGACGGCGGCGTTGCTGGCGAAGCTGTCGGGCGCGCTGGGCCTGACGCTGTCGGAGCTGATCGCGCGGGCCGAGGGTGACGAGCGGCGGCTGGTGCGGGCGGCGGAGCAGCCGGTGTGGGTGGATCCGGGCACCGGGTACCGGCGGCGGTCGGTCTCCCCAGCGGCCGGCCGGCCGCTGGAGCTGGTGGAGGTGGAGCTGCCGCCGGGTGCGGAGGTGCCACTGGCCTCGGGGACGTATGCGTTCCTGCACCAGCAGATCTGGGTGCTGGCTGGGCATCTGCGGTTCCACGAGGGGGCGCAGGTGCACGAGCTGGACGCCGGGGACTGTCTGCAGCTGGGGGCCGCGGCGGACTGTGTGTTCGCGAATCCGGGGTCACTGCCCTGCCGGTATCTCGTGGCGCTGGTGAAGCGGGGTCCGTGATCGGGTGAGGTGCAGGGCGGCCACGGAGGAATCGAGCCAATGCCCGACCGGGGCGGAGAACCGGTTCGCGCGCCGGGTTCGACCTTCGAGGCGGAGTTCGAGTGTGTGCCGGTGGACGGCGGGATCCGGGTGCGGCGGCGGATCGCGTTCGGCTTCGCCACTCCCCTGTGCCGGCTGCTGGAGCGTTGACTGAAGTAATGAATCAGTGCTTCACTTCTTGACGTGCCCTACCGCCGCACCCCGAAGGTGCAGGAACGCCTCGACGCCCAGCGGGAGACGATCGTCGCCGCCGCGACGCGCCAGCTGGCCGAGCACGGCTACGGCGGCTGTTCGGTTGCCGCGGTCGCCGAGCGCGCCGGCGTGGCCGTGGGCAGTGTCTACCGGCACTTCCCCACCAAGGCCGACCTGGTGGTGCACGTGTTCCGGCAGGTCGTGACGCGGGAGGTCAAGGCGGTCCGGGCGGCGTCCGCGCAGCCGGGTGAGCCCGCCGAGCGGGTGCTGGCGGTGTTCGAGACGTTCGCGCAGCGCGCGCTGAAGGCCCCGAGGCAGGCCTACGCGCTGCTGGCCGAGCCGGTCGACGCGGTGATCGACGCCGAGCGGCTGGTGTTCCGGCGGGCGTTCACCGAGGTGGTCGCCGAGCACGTCGCTGCCGGGGTGCAGCAGGGCGCGTTGCCGCCGCAGGACGGCCGGCTCACCGCGGCCGCGCTGGTGGGTGCCGCCGCCGAGGTCTTGATCGGCCCGTTGACCAGGGGAAATGCTGGTGACGTCGCCGAGCTTCGCACGTTCGTCGTCCGCGCTCTAGGAGGTTCCGATGCCCGCCACGCATGAGGTCACCAACCAGGTCCCGCCGCTGGCGGGCCACGACGTCGCCGACGACCCGGCGCTGCTGGCCGGGCTGGAGCGGGCCGGTGCGGGCTGGGCGGCCGGCGAGCTGCACGAGCTGGGTGTGCGGGCCGGGAGCGAGCAGGCCCAGGAGTGGGGCCGGCTGGTCAACGAGAACGAGCCGGTGCTGCGCACGCACGACCGGTACGGCCACCGGATCGACGAGGTGGAGTTCCACCCGTACTGGCACGAGTTGATGACGGTCGCGGTGTCGCACGGTCTGCACGGGACCGCGTGGCGGGACTCCCGCGCGGGCGCGCACGCGGCGCGGGCGGCGAAGTTCTACGTCTGGGGCCAGGTCGAGGCTGGGCACAGCTGCCCGATTTCGATGACGTACGCGGCGATCCCGGCGTTGCGGGCGAACCCGGAGCTGGCGGCGCGGTACGAGCCGTTGCTGGCGGCGACCGAGTACGACTTCGGGCTGCGTGAGCCGGGGACCAAGCGCGGGCTGATCGCGGGCATGTCGATGACCGAGAAGCAGGGCGGGTCCGACGTCCGGGCCAACACCACGACGGCGACCCCGGGCGCCGAAGGCAGCTACACCCTCGTCGGGCACAAGTGGTTCACCTCGGCGCCGATGTCGGACATGTTCCTGACGCTGGCCCAGGCGCCCGGCGGGCTCTCGTGCTTCCTGCTCCCCCGTGTCCTGCCGGACGGCTCGCGCAACCCGATCCGGCTGCAGCGGTTGAAGGACAAGCTCGGCAACCGGTCGAACGCTTCGTCGGAGATCGAGTACGACCACGCCGTGGGCTGGCTCCTCGGCGAGGAGGGCCGCGGAGTCCGCACGATCATCGAGATGGTCAACAACACCCGGCTGGACTGCACGCTGGGCAGTGCGTCGGGGATGCGGCTGGGCGCGGTGCGGGCGGTGCACCACGCGACCCACCGGCGCGCGTTCGGGAAGGCGCTGGTGGACCAGCCGTTGATGGCGAACGTCCTGGCCGACCTGGTGCTCGAGTCGGAAGCGGCGACGACGGTGGCGATGCGGCTGGCCGCGGCGGGCGACCGGCGTGGCGACGCCCAGGAGCAGGCGTTCCGGCGGCTCGGGCTCGCGGTGTCGAAGTACTGGGTGTGCAAGCGGGCGCCGGTGCACGCGGCCGAGGCGCTGGAGTGCTTCGGCGGCAACGGGTACGTCGAGGAGTCGGGCATGCCGCGGCTCTACCGCGAGGCGCCGCTGTCGTCGATCTGGGAGGGCTCGGGCAACGTCGCCGCGCTGGACGCGTTGCGTGCGATGGGCAAGCAGCCGGAGTCGGTCGCGGCGTTCTTCGCCGAGGTCGAGCTGGCCGCCGGGGGTGACGCCCGGCTGGACGACGCCGTGGACCGCGTGCGCAAGGAGCTGACCGACCTCGAGGCGATCGAGTACCGGGCGCGGCGGGTGGTCGAGGCGATGGCGCTGGTGCTGCAGGGTTCGCTGCTGGTGCGTTACGGCCACCCGGCGGTCGCGGACGCGTTCTGCGCGTCCCGCTTCGGTGGTGACTGGGGCATCGCGTTCGGCACGCTCCCGGCCGGGGTCGACACGGGAGCGATCCTCGAGCGCGCGGCGGTCCGTTAGCCGCGTTCGGCTCGTCGCTTGACGAGCTCCTCGACGGCGCTCGGCAGGGTCGTCTCGAAGTCGATCAGCTTCGCCCACGTCGGGGTGACGACGATCCGGACCATGCCGTCGTAGAGCGAGCGGACCTCGCGTTCCCACTCGACCCGCTGCTCGGGCGTCATCTCGTAGCTGCCGTTCATCTGCAGGTACTCCTCGGGGATGCCCTCGACGACGTCGAGCTGGGCGCGGCCACGGATGAGCAGGATCTTGGGCGGGTGCACTTCGGTGTCCACGGTCAGGGCGACCGCGGGGTTGGCGCGCAGCGACGGCAGTTTCGGGGAGTTCTTGGTCGTGCACAGGACGATCTCCGAGCCGTTCCAGGTGAACGCGATGGGGATCGTGCGCGGGGTGCCGTCCTGGGCGACGTAGCCGAGCCGGGTCACGTCACGGGCCAGCAGTTCGCGGCTGAGCGGCTTGTCGAGCACCTCGGCGATCTCGGTCGGCTGCATGGTCTTTCTCCTTCTCTGGTGGGCCTGACATCCCGGGGACGGAGCTGCCGGCGCGTTCTCGACATGGGCGGCGGACAAGATTTCAGCCGCCGAGGGCGCCGAGGGCCCCGGCGACCGCCGCGGCCTTGAGTTCCTCGACGGGAGCGTCGGGGAACTGCATGCAGACGTCCTGCAGGCCGCCCAGCGCCAGGATGGCCCTGGCCTGCTGGTCGAGGGTGGGCGACGGGCCGCAGATGAGGCCGGTCAGCCGGGTCCGCCAGCCCAGCACCCGGTCGATGAGCCCGAGGTCGGCCAGGGTCGGCATTTCGTTGAGCAGCATGATGACGTCCGCGCGGTGGCGGTGGTTGAAGTCGAAGAAGCCTTCGATCAGCTCCCGCACCGGCGCGTCGCCGCGGGCTTCCTGGGTGAGCAGGAAGTTCTCGCCGTCGTCGAGCAGCGGCTGGACGATGCTGCGCACCAGGTCGTCGCGTGACGGGAAGTGGTAGTAGAGCGCGGGTTTGGTGATGCCGAGCCGGTCGGCGATGTCCTGGAGGCTGGTGCGCTGCACCCCTTGGCTGGTGAACAGGTCGCGGGCGACGTCGAGGATGCGTTGTTTGGTGTCGGAGGGCTTCGGCACCGCCCCAGGATAACTGACTTAACGATAGGTAAGATTCGTGGTACAACTTACCTACCGTTAAGTCAGGGAGGTACTCGTGCGGATTCTCGTCTCCGGAGCCAGCATCGCGGGCCCGGTGCTGGCGTACTGGCTCACCCGGCACGGCTTCGACGTCACCGTCGTCGAACGCGCCCCGGCGCTGCGCAAGACCGGCGGCCACGCCGTCGACCTCTTCCGGCCGGCCATGGACATCACCGAACGGATGGGCGTGCTGCCGCGCGTCGAGGCCCTCGCCACCGGCACGACCCGGATGACGGTGTACCGCGAAGGGGTGCGACGACCGGCGCGGGTGGACTTGTCGAAGTTCTTCCAAGCCGCCTCCGACCGGCACGTCGAGGTGATGCGCGACGATCTCAGCGAGATCTACTTCGACGCCGGCCGCGAGGACGTCGAGTACCTCTTCGGCGACTCGATCACCGCCATCTCCCCCGAGGGCGAGGTCACCTTCGAGCACGCCCCGCCGCGCCGGTTCGACGTCGTCGTCGGCGCCGACGGGCTGCACTCGAACGTCCGGCGCCTGGTGTTCGGGGACGAGGCCGGGCTGACGACGTTCATCGGCGCCTACCTGGCGGTGCTGTCCCTGCCCGGCACCCTCGGCCTGGACGGCGAGGCCGTCACCCACCTCGGCACCGGCCGCACCGCGTCGATCTACAGCGCCCGGCACATGAGCGACGCCCGCGCGGTGTTCCTGTTCCGCCGCGACCAGCCGCTCGACTACCACCACCGGGACGTCCCGCGGCAGAAGGAGCTGCTGCGGGAGGCGTTCGCCGGGATGCACCCGCAGGTCGACGGCTGGCTGGCCGAACTCGGCACCGGCGGTCCGTTCTACTTCGACTCGATCACCCAGCTCCGGCTGGACACCTGGTCACGCGGGCGCGTCACCCTCGTCGGCGACGCCGGCTACTGTCCCGGTCCGGCCGTCGGCGGCAGCACCAGCCTCGCCGTGCTCGGCGCGTACGTCCTGGCCGGCGAGCTGGCCGCGGCCGATGGGAACCACGAGCGCGCCTTCGCCGCCTACGAACGGGAAATGAGCGAGCTGGTGCGCCGCAGCCGGGTGTTCGCCGCCGGCGCCGCGCGCAGCCTGCTCCCGACCTCACGCGCCGGGGTGTGGGCCCTGGCCCGCGGCGGCCAGCTCGTCTCGGCGCTGCCCGCCGGGCTGACGCGGGCGATCGCGAAGCTCAACACCGGTGGCGTGCGCATGCACGACTCGATGCACGTCAAGGACTACGCGGTGCAGGCCACGGCCTGACGCTGGAGGGGACCCCCGCTCGGGAAGCCCCCTCCAGCTCGACAGCAGGCCATTCGGACACTGCCGGACACCGGCGAAAACCGGGCGGGCGCGCGGAAGGAAACCCGCGCGCCCGCACCCCCAGTGGCCCGGCGGAACCCGCCGTCAGGGGACAGGAGACAACGAGTACCGCGCTGGATACCGGGAAAACCGGCGGATTCCCCCCGGCTGTCCCGGTTGGTCATCCCCGCGGCGAGGCGGTCTTCGCCGACGCGGGTCACCCCGCGGCGCCGGTGGACCTGAACGCGTACTGCGGCCGGGCAGCCCGACGAGGGCACAGAACCGCGCCTGCGCGGGGAAGCCGTGCCGCGACTTCAGCCCAGCAGCAGCCCCGGATCGGTCTCCGGCGCCCCGGCGGGCCACCACGTGCCGCCCTCCAGCCGATACGGGTGCCACCGGCCCCGGCGGTCCAGCCGCAGCTGCACCGCACCGGCCGTGCAGTGGTTGCGTTCGAAGACCACTTCTTCGTCCGGGACGTCGGCGAGCGCAGCCCGCGCGGCCGCCAGTGCCGCCTTCGGCGGTGTCCACGGCGATTCCAGGACCTCCAGACCGGCGCGGCCACCGTACGTCCACGCCGCGACCGCCCGCTCGAAGCCGCCGCCTTCCCCCAGCCGGCCGGCCACCGACGGGAACTCCGCGGCCAAACGGACCGCGTCGTGCCGGCGGCCCGGCCACGGCTGCCCGGCGAGCAGCGCACGGGCCTGCCCCGACGCGTTGGCCACCAGCAGGGCGAACGCCTCGGCGGGCACCCCGGGGGCGGCCGGGATCGACGGTGCCCCGGAAGGCCGGAACCCGGCCAGGTCGGGCAGCTCCCCCGGCGTCCGGTCCGCCGCAGCGAGCTCGGTCTCGCGGGGCGCGGTGCGGCTTTCCAGCTCCTCGCGGATCTCCCGTTCGCCCTTGCCGCGCATCAGCAGCAGCACGAACGGGTCCGCGTCGAGCAGCCACGACGCCTGGAACGACAACGCCGCCGCGTGCCGGCACGGCAGCTCCCAGCCGGGGCAGTCGCACTCCGGGTCGAGGTCGCCGATCCGGGGCAGCAGGTCGACACCGGCATCGGCGGCCGCCTCGACCAGGTCGGGCGGCATGTCCCGGTCCAGTAGCGCCGCCAGGTGCCCGGCGCGCGAGGCGATCCGGTCGAAGAACCGCGTCCAGTCCCCTTCGGACAGTTCCGCCAGCCGCAGCTGCGTCCGGTACGGGCCGCCGTCGACGTCGTCGACCGTCGCGGTGATCCGGCCCGGGCTCACCGTGATCGGCCCGACCAGGCCGGCCGCGGCGTACTTGCGGCCCTGCTTGAGCTGACGCAGGTCCAGCGCGGTGTCCTCCATCGCGCTCAGCCACGCCCGGCCCCACCACGACCTGGCGAAGCGTCCCCGCGCCCCGGCGGCCCCGAACGCGGGAAACCCGCGTACCCGGTCGTCACTCATCCGCCGCTCCTCAGTTCGACGAGCTCGGCCAGCTCGGTGTCCGACAGTTCCGTCAACGCGGCCTCGCCGCCGGCGAGCACGGCGTCGGCCAGCGCGCGCTTCTCCCGCAGCATCGCCGCGATCCGGTCCTCGACCGTGCCTTCGGCGACGAGCCGGTGCACCTGCACCGGCCGGGTCTGCCCGATCCGGTAGGCCCGGTCGGTCGCCTGGTCCTCCACCGCCGGGTTCCACCAGCGGTCGAAGTGCACGACGTGGTCGGCGCGGGTCAGGTTCAGCCCGGTGCCCGCCGCCTTCAGCGACAGCAGGAACACCGGCACCTCCCCGTTCTGGAAGCGGGTCACCAGGTCTTCGCGGCGCGCCACCGGGGTGCCGCCGTGCAGCAGCTGCGTGGCGATCCCGCGGCCGGCCAGGTGCTTCTCCAGCAGCCGCGCCATGGCGACGTACTGGGTGAACACCAGCACCGCGCCACCCTCGGCGAGGATCGTGTCGAGCAGCTCGTCGAGCAGTTCCACCTTGCCCGAGCGGCCACCGTCTTGCAGAGACTGAGCCTTGAGGTACTGCGCCGGGTGGTTGCAGATCTGCTTGAGCGCGGTGAGCAGCTTGACGATCCGGCCGCGCCGGGCCATGCCGTCGCTCGCGGCGATGTCGGCCATCATCTCCCGCACGACGGCTTCGTACAGCGCTGCCTGGTCCGCGCTGAGAGACACCGGCCGGTCGGTCTCGGTCTTCGCGGGCAGCTCGGGGGCGATCCCGGGGTCGGACTTGCGGCGCCGCAGCAGGAACGGCCGCAGCAACCGGGCCAGCCGGTCCGCGGCACCCGGGTCGCCGGCCTCGATCGGCCTCGCCCAGCGCGTCCGGAACTCCGCCGGCGACCCCAGCAGGCCCGGCGCGGTCCAGTCGAGGATCGCCCACAGCTCCGAAAGCGTGTTCTCCACCGGCGTCCCGGTCAACGCCACCCGGGCCGCCGCGGGCACCAGCCGCAGGGCCTTGGCCGTACCCGAGCGGTGGTTCTTGACGTGCTGGGCCTCGTCGGCGACCAGCAGCCCCCACCGGACGCCGGCCAGCGGCGCGGGATCCGTGCGCAGCGTGCCGTAGGTCGTGAGGACGAACCCGGCGGCGCTCTCGACGTTCTCGAGCGACCGGGCACTGCCGTGGAAGCGGCGCACCGGCACGCCGGGGGCGAAGCGGCGGATCTCGCGTTCCCAGTTGCCCAGCAGCGAGGCCGGGCACACCACCAAGGTCGGCCCCGACGCCCGGTGCAGGTGCAGCGCGATCAGGGTCACCGTCTTGCCGAGGCCCATGTCGTCGGCGAGGCAGCCGCCGAGACCGAGCCCGGTGACGGTGGCCAGCCACTGCAGGCCGCGCAGCTGGTAGTCCCGCAGCTGCGCGGCCAGTCCCGCCGGCGGCACCTGGGGTTCCGGTGGCGCGGACAGCCGTTCCCGCAGCCGCGCCAGCCAGCCGTCGGTGACGACCTCGACCGGCTCACCGTCGATCTCGGTGGTCCCGGACAGCACCGCACCCAGCGCGTCGACCGGGTTCAGCGGCTTCAGCGCCCGCTCTCGCGCCTTCGCCGCCAGCGCCGGGTCGACCAGCACCCAGCGGTCGCGCAGCCGCACCACGGGGCGGCGGGCCTCGGCGAGCGCGTTCAGCTCCGCTTCGGTCAGCACCTCGCCGCCCAGCGCGAGCTGCCAGTCGAACTCCAGCGCCCGGCCGCCGCCGAAGAACGACGGCAGATCACCCGGTACGTCCCCGGCGCGGACCACGGCCCGCGCGGTCAGCGACCCCGCCAGCTCGGCCGGCCAGTGGACCTCGATCCCGGCCGCCGCGAGCCTCGGGGCCGCGGCCGCGACCAGCTCCGCCACGTCGTCCTCGCCGAGCGCCAGCTCGGCCGGCACCGCCGAGGTCAGCAGAGGGCCCAGCGCCGGCCACACCTGCGCGCCGCGCCGCAGCGCCAGCACGACGTCGATGCGCGCCCGCGGCCCGAACCGCCCGGTGGCCCACAGCTCCGCCGCATCGGCGAGCTGCCCGGGATCGGTGAGGCTGTGCACCTGGACCACGGCGCGGAAGCGCCCGGCGGCGAACCCGTCCGGCGCCTCCACCCGCAGCGACACCCGGATCCCCGAGTCCAGCCCCGCGGCGAGCTCGTCCGCCCAGTCGCGCAGGGAATCCGCGCGTTGCGGCGCGACGGCGGCGAACAACCGCGTGCCGGCCGCCTTCGCCGCGGCGGGCGTGCGGGGCAGCGTGTCGGCGACGGCGTCGAGGAACGCCCGCAGCAGCGGCCCCGGCGCCCGTTCGTCCGGCGGCATCGCCGCCGCGAGCTCCCGCAGCCACCCGGCTTCCGCCGGCTCCAGCGGCCCGACGCGCCAGGCGTCGTGCCCGGCCGCGGTGACGCCCGGCAGCAGCCGTCCCGCCGCCACCAGCCGCAGCGCGGCCTGCGCCGCGGTCGCCCAGAACGCCGTCGACGGATCGGTCGTGGTCAGCAGTTCCCCGAGACCGTCCGCAATGGACAGCGGGCGGCCGTCGAGGACCAGCCGGCCCGCCCGCGGTGGTTCGCCCGGTTCGAAGTGGACGTTCAGTTCCCCAGCCTCCCCGTATCGCCGCACCGCCGTCGGCACCGCGGGACCGCCGATCCCGGCGTCGTGACGGAGGTGACCGGCCTGGCCATCGCCGCCGCGCTGCCCG
>NZ_JBEZYB010000096.1:0-26922 GCF_040638285.1 Amycolatopsis sp. NPDC026612
AAGAACGCACCCTTGTCGGCTTTGATGTCGTACCCGAGATCGAGGTGGACGCGGTGGCCGCGAGCGGCGAAGCGCTGCGCCGTCTTGAGGAACTCCCCCGAATTACCACTCACGACGGTCGGCGCGCACTAGGAAATCGCCATGATCCGCTATGTCCTGCGACGGCTGCTCCAGCTGGTCCCGGTGTTCTTCGGCACCACGTTCCTGATCTACCTCCTGGTCTGGGCGCTGCCCGGCGACCCGTTCTCCGGCAAGTGCGGCCAGGCCGCCTGTCCGCCGGCCTACGTCGCCCAGATGACCGAGAAGTACCACCTGAACGACAACATCTTCGTCCAGTACTTCAAGTACCTGGGAAACCTGTTCACCGGCGACTGGGGGGAAACCTTCAACGGCACCTCGGTGGGCGACCTGATCGCCACGTCGTACCCCATCACGCTGCGCCTGGCCGTGATCGCCGTGGCCATCGAAGCCGTCATCGGGCTCACCGCCGGCGTGCTGACCGGCCTGCGCGGCAAGGGTTTCCTCGACAACCTCGTGCTGGTGTCGACGACGTTCCTGATCTCGCTGCCGGTGTTCGTCACGGCGATCGTGCTGCAACTCGCGCTGGGCGGCACCGGTCTCGGCTGGATCGAGGCCAGCGTCTCGGAAGATCCGGGCGTCGGCGAGCTGATCGTGCCCGGCATCGCGCTCGGCACCCTGTCGATGGCGTACGTCGCGCGTCTGTCGAGAAGCAGCATCGCCGAAAACCGCCACGCCGACTACGTGCGGACGGCGATCGCCAAGGGGCTGCCGCAGAGCCGCGTCGTCGGCGTCCACCTGCTCCGCAACTCGGTGATCCCGGTGCTCACCTTCCTCGGCACCGACCTGGGCGCCCTGATGGGCGGCGCGATCGTCACCGAAGGCGTGTTCAACATCAACGGTCTCGGCCGGCTGATCTTCCGCGGCATCCAGGACCGGGAGAGCGCGACCGTCGTCGGTGTCGTCGTCCTGCTGGTGGTGGTCTACCTGCTGATGAGCCTGATCGTCGACCTGCTCTACGCCGTTCTCGACCCGAGGATCCGCTATGACTGACCCGAATCTGGTGGCCGGTGGCGGTGCCGATGCGGCCGAGCTGTCCCGCGTCGACGACTCCGCCACCAGTCCGCAGAAGCCCCGCAGCCTGTGGCGCGACGCCTGGCGTCAGCTCCGGCGCAAGCCCGCGGTCATCGCCTCCGCGGTGATCATCCTGTTCATCGTGCTGATCGCGATCGCGCCCGGCCTGTTCAGCTCGCGCGACGCGCGCTTCAGCGATCTCGCGCACGCCAACGAAGGGCCGTCCGCGGACGCCTGGTTCGGCTACGACAACCAGGGTGCCGACGTCTACGCCCGCACGATCTACGGCACCCGCGCGTCGGTGCTGGTCGGGGTGTTCGCCACGCTGTTGACCGTCCTCTTCGGATCGCTCGTCGGCATCGTCGCCGGCTACTACGGGCGGTTCGTCGACAGCGTGCTGTCGCGGTTCGGCGACATCTTCGCGGGCCTGCCGTTCATCCTGGGCGCGATCGTCATCCTGACGACGTTCAACGCACCGGGCTCGAATCCCGGCGCCGTCACGATCGTCGTCCAGGTGGTGTGCTCGATCGCGGCGCTGAGCTGGCCGGTGGCCATGCGCATCATGCGCTCGGCGACACTGGTGGCCAAGCAGCTCGACTACGTCAAGGCCGCGCGCGGCCTCGGGGCGAGCACCCCGCGGATCATCTTCCGGCACCTGCTGCCGAACACGATCGCGCCGGTGCTGGTGTACGCCACCATCGCGCTCGGCGCGTTCATCGGTGCCGAAGCGACGCTCGCCTTCCTCGGCATCGGCGTGCGCGCGCCGGTGGTCTCGTGGGGCGTGCTGATCTCCGACTCGCGGGACTACTTCGGGAACGACCCGCACATGCTGCTGTTCCCCGGTGCCTTCGTCACCCTGACCGTGCTGGCCTTCGTGATGCTCGGTGACGGCATCCGCGACGCGCTCGATCCGAAGTCGAGGTAGATCTCCTTGTCCGACAACGAACTGCTGCTCGAAGTAGCCGATCTGCACGTCGAGTTCCGGACGTCCGACGGCGTGGCCAACGTGCTCAACGGCGTCGGCTATTCGGTGCACGCCGGGGAAACCCTGGCCGTGCTCGGCGAGTCCGGCTCCGGCAAGAGCGTCACCGCCCAGACGGTGATGGGGATCCTCGACACGCCGCCCGGCGTGATCACCGCCGGTGCCGTGCGCTGGCGCGGCGAGAACCTGCTGACGGCGTCCGAGGAACGCCGTCGCGAAGTGCGCGGCAGCGAGATCGCGATGATCTTCCAGGACGCGCTGTCCGCGCTGAACCCGGTGTTCACCGTGGGGTTCCAGATCGAGGAACAGCTGCGCGTCCGGCTCGGGATGTCCAGAAAGGACGCCCGGAAGCGCGCGATCGAGCTGCTCGACATCGTCCGCATCCCGGCCGCGGAACGCCGGATCAAGGACTACCCGCACCAGTTCTCGGGCGGCATGCGCCAGCGCGCGATGATCGCGATGTCGCTGGCGCTCGACCCGGACCTGCTCATCGCCGACGAGCCGACCACCGCGCTCGACGTCACCGTGCAGGCCCAGATCATGGACCTGCTGGAGGAGATCCAGGCGGAGCGGAAGATGGGGCTCGTCCTGATCACGCACGACCTGGGGGTGGTCGCCGAGGTCGCCGACCGGATCGCCGTGATGTACGCGGGCCGGATCGTCGAGCAGGCCGACGTCGCCGAGCTGTTCCGCGCGCCGGCCCACCCGTACACCGCCGCGCTGATGGACTCCCTGCCCCGGCTGGACCTCAAGGGACAGACGCTGGAAACCATCAAGGGCCTGCCGCCGAGCCTGCTGCACATCCCGCCCGGCTGCCCGTTCCACCCGCGGTGCAAGCGGGCCGAGTCCCGGTGTTCTTCCGACGTTCCGCCACAGCACGCGATCGGGTTCGGCCGGACCAGCGCGTGCCACTTCGCCGAAGAGGTGGTGAGCTCCCGTGCCTGATCCCATTCTGTCCGTGCGAGACCTGAGGAAGTACTTCCCGGTCCGCACCGGCATCCTGTTCAAGCGGACGATCGGCCAGGTCAAGGCCGTCGACGGCGTCTCGTTCGACCTGATGCCGGGTGAGACGCTCGGCATCGTCGGCGAGTCCGGCTGCGGGAAGTCGACGCTCGCCCAGGTCCTGATGCGCCTGGAGGAACCGACGGGCGGCACCGCGATGTTCGAGGGCCGCGACATCTTCGCCATGCGCGGGTCCGAGCTGCGGAAGCTGCGGCGCGAGATCCAGATCGTGCTGCAGGACCCGTACACCTCGCTCAACCCGCGGATGACCGTCGGCGACATCGTCGGCGAGCCGTTCGAGATCCACTCCGACGTCGCACCCAAGGGCTCGCGGGCGGGCAAGGTGCGGGAGCTGCTGGAGGTGGTCGGGCTCAACCCCGAGCACCTCAACCGCTACCCGCACCAGTTCTCCGGCGGCCAGCGCCAGCGCATCGGCATCGCGCGGGCGCTGGCACTGCGGCCGAAGGTGATCATCTGCGACGAGCCGGTGTCCGCACTGGACGTCTCGATCCAGGCGCAGGTGATGAACCTGCTCGGCGACCTGCAGAGCGAGTTCGGCCTGTCCTACGTCTTCATCGCGCACGACCTCTCGGTGGTGCGGCACCTGTCCAACCGGGTCGCGGTGAAGTACCTCGGCAAGATCGTCGAGCTCGGCTCCGACGAGGAGATCTACGAACGGCCGTCGCACCCGTACACCCAGGCCCTGCTGTCGGCGGTGCCGGTGGCGGACCCGGCCGTGCGCGGGCGCCGCCAGGTGATCCGGCTGACCGGCGACGTCCCGAGTCCCCTGGATCCCCCGTCCGGGTGCCGGTTCCGCACCCGGTGCTGGAAGGCCCAAGACCGGTGCGCGTCGGAGGTGCCGGAGCTGATTCCCAGGACGGACGGGCACTTGTCAGCTTGTCACTTCGCCGAGCAGAAGTCGGTTGTTCCATAACGTACGTTTGGCCGTTGTTTACGCATTGTCCGGTCTATACGGTGCAGGAACCGCTTTCCGAGGAGGAGAATCGTGAAGAGACCCAGGCTTTTCGCCGCGGCCATGGCCGTCCCGCTGTTCGGGGCGCTCTCGGCCGTAGCGGTGCCCGCCGCTTCGGCGCAGCCCGCGCTGGCCGGCCCGGCGACCGAGTTCACCGTGCTCGCCAAGGACGTCCAGAGCATCGCGAGCGCCCAGCAGGCGATCAAGGCCGCGGGCGGCACGGTCCTGGAGACCAACGCCGCCGTCGGCCTCATCAAGGCCACCGCTCCGGCCACCGGGTTCACCGAGCGCGTGTCGGCGAACCGTGCCGTCTTCGGCGCCGCCAAGGCCCAGTCCATCGGCTCGGTGCCGAAGCTGGGCAAGAAGACCAAGGGCGACGCCGGTGTGGAGAAGGAAGGCCGCGGCGCCGCTTCTTCGAAGACCGCGGCGAACAAGGCCGTCGGGATGGACCCGCTGGACGACCAGCTCTGGGGCCTCAAGTCCGTCCGCTCGGACCTCTCGCGCACCAAGCAGCCGGGCAGCAAGCAGGTCAAGGTCGGCATCATCGACACCGGCATCGACGGCACGCACCCGGACATCGCGCCGAACTTCGACGAGGCCGATTCCCGCAACTTCGTCAAGGACATCCCGTTCGACGTCAACGGCGCCGAGGTCGACGGCCCGTGCGAGTTCCGCGGCTGCGTCGACCCGGTCAACCACGACGACGGCGCGCACGGCACGCACGTCGCCGGCACCATCGCCGCCGCCGCGAACGGCTTCGGCGTTTCCGGCGTCGCGCCGAACGTGACGCTGGTGAACATCCGCGCCGGCCAGGACTCGGGCTTCTTCTTCCTGCAGCCGACCGTCGACGCGCTGACCTACGCCGGCGACGCCGGCATCGACGTGGTCAACATGTCGTTCTACACCGACCCGTGGCTGTACAACTGCACGGCGAACCCGGCGGACTCGCCCGCCGAGCAGGCCGAGCAGCGCACGATCATCGAGGCGACGCAGCGGGCGCTGAACTACGCACACCACAAGGGCGTCACGATGGTGGTCGCGCTGGGCAACCAGCACACCGACCTCGGCGCGCCGCAGCCGGACACCACCAGCCCGGACTACCCGGCGAACGGCACGCACCCGCGGACGGTGGACAACTCGACCTGCCTCAGCCTGCCGGTCGAGGGCAACCACACCATCGGCGTGAGCTCGTTCGGCCCGTCCCAGAAGAAGGCCGACTACTCGAACTACGGCCTCGAGCAGATCTCGGTGTCGGCCCCGGGCGGCTTCTTCCGCGACGGCTTCGGCACGCCGTGGTACCGCACGGTGGAGAACGAAATCCTCTCGACGTACCCGAAGAACGTCGCGATCGCCGACGGCAACGTCGACGCGGACGGCAACATCACGCCGGCCGGTGTCACGGCGGGCATCAAGAAGGCGACCGCACCCGACGGCCGCGTCGGCTACTACCAGTGGCTGCAGGGCACGTCGATGGCGACCCCGCACGCGACCGGTGTCGCGGCGCTGATCATCTCGCAGTACGGCAAGAAGACGCACGGCGAGTTCGGACTGGACCCGGACAAGGTCCAGCGCGTCCTCGAGGGCACGGCGGCGAAGATCGCCTGCCCGGTGCCCCGCACGGTGGACTACCTGAAGGAGGGCCGCACGCCCGACTTCACGGCCACCTGCGAGGGTGACCCGTCGTTCAACGGCTTCTACGGCCACGGCGCGGTCGACGCCTACGCGGCGGTGACGCGCGGTTCGCAGTACCTGAAGTAGTTTTCGCCCGGAAACGGCCCATCTCCTCCGGGAGGTGGGCCGTTTCCCGTGTGCGGTCGCGCGGACCGCGGAACACGGTGCTCGCCGCGCTTTCGGCACCTGAAACAACCTTCCCGGGGCGCTCCGCGTGTACGTGCGGACTGGGGGAGGTCCGTTGATGGTGCGCGAACCGGCGCTGCCAGTGGACCCGCGGCTGCCCGGCGAGCCGACGGTCCTCGAAGTGGGCCGCACGCGGCTGTGGCCGGCCCGGCGCGGGGCCGCGGTCTTGACTGTGCTCTTCGCCTCGTTCCAGGTGTTGCGCTGGCGGGCCGCGCAACGCCCTGAACAGCTCGCCGAGCGCCTGACCGGCGCCGGTGCAGCTGACGGGCTGGCTGCTGGTCCGCCGCCACCGGCTGCCGCCCGGTTTCCACGGCCGGTAAACCTTTCCGGCCTTTCGAGCGTGCACGGCGGGACGGGGGAGGTTCGATGGTGGTGGAAGCAGCGTGGACGACGCTCGCCGAGAGACAGGGGGCGCGGGCGTGGCTGGCCCGCCGCGGCGTGGAGGTGGACGAGCCGACGCCGCTGCTCGCGGTGCGTGTCGGGTCCCGGGTGCTGGCCACGCGGTCCTACCAGGCCTCCTACAGCGTGCTTTCGTCCGTGGTCTGGGTGGTCGCCTTGCTCCCGCCGGTCCCGGTGCTCGCGCGGTTCCTGGTGTTCACCGTGGTCTGCACCGCCTATCCCCTGCTGCAGTGGCGCCGGGTGTGCCGGGCCGACCGCACCGCAGCCCGGCTGGTTCCCGCGGGCGCCCGGCCGTCGCTGCGGGTGGCGGCCGGGCAGGTGGGCCGGCGGTACCTCGCCGCGGTGGTGACGACGTTCGGCGGCGGCGTGGTCCTGTGCGCGTGGTACGCCGCCAACCCGGTGGGCTGGGCGGCCGCACTGGTGATCGGCGCCGCGAGCGTGGCCCCGGTCTTCGCCCGGGCCCTGCGTGCCCCGGTGATCGCCGAGGACGAGGCTTCGGCCGCCGTCGACGCGGCCTTGCGGGCTCACGACACCCGCGCGTTCGCGGCGCCGTTCATGTTCACGTTCCTCGTCTGGATCGACCTGTCCACCAGCTGGCCGTGGCCTCCGGCGCGGTTCGTGCCCGCGATCGGGTACTTCGTCCTGGTGGTGGCGGTCCACGTCGGCGCCGCGATCGAGGCCCGGCGGCAAAGCCTGCCGCGCGGCCACTACGGAACGGTGACCCGGTGAGCGCCCCGGTGCCGACGGACGCGGAGCGCGCGGCGGCCGGTCGCTGGCTGGTGAAGCACCGCATCGAGGTGCCGACGATGACCGACCTGCTGGCCCTGCGGCTCGGCTTCCGTGCCGGCGCGCGGCCCCCGGGGTCGTGGCGGTGGATCGTCGTGGCCGGCCTGGGGTACGTGGCCGTCGTGTTCGGGTTCGCGAGCCTGGTTTTCCTGCCCGGTGTCCAGGGCGGGGAGCTGGTGGACAGCTGGTATGTCTACTTCCTCATCATCGCCCAGCACCTCGGCTACTGGCTTCCGGCGCGGATCCGCGACCGCCAGGCGCTGGCGCGGTTCGGGACGCTCGGCGGCCCGCCGCGGACCGACGTGACCGGCTGGTTCCTCGCCGTGCCGCTGGTCACCTTCGGCGGCGGCGCGGCGCTCGCCGTGACGATGTTCGCCACGACGCCGTACCGCACGTACGCGGGGAGCTGGCTCCTCCTGCTGGCACTGGGCGCGGCGGTCACGGCCGCGATCGTGACCGACGTCTTCCGCCGTCCCGTCATCGCGCAGGACGCGACGTCCCGGGCCGTGGACACCGCCCTCCGGCTGCACGACCTGCTCATGGCGCTGCCCGGGATCTACGCCGTTCCGGTGCTGATCGATCCGCTGGTCGGCCACGCCCAGCCACCGGAGTGGCGGCCGTGGCTGGCCGGCTACGCCGGTCTCGCGGTGGCGACGCAGGTCGTCGTGGGTGTCGCGCAGTGGCGGCGGTTGCGGGCCGTGCTCAGCGGTTCGACGCCTTCTTGACGAACTTCGCCAGGTCCTTCGACTGCTGCACACGGGTCGGCTCGTGGATGTACATCATGTGGCCCGCCGGGTAGTACGCCGAGTCGATGTTCTCGCGCAGTTCCTCCGGGATCTGCAAGTGGGCCAGCACGTGCTCGGCCGCGTAGTACGCCGTCGCGCCGTCGTAGTGACCGAAGGCCACGTGCACCTTCAGGTGCGGGTTCGCGCGCATCGCCGCGCTCAGCGAGTCCACCACCGACACCGAACGGCCCTCGAAGTCCGAGTACGACCACGCCTTGAACGTGTCCTCGCTGATGAGCTCGTAGGGCAGGTCGTTGGCGTACCCGAGCTCGGCCCGCACGTAGTGGTTGAACGCCGCCGCGTACGCGCCGACCACGCGGGAGATCGACGGGTCGTCGCTCATGTGCTCGCGGCCGCCGTCCGGCTCCCACGTCGTGAACCGGCCGTCCATCCGGCCGACCGTCCGGCCGCGGTCGCGCAGCAGCTCGGTGAAGAACCGGACGTGCTCGATCCGCAGGTTCACCCGGTCCACGTAGGACTCGGCGAGGCCGGTCAGCGACGCCAGCGTGGCCACCGCGTCCGTCCGGTCCTGAGTGGACAGCCGGGCACCGCGGGCCAGCGCCCACGGCAGGTCCTTCGCCGCGAAGTCCTCGGCGTCGGCGAGGACGTCGTCGAGCGGGCGCTCGCCGTGCAGGCCGTGGTAGTGCGCGATCGCCGCGTACGTCGGCACGTACAGCGAGTACGGGAGGTCGTTGCCCTCGGTGAACCGCAGCGTGCCCAGGTCGAGCACCGACGAGATGAGCAGCAGGCCGTTCAGGTACAGCCCGTGCCGGTCCTGCAGGTGCGCGGCCAGCCCGGCGGCGCGCAGCGTGCCGTACGACTCGCCGGCCAGGAACTTCGGCGACAGCCAGCGCTGGTGGCGCGACACCCACAGCCGGATGATCTCGCCGACCGACTCGATGTCGCCCTTGAAGCCGTGGAAGTCCTTCGTCTCGCCGCCTTCGGACGCGCGCGAGTAGCCGGTCGACACCGGGTCGATGAACACCAGATCGCTGTGCACCAGCAGCGTCTCGGGGTTGTCGGCCAGCCCGTACGGCGGCGGCACCAGGTCGTCGACGTCGCCCGAGAGCACCCGGCGCGGCCCCAGCAGGCCCATGTGCAGCCAGATGCTCGACGAGCCGGGGCCGCCGTTGAAGGCGAACGTCACCGGCCGCGACCCCGGATCGGCGTCGTCGAGGGTGTAGGAGGTGATGAACACCTCCGCCTTCGCCTTGACGCCCTCGGACTTGCCGTCCTTGACGATCTCCTTGCGGAGGACAATCCGCCCCGCCTTCGCCGTGTATGCGAGCTTCTTCCGCTTCACGGTCAAGGTGTGCTGGGTCGTGACGATGTCGTCGGTCGGCTCGGCCGGGATCTCGGTCGTCTCCGCGGCCTTCGGCTCGGAGGCCTCTTCGGGGGTGCTATCCGCCATGGACCCAACTTAGTCGGCGGGAACGGGCGGCTGTGGCAGGGTGACCTGGTGCACACCGAGGACTGGCCGGCGACGACCGAGGAGGCGCTCGCCGTGCAGGAACGGCTCCGCGGCCAGGTCGAGCTCGCCGACGAGTGCCCCGAGCTGCCGCCGACGGTCACCGGCCTCGACGTCGCCTACGACGACACCGGCGGCATCGCGGCGGCCGTCGTCACCCTCGAGACCGCCGGGCTCACCGTGGTCGAGGAGCGGACCCACCGCGCGAAGGCCGTCTTCCCGTACGAACCGGGCCTGTTCGCCTTCCGCGAGCTGCCGCCACTGCTGGCCGCGCTCGAGGGGCTGGCGCACCCGCCCGACGTCCTGGTCTGCGACGGCCACGGCCTCGCCCACCCCCGGCGCTTCGGCCTGGCCTGCCACCTCGGCGTGCTGACCGGGCTGCCCGCGTTCGGCGTCGGCAAGACCCGGTTCATCGGCTCGCACGGCACGCCGGCGCACGTGCGCGGGTCGTCGGAGCCGCTGGTCGACGCCGGGGAGGAGGTCGGCGCGGTGCTGCGGACCCAGGACGGCGTCAAACCGGTGTACGTCTCGGCCGGCCACCGGATCGGCCTGGCCCACGCCTGCCGGCTGACGCTGGCGCTGACCCCGCGCTACCGGCTGCCCGAGACCACGCGGCACGCCGACCGGCTGTCCCGGGTGGCGCTGCGATGAGGTCGCTGGCCGAGCTGGACGCGGCGGTGGCAGGCTGCCGCGCCTGCCCGCGGCTGGTCGCCTGGCGCGAGGGTGTCGCGGGCACCAAGGCGGCCTTCCGCGGCGAGGAGTACTGGGCGCGCCCGGTGCCGGGCTTCGGGCCGCCGGACGCGTCGCTCGCCGTCGTCGGCCTGGCGCCCTCGGCGCATGGCGCGAACCGCACCGGGCGGATGTTCACCGGCGATCCGTCGGGTGATTTCCTGTTCCGGGTCCTGCACGAGGTCGGGCTCGCCTCGCAGCCGACGTCCGAGCGGCTCGGGGACGGCCTCGAGCTGTACGGCACCCGGCTCGTTTCGCCCGTGCGGTGCGCGCCGCCGGAGAACAAGCCGACGCCGGCCGAGCGGGACACCTGCCGTCCGTGGCTGGCGGAGGAACTCGCACTGTTACGTCCGACACTGCGGGCGATCGTCGTGCTGGGCGCGTTCGGCTGGCAGGCGTCACTGCCCGTGCTGGAGGCGGCGGGCTGGCCGGTGCCGCAGCCGCGTCCGGCGTTCGCCCACGGAGCCGTCGTGGAACTGGGCGACCTGCGGCTTTTCGGCTGTTATCACGTGTCGCCGCGCAATGTCCAGACACACCGCGTGACCCACGCCATGGTGGCGGACGTCTTCCGCGCCGCGACCTCGGTGACAGGGCACGACTGAATCGTTACGGAAACCGCAGCGACGCTGGTCACAGCCGGATGGGGCCCCCGAGCGGGGACGCGGCGAAGGTGTCACCATGAGGACATGGCTGCTGCGAAGTCGAAGTCGGAACCGACTCGGATCCTCGTCCTCGGTGGTGGGTACGTCGGGCTCTACACGGCGTACGGCCTCCAGAAGATGCTCCGGGCCAACGAGGCCTCCGTGACCGTCGTTGACCCGCAGCCCCACATGACCTACGCGCCGTTCCTCCCGGAGGCCGCGGCCGGCGCGATCGAGCCCCGGCACGTGGTCGTGCCGCTGCGGCGGGTGCTCAAGCGCTGCCACGTGCTGACCGCGCGCGTCACCAAGATCGAGAACGAGAAGAAGTCCGTCACGGTCGAGGCGGCCGACGGCCACGTCGAGCAGCTTGGCTACGACATCCTCGTGGTCGCGCTCGGCGCCGTCGCCCGCATCCTGCCGATCCCGGGCCTGGTCGAGCAGGGCATCGCCTTCAAGACCATCGGCGAGGCGATCTACCTCCGCAACCACATCATGACCAAGCTCGACGAGGCGGCCAGCACGCTCGACCCCGAGCTGCGCAAGCGCCTGCTGACGTTCACGGTGGTCGGCGGCGGGTTCGCCGGCATCGAGGCGCTGGCCGAGCTCGAGGACATGACCCGGTTCGCGGTGGAGAACTACTACCCGAACATCAAGACCTCCGACATCCGCTGGGTGCTCGTCGAGGCGGCGGGCCGGATCCTGCCCGAGGTCCGCGAGACCCTGGGCGTGTACACGGTCGAGCAGCTGGAGAAGCGCGGCATCGAGGTGTACCTGTCGACCGCGGCGAAGTCGTTCGAGAACGGCCACGTCGTGCTGTCGGACGGCACCGAGTTCGACACCGACACGCTCATCTGGACCGCCGGCGTGAAGGCCAACCCGGTCGTGGGCCAGTCGGACCTGCCGGTCGACAAGCGCGGCCGCCTGGAGGCGACGGCGGCGATGCAGGTCGTCGGCCACCCGGACGTGTGGACCGCGGGCGACAACGCCGCGATCCCGGACCTCTCGCGCACCGAAGAGGACCCGACGGCCACCTGCCCGCCGAACGCGCAGCACGCGGTCCGCCAGGCGACGCTGCTGGCGAAGAACATCATCAAGGTGCTCCGCGGCGGCAAGCCGAAGGACTACTACCACAAGAACCTCGGCGCGGTCGCGAGTCTCGGCCTGCACAAGGGTGTCGCGGACGCGCTGAACCTGAAGATCAAGGGCTTCCCGGCCTGGCTGTTCCACCGCGCCTACCACCTCAAGGCGATGCCGACCTGGAACCGCAAGATCCGCATCCTGTTCGACTGGATCCTCGGCGGCCTGTTCCGCCGCGAGGTGATCTCGCTCGGGCAGATCAACAACCCGAAGGACGAGTTCGCGCGCGTCTCGAAGTCCTGACGTCCGTTCGTCGAAGCCCCTGGCCCTCGCGGCCGGGGGCTTTCGTCGTTTTCGGGGCTATTGCGGGGTAATGCCCGGCTGTGTGCCGGTGAGCGACATGGTCTGGACAACTGGGTGGGTAGGCGGGTAAACCCTTTCTTCACAACGCGGAATAAGTCCGCTCCCGCTCCGTCCTCCGGTCCCTTGGAGCTCCCATGTCCTTTTCCCGTACCAGAGCTGCCCTCACGGCGGCGGTGCTGAGTGCCGCGGTCGTCGCGGTGCCGTCGGCGGCCGCGGCCGGGCCGGCGTTCCCGGCCCACTACGCGGCGCCGTACCTCCAGATCAGCGACTCCGACGCCGGCGACATGGCCGCCGACCTGAACGCCACCGGCACGAAGTTCTTCACGCTGGCGTTCCTGACCCCGCAGTCCGGCTGCACGCCGGTGTGGGAGGCGAACGGCACCGGCGTCGGCTCGTTCAAGACGCAGATCAGCGCCCTGCAGGCGGCGGGCGGCAACGTCATCCCGTCGTTCGGGGGTGCCGCAGGCGGCGAGCTGGCCCAGACCTGCACGAACACAGCGAGCCTGACGGCGGCGTACGCGAACGTCGTCACCACCTACGGAACGCCCCGCCTCGACTTCGACATCGAAGGCGACGTCCTGAACGACACGGGGTCCACCCAGCGCCGCAACTCGGCGCTGGCGGCGCTGCAGCAGCAGAACCCGGCGGTCCAGGTCGACTACACCCTCGCGGTCGACCCGACGGGCCTGCCGTCGAAGGAGCTGGACCTGCTGCGCGACGCGAAGAGCAAGGGCGTCAAGGTCAGCGTCGTCAACTTGATGGTGATGGACTTCTACGACGGCCAGCCGGTCCTGAGCGACGCACTCTCGGCGGCCCGGGCCGCGGCGTCCCAGCTGGCGAGCCTGTACGGCATCTCGACGTCGGCGGCGTACGCGATGACGGGCTTGACGCCGATAGCGGGCCGCAACGACGACGGCGCCCAGTTCAGCCAGCAGGACGCCCAGCAACTGGAGAACTTCGCGGCGGCCAACGGCGTCGCGGAGCTGTCGTTCTGGGAGGTCCAGGACTACGACCGCGCGACGGGGTATGCGTACTCGAGGATCTTCAACGCGATCACGGGCGGAACAACGCCACCACCTGCCTCCGGCGGGACGATCACGGGCTACGGCGGCAAGTGCGTGGACGTGGCAGGAGCGGCGTCGGCGAACGGAACGACGGTGGACTTGTACACGTGCAACGCCACGGCCGCCCAGCAGTGGACGCCGGCTTCGGGATCGTTGCGCGCCCTGGGCAAGTGCCTGGACGTGGCGGCGGCGGGAACGGCGAACGGAACAAAGGTCCAGCTGTACGACTGCAACGGCACGGGCGCCCAGCAGTGGACGCACACAGCGTCGAACCAGCTGGTCAACCCGGCCTCGGGCAAGTGCCTGGACGCAACAGGCCCGAGTTCGGCGGACGGAACGCCCCTCCAGATCTGGACCTGCACGGGCGCGGCGAACCAGTCCTGGACACTGAACTGAGGTCATCACCTAGAGTGTGCGGTGCCCCCGTAGCCCAATCGGCAGAGGCAGTCGACTTAAAATCGATTCAGTGCGGGTTCGAGTCCCGTCGGGGGCACGTACACAATCCGCACGTTCGTCGTCTGTCCTGGCCGGCCCGCCGGCCGCGTCCGCGATGTCGGCCAGCCGGTCGGCGGGTAGGTGGATGCTGATCGTCGCGCGGCAGCCCGCGCCGGCTTGGCGCAGGGCGGCTTCGGCACCTTCGCCGGGATGACGACGAGCACGCCGTCACCCCGGTCCTCGTGTGCGCACCCGTCCCACGGCACGCCGCCTTCGTCGAAGGAACAGCCAGCCTCGAGTCGAGCGCGGACCGGGCCGCCAGCTGCTCGGGATTGGTCAGCGACCCGAACCCGCGCAGGTCGGTGACCAGCGGGGTCGCGGGCAGCGGGTTCTGGCCGGCCGTCGCTTCTTGCAGCCGATCGCGAAGCCGCCGAGCGCGCCGCAGCCGTGCTGGGTTTCGAGCGCGGACATCGCCGTGCCGCCGTTGTTCAGCATCATCGGCACCACGCCGAGCTGCGAGCCGCCGACCGAGATCGGGATGGAAGCGCTGTCGGCGTTGCCGGTCGCGGTGCCGAGCCGGACGTCCGTCAGCTTGGCGCGCAGCCGGTCTTCGACTCGTTCGACGACGCGAGCAGGCACCAGCTCGCCGAATCGCGGTCTGGTCCGGCGAGTGCGTGGTAGATGGCGATACCCCCGCCCAGCAGCTGCAGCACGGCCAGGCGAGGCGTAGGCCTGCCGGGGGCTCGTCGTCCTCCACCTGCTCCGTTCGGTGCTGGTCCACTGGGTCTCCTTCGCTGCGTCCGTTCGGACGGCGAGGAGTCGGTGTGACAGCCGAAGGACTTGTGCCTCCGGTTTCCAATTCAGACCACAATGGACAGTCCGGCAAGATCCACGCCAGGACAGTAAGGAGCTCGCTGAACTGGACAGACATCCAGAACCAACGGGTCCATCACGACCTGCACCGGAACGCCCGTCTCCTCAGTCAACGCCGGCAACCCCCACCTCAAGACCACCGCACAGGCCTTCGGCGAGAGGCTGCACACCTACACGATCCATCAAGGTCGCCCCCCGGATGTCGCCGGCAAGAAGCAGGTCTCGGCCATCGACACCGAGAAAGCTTTGCTCACAACCGAAAGGTTGCGCCAGATCGTCGACTACGTCTTGAAGCACTACAGCCAGAAGACCCCGGCCAGACCAGCGGCTCAGAGTCGGCATCATCCACTCCACGCAGCCACCGAGATCCTTGGACTACTGCAGCGAATACGCCGAAAAGATCACCGAACTGCTTGAGCAGTAACCGGTCGGCCGGAGCGGACAGATCTCGGCTGGCTCAGGCCGGTGTGAACCTCGGGTGTACTTGTCAAGCTTGACCTGGTTTGGGACCATTGCGCCTCATAGGGCAACCACCCATCGTTGGGGGAACGACGTGAGGTATACCCATGGCCGGGCCGTCATCAAGCTGTTGACATGGCGCACCACAAGTGCGACCCGGGAGATCAGGCGGGTGCTCAGGCACTGTGAGTCCCGGTTCGCCGAGTGGCGGCTACCGCCGTCTTCCACCATCACTACCGTCGCCCAGGAGCTGAGCAGGCGCCGGGGTCGGCCGATTCACCTCATTCCGCTGGCTTTGGGTGCCGACCAGCCGTCCGGGCTCTCGCTGACACTGCCCACCATGGACGTCGTCGCCTACGAGGCGGAGACCAGCAGGACCCATCAAGAGCACATCATCGCCCACGAACTGGCGCACATCATGTGCGGTCACACCGGCAGCATCTCGATCGACGAAAACGTCGCCCGGCTGGTCTTCCCGAACTTGGATCCCGGTCTGGTCCGGGAGATGCTCCACCGCGCGGGCTACGGTGACGAGCATGAACTGGAAGCCGAGATCATGGCCTCGGTGATCCTGCGCCGGATGAACGCACGGCCGGAGCGAGCCGGCCCGACGCCGCCCGCAGAGGTCCAGGAGGTGTTGGATCGGCTGGAGAAGACCTTCTTCAGCGACGGAGACGGCTCTTGAAGACGGATCCGCGCACCGTCTGTCTGGCCCTCGGCTGCGCCATCCTGCTGTACAAGCTGGTCGGTATGGCACGCGGCCGGCGGGACCGTGCCACTGTGGTTTTCTGCCTCTACGTCGGCCTGTCGGCCCTGAGCTATCTGGTGTTGCTGCCGCCGATCGCGGCGCGCCTCGACAGGTGGACCGGCATACCGCAAACCGCTGGGCTGCTCAGCGGGGTTTGCGTGCTAGGCCTGACCGCGGCACAGCAGTATCTCCTCGTTCACTGGACCTACTCGCCCGAACTGGCTCGTCACAAGATGCGCCGCCGGTGCTCGTTCTGGGTTCTTGCTCTTGTCGCTTATGTGGGAACGTACCTCGTATTCACGCCGGGCAGCCAGCGGTTTCAGTATTTCTACCTGGAGAACGCCCACAAGGTGTGGCAAGCGCCCTATCTCCTGATCTACATCCTTGCCTGTGTCGTCGGTCAGGCGGACGTGGTGCACCACTGCCGGCGTTTTGCGAAGATCGCCGACCGTGCCTGGCTGCGCTGGGGCATGCTGACCATGGCGGCCGGTGGGGCGCTCATCCTGATGTACGGCACGATCCGAGTCGTCGACCTGGTGGCCGCGCCCATGGGCCTCGATTTGCGCATGCTGGAACCGGTCGCGTGGACCTTGGGTGACGCCGGCGCGCTCCTCGAGTTGCTCGGCTGGGTGGTGGTGCCAGTGCTGGGACCGCGGCTTTCTGCGATGATGCGGTGGCTTCGGGACTACCGCACCCACCGCCGCCTCTATCCCTTGTGGCGAACGCTTTACCAGGAGGTCCCCGAGATCGCACTGAGGCCGTCGCGGACGTGGCTCAGCGATGTACTGCGGCTTCGTGACGTGAGTTTCTGGCTGCACCGCCGGATCATCGAAGTTCACGACGCACTGCGCGCGCTGCGGACGGGCGACGGGTCGAGCGAGGGCGTGCCGGCCATGGTTGCCGTGGCCGTCGCTCGGGCTGGTGACCGCGACAGCCCGCTGATGGCGGTCCGGGACCGTGGACCTGACGATGATGTCACGTGGCTGCTCGAACTCGCCGACGAGTTGGTCACCTGCCGGCGAAGTTTGCGACGATCGGGGTCTTCGGCAGAGTATCCGGTCGGAATCGCCGGGCGGGACGCCAGGTCGTAGATGGTCACCCTGCCGGCGGGACGCGCCCGGCGCGATCGCCGTGGCGCGCTCGTCGATCACGTCGACCGTGCTCGGCACGACCCGTTGCTCCTGCCGGTTGTAGTAGGCGCCGAGCAGGCGGGACGGATTCATCCGTAGCTCGGCCGCGTGGTTGGACGGGTAGCGGCGCTGGATGGACGTGCCGCGGCCACCGAAGAACGTCACGGCCGGTTCTGCCAGGGCGCCGGCGCGACCGGTCGCCGCCACGAAGCCGGTGACCGGCTGGGTTCCGTCGCGTGGATCGACGGTCAACCCGCCGCTCGGCTCCACCTGCGCGACCAGTCCGTCCCTTGCGGCTTCAAGTGCGGGGAAGGCGAACCCTGTCCCGTCTCCGTTCAAGAGCGCGAGGGCGGCAACGGCGACGCAGGTCAGTACGATCGGGCCTGACGACACTCTGGACTCCTTCCGGCGGCGGCCGGCCAGTCGAAGCGTGACCTCAGCACTAGACGAATGTGACATATACGGCATATCGTTGGACTGTCAGTTGATAAGCTCCACCTCCTGGTACGAACTCGAAATGAAGGCCGCAAATGGTTCACGATGACGGCGAGTCCATACTCGCCGAGCAATTGGACTCGTTGTTCCGGTCAAGCCGCCCACAGGGACGTTCCTGGACCAATGACGAAGTTGCCGTGGAACTCAAGAAGCGGAACCCCGGGCTGCGGGTCAGCGGCGCCTACCTGTCGGCGCTGCGCACCGGCAAACGTGAACGGCCGTCCTACGACCTGCTGGAAGCGCTCGCGAGGTTCTTCGGCGTGACAACGGCGTACTTTTTCGATCGTGATCACGCCAATCAGGCCGTCAAGCAGCTTGCCATGCTGGACGAGCTGCATCAGGCCGGCGTTCGCTCGATCGCCTTGCGTGCCGTCGGGCTGCCGCCGGAGAGCCTCGCACCCGTCCGTGCCGTACTGGACGAGATCCGCAAGCTGCAAGGGCTGCCAGAGATAGACGACTGAGCCGCGAAGCCGCGCTTCTCCTCGCGCGAACCCGACGAACCGGACGGCAAGAATCGAGTGCCGCTCGTGCCGTCCGGTGGTGGGTCAGCGGCGCGCCGCGGCCGGGCGGACATCGGCGCCCCGGTCGACTTCCTCGAACAGCTCCACCGCGCGCTCGGCAGTGCCCTTGGCCCAACGCCCGGTGCTTACCAGCCCGAGGACGAGGATGCCGACGCCGAGCGCCAGTATCAGCCACCACACGCCATGTTCCGCAGTTGTGTAGGCACCCTTCCCGTTGGCCAGAGAAGAGCCCACGATGGTGCCGGCGATCGCCACGCCGAGGGTGGTGCCGGTCTGTCGTCCGGTGGAGATCAGCGACGCGGCCACCCCGGCCATCGAACGGGGCATCCCGGCGACCGCCGTGTTGGTGATCGGCGGGTTGACAAGGCCCAGGAACGCGCCGAACAACAGGTAGGTCGCGAGCACGGCGACAAGCGGGGTGTCCGGTCCGAGCCAGAGTGATGCGGCGCCGCCCAGTGCGAGTGCGGCGCCGGCGATCACCAGCGGCAGCCGGGGACCACCCGAGGCGACCAGCTTGCCGGCGAAGGGGGAGAGCACCGCGATCAGCCCGCCGACCGGGAGCAGGCACAGCCCGGCCGCCAACGCCGCCAGACCTCGCACATCTTGCAGGTACTGGGTGGTGACGAACAGGAACCCCTGGAAGCCGCACAACGCGAGCAGTGCCATCAGCAGCGCTCCGCTGAACGGTGCACTGCGGAACAGGCGCAGCTCGAACAACGGGTCGATCCGGCGTGGTTCGTAAAGCAGGATGCCCAGCAGGCTGAGCACGGCGACGGCGAGCAGGACGAGGATGACCGGTGAGGTCCAGCCCAGCCAGCGGGATTCGATGATCGCGTAGACGAGGCTGCCCAGCAGCGCGATCGACAGGACCTGGCCGACCGGGTCGAACCGGCGTGTCCTCGTGGCGCGGGACTCGGGCACGTAAATCACCGTGCCGAGGATCGCCACGGCCAGGATCGGCACGTTGATCCAGAAGATGGCGCGCCAGCTCAGGCTGTCGACCAGGATGCCGCCCAGGATCGGTCCCGCGGCCAGGGCCAGGCCGGTGATCGAGCCGAACGTGCCGATGGCTTTGGCCCGTTCGCCCGGGTCGGGGTAGGTGGTGGTGATGATCGCCAATGCCACCGGGGTCAGCATCGTGGCACCGACGGCCTGCAGCGCGCGAGCCGCGACCAGCCCTTCGATGCTCGGTGCGAGACCGCACAGCACGGAGCCGATCCCGAACAGGGTCAGGCCGACCAGGAAGATCCGGCGACGGCCGACCCGGTCGGCGATGGACCCGGCCAGCACCACGAAGCTGGCCAGTACCAGTGTGTACGCGTCGACCGTCCACTGCAGGCCGGAGATCGTGGTGTCCAGGTCACGGCGAATGGACGGCAGCGCGATGTTGACGATGGAGATGTCCATCATCGCCACCATCACCGCGACGCAGCAGATCGTGAACACCAGGGACCGCCGGCGCCGGCCGATCCCGTCACTCTGGGTGTCGGGCACTGTTGAGGGAGTCATGACATCGATGCTAGAATTTAGAGCGTGCTCGAAGTCAAGTCGGCAGTCGACGCCCTTCCCGCCATCCCGCCGGAGGGTGTGAGTATCGCTGAGGCCTCCCGTCGCACCGGGGTCAGCGCGCACACCCTGCGCTACTACGAACGCGCCCAACTGGTGGTCACGCCCCTCGACCGCACCCAGAGCGGCAGGCGGCGCTACCACCAGCTCGACATCGAATGGATCGTCGTCTGTACCAGGCTGCGCGCCACCGGCATGCCTATCAAGACCATCCGGCGCTATGCCGAGCTCGTCGCTGCCGGGATCGGCAACGAGGACGCGCGCCTCGCCCTCCTGGAGGCCCACCGCGCCGAGGTGCTGGCCAAACTCGCGGAGTTGCGCGAGAACCTCGAACTCATCGACCACAAGATCGACGTGTACCGCGGGCGACTCGCCGCAGGTGACGCGGACCGGATCTGGGCGCCGAAGCGGATGGCGGACAGGCACTGACGACCCGGATCGCCCGCGCATGACACAGACCGGCGTGGAGACAGCCACGCCGGTCTTGTTGCCGCACCCTGACGGATTCAGGCCAGGAGCAGTCCGCTCGCCACCGCGCACACGACGACGATGCCGGCGACCATGCCGGCGAAGGTCAGCCGGAGATTGCGGACCAGGGGTGGCCAGAACCGGATCGGGTCCTCGACGAACCGTTTCGACAGGTACGCCAGCGCCAACGACGCCGCCACGATCGCGAGAGACGCCGGGGTGGAAAGCCTCCCGCCGGCCACGGCGCCGGGAAACGCGTATGGTGCCAGCACGATCAGCGGCCAATGCCACAGGTACAGCGAATAACTGAGATCGCCGACCAGTTGCACGGGAGCCGACGAGGTCACGGGGGAGTGCCACTGCCGGTGCGGGCTCATGCCGCCCACGATGACCAGAGCGGCGCCCACCGCGGGGACCAAGGCCAGCGCCCCGGGGAACTCGCTGTAGTCGTCGAACACCAGCACGGCGAACACGATCGCGGCCAGGCCGGCCAGCGATACCAGGTTCGCCGCGATCCTGGGCAGCTCGAGCTTCCTCCCGGCCATCGCGACCACCGCGCCGAGCGCGAGCTCCCACACCCGGACCGGCGTGATCAGGTACGCCATGTACTGGTTGGCCCCGGTGAGGTACACGCTGAACGCGAGCGAGGCGAGCCCGACGACGGCGAGCCCGGTGAACCGGAACTTCGCCGGGATCTTGAACAGGACCAGCAGCAACAACGGCCAGCACAGGTAGAACTGTTCCTCGACCGATAGCGACCAATAGTGCTGCAGCGCGGTGAACAGAGTGGGGTCAGCGGGTTTCGTGGCCACCAGCCAGTTCTGCCAGTACAGGGCGCCGGCGGTGATCTCGCGGCCGTAGGCCGGCCACTGCGGACGGGGGACGAACAGGTACGCGGCGATCGCGACGAACACCAGGACCAAGAACGCCGCCGGTAACAGGCGACGCACGCGCCGTGCGTAGAACTGCGCCAGCCGCAGGTGCCCGGTGCCCTCGATCTCGCGGATCAGCTGGGAGCTGATCAGGTAACCGGAGATCACGAAGAACACGTCGACACCGACATAGCCGCCGGTGAGCGGCGAACCCGGCCACAGGTGGTTCACGATGGTCACCGAGACCGCCAGAGCGCGCAGCGATTGGACGTCGGGGCGGAAGCCCGCCGGTCCGCGTTTGCCGGGACGGCCCGGTTGCTCGCCCGCCCCGGCTCCGGTCACCGGATCACCGCCGCGGTCTTGGCGATGCTCGGCCACGGCTGGTTCCGGCCGCTGTGGTCCGGGGACCGGCGTCCTCCCGGACTCCTCCGCGCGGGTCATCGTTCACTGTCCAGGAACGCGATCTGCCAGTCGGCGTAGCGTCCTCCGGCAGCCGAGTCGGCCGGCACGGCACGCTCGATAGCCGCCAGGTCGTCGGGTCCCAGCTTCAACTCGGCCGCAGCCAGCGACTCGGTGAGCTGTGCACGGGTCCGTGCGCCGATGACCGGGATGATGTCCGGTCCTTGGGCGGCCACCCAAGCGATCGCGAGTGCGGCCACAGTGGTCTCGCGCTTTTCGGCCAGACGGCGCAACCGCTCCACGAGTTCGAGGTTCTTGGGCAGGTTTTCTGGCTGGAAGCGAGGTGCCCGGGTGCGGAAATCCCGTTCGGTGGTCTGCCGCTGCGGCGTCCAGTGCCCGGACAGCAGCCCCCGCGACAACACCCCGTAGGCGGTGATGGACACCCCGAGTTCGCGGCACGCCCCCAGGATGGATCTCTCGATGCCCCGTGAGATGACGGAGTACTCGATCTGCAGGTCGGCGATCGGGTGCACCGCGTGTGCGCGGCGCAGCGTCTCGACGCCGACCTCGGACAGGCCGATGGCCCGCACATAACCGGCCTGCACCATTTCGGCAATCGCGCCGACCGTTTCCTCGATCGGCACCTTGGGGTCGACACGAGCGGGCCGATACACGTCGACGTAGTCCGTGCGCAGCCGCTTAAGCGTGTAGGACAGGAAGTTCCAGAGCGCCTCGGGACGGCAGTCGAAGCCGCTCCAGTGACCGTCGGGTTTGCGCAGCCCGCCGGTCTTGACGCTGATCGTCACGTCGTCGCGGTTGTAGGAGCGCAGCGCCTGGTGGATGAGCAGTTCGTTGTGGCCCATGCCGTAGACGTCGCCGGTATCCAGCAGGGTGATCCCGGCGTCCAGTGCTGCGTGGATGGTGGCCACGCTCTCCGCCTCGTCCGCGGGGCCGTAGTTGTCGGACATTCCAAGACAGCCGAGGCCCAGCTCCGAAACCGCAGGGCCGGCCTTGCCCAACTGTCGTGTCTCCATGTCGATCTCCTTCGCCAAGGGCGCCGTCATCTCGTCGGGTCTTTCACCTGCCAGTACGGCGTCACCGAGCGGCGATGGCACTCGCGTCCCCGTGCTGGGTCCTGGTCCCCAGTGCCGTCACGGCTTCTCGCCGGCGTTCACGACCAACGCCGTCTCGTAGATCATCGGCTTCGGCGCCGCGCCCACGTTGTCCATCAGCCGCTGCACAGATGCCCGCCACTCCGGGTTCTTGCGCGCCTCGGCCAGCGCCGCTCCGCTGGCCCAACGAGCCACAGTGACGAAGCCGAACTCGGCAGTCGGGTCCAGTGACCGGAACATCTGTGCCTGGATGAATCCCGGCTGTGCGGCCATGACCCCGACCCCGATTTTCCATCGGGGCAGGAAATCGTCCCGGTTCTCCACCGGCACACTGAACACGTTGATCACGGTGACCTGGTCCTGCATGATGGCATCCGTCAGAATGACGGCGTCCTCGGCCCGGTCATTGAACGGGGTGTGAACCAGTTGAACGGCCTCGCCCACGGCACTCCTCATTTCTGATCAGACGGTCCTGCCAGGTGAGGACATTGCCGCGCCGAGTTAAAATGCCGCTCAAGTCTGAATAACCGACGTTCGGCTCCCCGCGTCACCACCTCGAAAACCCGGGACGAAGTCGAATCTGGTGTATCGGCGGCGAGGCCATACGCGAAGGATCCGGACTTTGCGGACACGGGCCGGATGTGGATCCGGATACCGTGATCAGGTCAGGACGCAGGCGGGGGCACGGTACGCGGCCCCGACCGAAGCCACCAGGTCACATGGTTGCTCACCCGGTTGGATATTGACAAAGCACCTCAAGACTGAGGTAGACTGTTCAACTGGCAGTCCAATCGATTCAACTAGCAAGTGGGGGAGGTGCCCCCGGTCCACTTGACCGGGCGGGCGTTGACTGGCGGGCGTTGACTGGGTGGAACAACCGTCGTCGGTTTGTGATTACCGAAATTCGTATGCTCTGCTGGACGCTCGGTTCGCGGAACGCGATGCGCATCAAGGGTGTCACCTGGTTCGGCAGGTCATTGAGGGCGGGCTCATCCAGAAGCATTTCAGTGAGACATCGTGGCCGTCTCTCAGAACTGCTCATGCAGGCTGACATGTGCGCATCCAGGTTGCAGCCGACGACACGGGTCAATGTTGTCCGAAAGGAAAACTTTGTAGTATTGGCTTTCATCGGAGATTCTCTTATGCGAAGCGAGCAGATTTGGATCGGCCTTCTGGGAACGCTCAAGGTGACCTACACCTCCGAGGTGATACGTCACCGCTCATTGCAAATCACCGCGGCGAAGCAGCGTCAGGTACTGGCGATGCTGGCGGCGAACGCGAACACAACGGTCAGCACGGACCAGTTGATCGACGAACTGTGGTCAAGTGATCCACCCAGCACCGTCAAGACCATTGTGCACACCTACGTCTACCAGTTACGCAAGCTGTTCGGGGAGCGACTGCGCTCCGCGAACGGCGCCACGCTGCTCGCCACCCGCCCCGGCGGCTATCTGCTGACTGTTCCGCCGGAGAACGTGGACATATTCCGGTTCCAGGAGCTGATGGGGCGCGGCAGAGCCGCACTGCGGCACGGTAGGCCCGACCATGCCGCCGAACTACTCGGCCAGTCGCTGGCGCTCTGGCGCGGCTCCATCCTTCCGGACGTCGACATGGGACCCGTTCTCAAGGGGCTGTCGGTGTACCTGGAGGAGCAGCGGCTGGAAGCTGTGTCCGCGCGAATCGACGCCGATCTGGCCAACAACCGGCATGGTGAACTCGTCGGTGAACTGCGTCGGCTGGTGGCCTCGCATCGGCTGCACGAGCCGTTCCACATCCGGCTCATGCAGGCGTTGCACCGGTCCGGGCGCCGCGGCGAGGCGCTGGGCGCCTACCACCAGCTCCGCACGATCCTCAATCAGGATCTCGGGCTCGAGCCCTCCGGTGAGGCGAGACAGATGCAATGCGAGATCCTCAACAGCGACTGACCGGAGAGACAGGGTTCGCCCGCTTTGTGTCACAGAGCAGGCGAACCCTTTCCGTTACTGTCATCGCGGGATGGATGCCTCGACCAGATGGAGCAGCGGCTTGATCGGTTGGACGCTCTCCAGGCGCAGGCCCGACCGCTCGACGAGCCGCGTGATCCCCTTCATCGTGTGCCGTTTGCCGTTGGTGTTGAGCAGGAACAGCAGGTCGATCCCGGTGGCGTAGCGGGCTTCCGGACTGTCGTCGACGAGGTTCGTGATGACAAGCACCTTGGCACCGGGACGCCCCGCCGCCGCGGCGTTGCGCAGCGCGGTGACCGTCCGCTCGTCGTCCCATTCGAGGATGCTCTTGAACAGGTACACGTCCGCCTCGACAGGAATCCCGTTGAGACAGTCACCCGCCATCACCCGGACACGCGAGGCGAGCGCACCACCGGGGCGCAGTCGTGGATCCGGGTCCGCCACCACCGCAGGGAGATCGACCAGCACCCCTTCCAGGTGCGGGTTCGTTTCCAGCAAGACGGCCAGGTTGTAGCCGCGGCCGCCGCCGACGTCGGCAATCGTCTTGACGTCGCGCAGGTTCAGCGTGTTCGCGATGCTCGCGGACGTGATGCGGCTCAGCTCGGTCTGGGACCGGTTGAACACCTCGGTCGACTCTGGCCACTCCTTGTGCAGGTGCGCGAAGAACTCCGAGCCGTAGACGTCCTCGAACAGACCCTGCCCACCGCGGCGCACCGCGCGTTCGAGGTGCGGCCACAGCTCCCACGTCCACGGCTCGGTGACCCACAGCACCCAGTACTTGAGGCTCTGCGGGTGCTCTTCGCGCAACAACGCTGACGTCGAGGTGTGTACCACGCCGTCGGCGGTCTCGGTGAAGATCCCGTAGCAGCTCAGGTTGCGCAGCAGGCGTTCGAGCACGCCCGCGTCGACCTTGAGCTTCTTCGCCAGTTGGTCCACGGGGACAGGCGTGTCCCCGAGCGCTTCGGCCACCCCGATCCGGACAGCGGCCCGCAGCGCGGCGGGCGCGGCCGCCGCCAACGCGAGTTCGCGCAGGGTCGTCACCGGCGCGATCTCGTGGTCGCCGGTACCTGATGAAGTGTTCGCCACAACAGTCATTCGCAGTCCCAAGTCCGAGTCAGATACCGGTGGCCGGCCGGCCCGCGACGGCGGCGGGCGCGAGCTGGTCGTTGATCAGCAGGAGCAGTTCCGCGGGTGTCCGCAGCTCGGTGAGCTGCTCGTCCGGAATGACTACGCCGTACTCCCGTTTGAGCGTGGCCGAGGTCTCGATGAGAACCAGCGAGTCGTATCCGAGGTCCTCGAACGAGACGCTCATCTGGTCGACGGGCAGAGCGTCGGCATCGCCACCCGCGCACTTGATGAAGACGTCGCGCAGGTTCTCGATGCTCATGGTCATGTCAGTCTCTCTTCCAGTGGTTGCGGATAACGGTGGCCGCGTTGAAGCCCCAGCGGCCACGGGCGAGCACCAGCGCGGTGTCCACCCGCATCCGGCGAGGCTCCCCGATCACGAGGTCGATGCCGTAACCGGCCGGTACCTCGGTGGTGCCGAAGGTCGGTGGGACGGTGTCTTCCTGGATGCTCATCAGGGCGCAGACGACGTCGAGCACCCCGCCGCCGGACAGCAGCCGGCCGGTCAGCGCTTTGGGAGAGGTGACCGGGACCCCGAGCTCGCCGAAGATTCCGCGCAGCGCCTGCGCTTCGGTGCGATCCAATTCCGGCACCCCCGTCGCGTCGGCGAACACCACATCGACGTCCTGAGGGAGGATGCCCGCGTCGGCCAGGGCGGATTCCGCGGCCCGCCGAAGCCCTGGCGGCCGTCCGCTGCCCGGGGCCGGATCGAACGTGGCCGCGTAGCCGGCGATGTCGCCGTACACCTTGGCGCCACGAACACGCGCGGCGTCGGCGTCCTCCACCACACAGATGGCGCCGCCCTCGCCGGGAAGATAGCCGGTCGCCCGCGTGTCGAACGGTCGGTACGCGGTGGCTGGGTCCGGGACGAGGCTGACCCGGCCGCTGGCCAGATGGGCGGCCCAGCCCCAGGGATCGAACGCGGAGTCGACGCCGCCGCACATCACGAGGGGAGTGCCGGCGCGGACGGTGCGCCTGGCGTGGCCCAGGGCATCCAGGCCGCCCGCCTGTTCGGCGACCAGTGCCGTCGATGGCCCGCGTATCCCGTGCCTGATCGAGATCTGCCCGGTGTTCACCGCATAGAACCATGCGAAGGACTCGTACACGCTGACGTGCTCCGGGCCCTGGCTCCAGAGTTTCCTGAACTCGCGGTGGGTGAACTCGAACCCACCGGAGGCATTGGCCGTGACGATGCCCATGTCGTATTCGGACATGGCCTCGGTGTCCACGCCCGCGTCGTTCAGGGCGGCCTCTGCGGCGATCAGGGCCAGCCGGGTGGACACGTCGGTCTGCGGGAGGAGCCTGGCCGGCAGGTATTCGGCCGGGTCGACGGTGCCGACCAACCCGGCCAGCCGCGCCGGGTACCGGGTGGTGTCGAACCGGTCCAGCACAGCGATGCCGCTGCGGCCGGCCAGGGTGGCGGCCCAGAACGCCTTGACGCCAATGCCGTTCGGCGCAACGACGCCGAGGCCCGTGATCACGCTCATGCGCTCGCCCGCTTCGGCCGAGTGAGGACCATCGCGCTTTGGAAGCCGCCGAAGCCGCTGCCCACGGTGAG
>NZ_JBEZYB010000097.1:0-26786 GCF_040638285.1 Amycolatopsis sp. NPDC026612
CGCGCCGCGCGGTGGGGGGGCGGTCTGGCGCCCCGCCGGCGCGTGCTGTGGGGGGCCGCGGGGGGGGGGAACCCCCCCCCGCGCGGCTTACCCTGGACACTCCCGGCGGAAAGGCACCTGCGTGAGCGAGACCGTCGGCGAACGCCTGCGTGAGCTGCGCACCGAACGCGGCCTCACGCAGCGCCAGCTCGCCGGACCGCAGTACTCCGCGGCGTACGTGTCGTCGGTCGAGACCGGCGCGCGGACGCCGTCGGGGGACGCGCTGCGGTTCTTCGCCCAGCAGCTCGGCGTCGACCCCGACGAGCTGCTGGGCGGCCGGTCCCCGCGCGAGCTCATCGAGCTCGACCTCGAGCTGATCGAGACGGCGGACCGGTTCCTGGCCGGCGACGCCCGCCGCGCGACCCCGCGGATGCAGCGGATCCGGCGCCGCGCCGAACGCCTGGACCGGCCGCGGCAGGCCGGGATCGCGCTGCTGTGGCTGGCCGGGTACTCGACCGGTGACGTCCGCACGAAGTACGTCGCGGACGCCGAAACGGCCCTGTCGGGTGAGCCGCCGCCGGTGCGGGCGATGGTCGTGCCGCTGCGCGCGGCGGTGCTGACCGCCTGGGGCGAGGTGCAGTATTCGGTGCACCTGCTGGAAACCTGCCACGCCGAGCTGCTGCGCGACGGCTACCCGCAGCCGTCGATGCTGCTGACGCTGCGCGCCTGCCTGGCCGAGCGGCACCTGTGCCAGGGCGACCTGGAGCGGGCGGCCGAGTACGCCGGCTCGGCGTTGCGGCTCAGCCGCGGCGGCCCGGCGGTGCTGGCGGAGCTGACCCGCAGCCACGTCGAGGTGTGCCGCAGCCACCTGGCGGCGGACCGGTTCGCCGACGCCGCCGCGTCGGTCGCCGCGGCCTACGACCTGATGCAGGAACGGGCCCTGCACCCGGCGATGGCTTACTGCCTGCTGGCCAGGGCCCGGGTCCGCGGCCGGTCAGGGGACGCCGAAGGGGCACTGGCCGACCTCGGGGCGGCGCGGGAGACGGCGTGGCCGGACGACGTCCCGGCCATCACCGTCGAGCTCGCCGGGGAGTACCTCGCGGCGGGCCGGCTGGAGACGGCGTCGGCGCTGCTCGAGCAGGTCCGCGCCGGCCGGCACCTGGCGGGCACGGCGCTGGCCGCGGAGCTGCGGCTGCAGCTGGGTTCGCTGGCCAGGGCCCGCGGTGACGCCCGGCGCGCGGCGGCGGACCTGCGGGCCGCCGTCGAGCTCGCCACCGCGCTGGGTGCCCGCGGGGTGCTGATCCGCGCGCTGCGGCCGTTGAGCGAGCTGCTCGCCGAGACCGGGAACCGGGCGGAGGCGGCGGACGTGCTGCGCAACGGGCTGATCGCGCTGGGCGCGGAAGCCGGCTGAACCGATTCCTAAGCGGTACTAACGAATCCCGATGATCGAGATCGTCCGGCGTTCGGATGGTGTCGCCGGCAATCCCTACGAAAGTCGGTCCGGCGCGAAACGTGGGGAGAATCCCCTGCTGCGGCGGGGTTTGTACGAATTGATTCGATAGTCCGGAACGTGCCGTTGGTCCGTTCGGCGCATTGACGCCCCGATCCGCCGATCCTTTACTCGGATGCGTCCGGACGCATACCTGCTGTTGACACCCCGGACACGTCTCCCCCTTTCCCTTACCGGACCTCGATTCTGCCTTCATGGAAGGAAGACCTCGATGACCCATCGTGGGTTCAGCACGGGCTTGGCGGCCGCCGCCGGGTTCGCCATGACGCTCGCGTTACCGGTGACCCCGGCGAGCGCAGCGTCCGCAGCACAGCCCGCCGCTCCGGAAGCCGCCGCCCGGGCCGCCGCCACCGCGCGCGCTCAACTGGCCACTGTGGACAGTGTGAGCACCCCGGAGAAGGTGGTGCTGGGCGGGGCGAGCCCGAAGCTGGCCTACGAGGTCGTCGTCACCGAGCGCACCGCCACCTACACCGTCAACGCCTCTTCGGAAGCCGCCAACGGCACCTGGAAACTCCAGATCAAAGACGTCGGCCCCGCCGACACCGGCTACCTCACCTCCTGGACCCTCACCCTCTAGAACACCAAAAAACGCCACTTTCACGTGAAAGTGGCGCCCCGGCAATTTGTCTAGACCACCACCCGTTCGTAGGTAGTCACCGGTTCCCCGCGGCGCTTATGTTGGGCGGACACGCCGCGTTCGCCCTTCAACGACGATGGGAGCCGGTATGAAAAACCGTTGGCTCGGAACCCTTCTGGCCGCTCTCCTGGCCGTCCCGCTGTGCGCGCCGGCAAGGTCCTCCAGGGGTACTGGGAGAACTGGGACGGCGCCGCGAACGGCGTCCACCCCGGCCTGGGCTGGATCCCGATCACCGACAGCCGGATGGCGCAGCACGGCTACAACGTCGTCAACGCCGCGTTCCCGGTGATACGCTCCGACGGCACGGTGCTGTGGGAGAACGGGATGGACGCCGGCGTGAAGGTGCCGACACCCGCCGAAATGTGCGCGGCGAAGGCCGCGGGCGCGACGATCCTGCTGTCCATCGGCGGCGCGGCCGCCGGGATCGACCTGTCGTCGGCGGCGGTGGCCGACCGGTTCGTCGCCACGGTCGTGCCGATCCTCCAGCAGAACAACTTCGACGGGATCGACATCGACATCGAGACCGGGCTGACGAACAGCGGCAGCATCAAGACGCTCTCGGCGTCGCAGGCCAACCTGATCCGCATCATCGACGGCGTGCTCGCGCGGATGCCGGCCGGCTTCGGGCTGACGATGGCGCCCGAAACCGCGTACGTGACCGGCGGCAGCATCACCTACGGCTCCATCTGGGGCGCGTACCTGCCGATCATCAAGAAGTACGCGGACAACGGCCGGCTGTGGTGGCTGAACATGCAGTACTACAACGGAAGCATGTACGGCTGCTCCGGCGATTCGTACCAGGCCGGGACCGTGCAGGGCTTCACCGTGCAGACGCAGTGCCTGAACCAGGGCCTGGTCGTGCAGGGCACGACGATCCGCGTCCCCTACGACAAGCAGGTCCCCGGCCTGCCCGCCCAGCCCGGGGCGGGCGGCGGGTACCTGTCGCCGAGCCTGGTTTCCCAGGCCTGGCGCTCGGTCCCGGGCCTGAAGGGCCTGATGGACTGGTCGATCAACTGGGACGGCTCGAAGGGCTGGACGTTCGGCACCAACGTCAAGTCCCTGCAGGGCCGCTGACCGGCCGTCAGCGGTCAGGCCGTCAGCGGTCAGGAGTCGCCCGCCGGGATCGGGTCGTCGTACTCGCCCGGCGGGCCCGCGTACTCGCGCCCGTCCGGGAACGGCCACGGGTTCGGGACGCAGCCGTGGAGCCCGAGCGTCTGCTGCTCCATCACCGGCGCGGGCCGGCCCGCGCCGGGGCACAGCTCGTGGCCCTGCCCCAGCCGGTGCCCGGTCTCGTGGGTCACCATGTACTGCCGGTAGACCTCGAGCGGTGCGCCGTAGCCCGGCACGGCGTTGGCCCAGCGGGCGACGTTGAGCACGACGTTGCTGCCGTTGCGGCACGAGGTGTAGCCGTCCGGTGTGCCGCCGCAGAGCTTGTCGCGGCTGGCCGGCGTCGCCAGGTAGATCGTGAAGTCGGCGCCGTCGCCCGGCCCGGCCTGCTGCAGCCGCCACTGGCCGCCGGCGGTCCAGCCGCGCGGGTCGCCGAGGATGGCGCGGATGCTGCGGGCGAAGTCCGCCGGTCCGACGCCGTCGATGTCGGTCTCCACGGCGATCCGGTAGCGCAGCAGCCTGCCCCGGGTGCCGGCCACCTCGTCGCTGCCCGGGGTGAACATCCACTGACCGGACCCGGTCTGCGGGAAGGTGATGGCGACCTCGACCGGCGCGGCCTGCGCCACGGGCTCCCGTTCGGCAGGCGGCGGCGCGATCGAAGTGGCGTCACCGATGTCCGTGAGGACCGGACCGGCTGCCGGCGCGGCGACGGGCTGCCTCTCACAGGCGGCCACGGCCCCGCACACCGCCAGGGCGAGCACGGCTGCGGCCGTGGCCCGTCTCGCGGTTTTCGGCATGGGTCCTCCCGGGGTGCGGCGTCACCACGACATACGGGCCGCAGCCGGGAAAAGTTTCGGTGACCTGCGGTGGCGGAGCGTCACCGCAGCTCAGCGCCCACGAGTGTGACGACCGCCACTATCCGCCCGGCCGGCACCGGAGAACTCAGCTCAGGAGCGTGCGGAGCACCTCGGTGACCTGGCGGATCTCCGTGGTCCGGACGTGCTCCTGCTTCGTGTGCGCCAGCGTCGGGTTGCCCGGGCCGAAGTTCACCGCCGGCATGCCCCGCGCCGCGAACCGCGCGACGTCGGTCCAGCCCAGCTTCGCCGCCGCACGGCCACCCGCCGCCGCCACCAGTTCCGCCGCCGCCGGGGCGGCCAGGCCCGGCAGCGCACCCGGCGAAAGGTCCACAACGGACAGTGCGAAACCGTCGAACACCTCCCGCAGGTGACGCGCGGCCGCCGCCGCGTCACGATCCGGGGCGAACCGGTGGTTGACCGTCAGCACCGCCGCGTCCGGGACGACGTTGCCGGCCACGCCGCCGTCGACCTTCGTGGCCTGGAGGCCTTCGCGGTAGGTCAGCCCGTCGATGTCCACGATCCGCGGCGTGTACTCCGCCAGCCGCCGCAGCGGCTCCGCGAGCGCGTGGATCGCGTTCTCCCCCATCCAGGCCCGCGCGGTGTGCGCGCGCGTCCCGGTGCAGCGCAGTTCGACGCGCATGGTGCCCTGGCAGCCGGCTTCGATCACGGCGTTCGACGGCTCACCGACGATCGCCAGGTCACCGGCCAGCCACTCCGGCAGCTCGCGCTCGATCCGGCCGAGGCCGTTCTTGACCGCTTCGACCTCTTCGTTGTCGTAGAAGACGAAGGTGACGTCGTGCTTCGGCTCCGGCAGCGTCGCGGCGAGGTGCAGGAAGACCGCGTCGCCGCCCTTCATGTCGACCGTGCCGAGGCCGTGCAGGACCTCTTCGGCACCGGAGCCTTCGCGCCGCGAAGGCAGGTTGCCGTTCTCCGGCACGGTGTCCAGGTGCCCGGCGAGCACGACCCGCGACCCGCGGCCGAGGTTCGTCCGCGCGAGGACGGCGTCACCGTTGCGGACGACCTCGAGGTGCGGCGCCTGCGCCCGCAGCGCGTCCTGCACCGCGGTGGCGATCTCGGCCTCGGCGCCGGACACGCTGAAGATGTCCACCAGCGCCGCTGTCAGGTCCACGGGGTCGGCGTGCAGGTCGAGACTCATGCCTCGCACGCTACCGTGGGGGTGTGCGTAGGTTTCCGGTCGCCATGGGCGGCGCGTTGCTGGTCCTGGTGCTGTCCGGCTGCGGGACCGAAGCCGGGCCGGCACCGAAGCCGCAGGCAGGCGAGCCCGGCCCGGACGCGCTCCCGACGAAGCTGGACGCGCTGACCGTGGACCAGTGCTACGGGAGCCCGCGCACCCAGCTGCCGAAGGGCTGCGAGAAGTACGTCACCGAGGTCGCCAACGTGCCGGGTGCGGCCCGCAAGCGCGCGGCCGACCGCGATCCGCAGCTGGTCACCGAAGCCGGCAAGCTGGAGCAGGCCGTCGGGGCGTTCCGCGGCGCGGGCTGCACGACCGTCCCCGCCGCCGGTGGCCCCTGCACGCAGGCGCTGGTCGACATCGCCGCCGCCCTTTCGGGGCTGAAGAAGCAGGTAGACGCCCGGCCCACGAGTGGTTGATCCGCGTCACTCCACTACGGTGAGGGCCGTGAGCGAGCAGAGCCCGAACCCCGAAACGACCGGCGCCAGCGGCGTCGGGCTGGCCACCGTCGCGACCGACGGGACGGTCCTCGACACCTGGTACCCGCACCCGAAGCTGATCGAGAACGGCACCGCCGGCACCGAACGCCTGAGCGCGGACGAGGCCGGCGAGGTCCTCGGCGAGGCCGCCGCGGCACTGCTCGGCCCGGACGCCGGCCGCGGGGTCGAGGTCGTCGCCGTCCGCACCACGATCGGCAGGCTGGCCGACGCCCCGGCCGACACGCACGACATGTACCTGCGGCTGCACCTGCTCTCGCACCGGCTGGTCCGGCCGCACGGCCAGAACCTCGACGGCATGTTCGGCCTGCTGGCGAACGTCGTGTGGACCAACCACGGCCCGTGCCCGGCCGAGGGCTTCGAGGCGACCCGGCTGCGGCTGCGGGCGCGCGGCCCGGTGACCGTCTACAGCGTCGACAAGTTCCCGCGCATGGTCGACTACGTCCTGCCTTCGGGTGTGCGGATCGGGGACGCCGACCGCGTCCGGCTCGGCGCGCACCTGGCGTCCGGCACGACCGTGATGCACGAGGGCTTCGTCAACTTCAACGCCGGCACGCTCGGCGCGTCGATGGTCGAGGGCCGGATCTCGGCCGGTGTGGTCGTCGGCGACGGCTCGGACGTCGGCGGCGGCGCGTCGATCATGGGGACGCTCTCGGGCGGCGGCAAGGAGACGATTTCCCTCGGCGAGCGCTGCCTGATCGGCGCGAACGGCGGCGTCGGGATCTCGCTGGGCGACGACTCGGTCGTCGAGGCGGGGCTGTACGTGACGGCGGGCACGAAGGTCGTCGTCGAGGGCAAGGTCGTCAAGGCCCGCGAGCTCAACGGCATCTCGGGCGCGGTGTTCCGCCGCAACTCGGCGACCGGCGCGGTCGAGGTCGTGCCGCGGACCGGCGCCGGGGTCGAGCTGAACGCGGCGCTGCACGCCAACGACTGAGGGCGATCGGTCGCCTACCATCCAGGGGTGACCACCGGATCGTTGCCTCGCCGCCCGCCCACCCCGGCTGAGCTGGGCCTGCCGGACGCGCCGGTCGAAGCGCGCCCGGCCGACCCGGCGGCCCACCACGTGCGGGCCAAGCTCGACCGGGAGATCCGCGCGCTGCTCGCGTACGAGCCGGGCACGCGCTCCGGCGTGGACCCCGAGGACCTGCACCAGATGCGCGTCGCCCTGCGGCGGATGCGCAGCGTGCTGAAGCTGTCCGGCGAGCTGGTCGGCGACGGCGCCGAACCAGTGCGCGCGGAGCTGGGCTGGCTCGGCCAGTCGCTCGGCGAGGTGCGCGACTTCGACGTCCTGATCGGGCACCTGCGCGAGGTCATCGCGGATTTCGAGGTCCGCGACCAGGCGCCCGGGCGCCGTCTCGTGTCGAAGTTCGTCAGCGAACGCACCGCGGCGAAACGGCGGCTGACCCGGGCGCTGTCGAGCGCCCGCTACTCGACGCTGCTGCGGGAGGTCAGCCTCCTGGCGCGCGACGGCTCGCCGGGCGCGGCGGCGGAGAAGCCGCACGACCTGATCGCCGGGCTGGCGAAGCCGCACCGCAAGCTCGCCAAGGCCGTCCGCGCCCTGCCCGCCGACCCGCCGGACGACGACCTGCACGCCCTGCGCATCCACGGCAAGAAGCTGCGCTACGCCGCCGAGCTGGCCCAGACGTCGGCGAAGAAGAAGCAGGTCGCGCGGATCAAGAAGCTGCTCAAGGCGACGAAGGACTTCCAGACGGTGCTGGGCGACCACCAGGACGCGGTGCTCGCGGCCGAGCGGATGCGCACGGTGCTGGAGGTGGCGGACGCCGAGGTCGGCTTCGTCGCCGGCCGGATCGCCGAGCGCGAGCTGGGCCGCCGGGCCGAGGCCCGCGCAACCTGGCGGGATTCCTGGGCGGCGGTCGACGCGGCCGCCCAAGCCCTCCACGCCTGACCGGTCGTGAGTGGTAATTCGGGTTCTAACCCTCGTTACCACTCACGAGCCGGAGATCGACCAGACGTACCCGTCCGGCCGGATGAGCACCCGCCGCCCAGCTTCGGCTTCGTACGCCGCGTACGCGTGGCCGCCTTCGTCGACCAGGTCCGTTCCCGTCGCCACGCTCCCCGCCGGCAGGATCCGGTACCCCGGCGTCTCGCCCGCCCCGAACAGCAGCTCCGTCGCGTGCGGGCCGCGGAACAGCTCGAACAGCCGCACCCGCTTGCCGTTCGCGTCGGCCAGCGGGGCGTCCGGCGCGCGGTCGCCCGGCTGCAGCCCGCCCGTCCCGGCCGGTGACAGCGGGCCGCCGCGGTAGGTGATGTTCAGCTGGTTCGTCTCCTCGCCGCGGTGGTGGGCGTCGTCGTCCCCGTCGACGTACTTCTGCAGGATCCCGGCCGTCACCCCGAGCACCCTGGCCGCAACCGTCCGCCGCTCGGTTTCGTAGCTGTCCAGCAGCTCCGGTGCCCCGTCCGCGAGCTTCCAGCCCAGGTTGTAGCCGTCCTGGACGCCGGTGTTCAGCCCCTGCCCGCCCGTCGGCGGGTGGACGTGCGCCGCGTCGCCGGCCAGGAACACCCGGCCGTCGCGGAAGCGGGCCGCCAGGCGGACGTTCGGCCGCCACACCGTCGACCAGGCCAGGTCGGTCAGCTTGACCGTGCCGCCGCTCACCGCGTCGAGCCGGGACTGGACCGCCGGCAACGCCGTCTCGACGTCGGTCTCGCCGTCGCCGAGCGCCGCGCCGAACTGGAAGTGCGGCGTGCCCGGCAGCGGGCTGAACGACATGCCGCTCATCGGCTCGTCCGGGGTCGCGAACCAGTGGCCGTAGTTCCGGTCGAGTTCGTCGGCCCGGACGTCGCCGAGCAGCATCCGGATCGACTCGTCGGTCGTGCCCTCGAACGCGATCCTCAGCGCCTTGCGCACGAAGCTCTTGCCGCCGTCCGCGCCGACCAGGTACTCAGCGCGGACGGTCTCCCCCGTGCTCAGCGTCGCCGTGACGCCGTCGGCGTCCTGGTCGAAGCCGGTGAGCGCGGTCGCGAGCTCGACGCGCACGCCGAACTCGGCCAGCCGGTCGCGCAGGATCCCCTCGGTCTGCGACTGGCCCAGGAACCAGCCGGTCGCGTACGGCCGCGACGGCGTCGGCTCGACCGGGTCGAACATCATCCGCTCACCCACCACCTCGCCGCCGAGGTGGATCTTCATCGGCACCGGGGCCATGCCCGCGGCCAGCACCGCGTCGAGCACGCCCAGGTCCTCGAACACCTCCAGCGTGCGCGGCTGCAACCCGTCGCCTCGCGAGCCCACGAAGTACGTCTCGGCCTTGTCGATGATCCGCACGGCGACGTCCCGCCGCGCCAGCTCGATGGCCAGCGTCAGCCCGGTCGGTCCCGCTCCCGCGATCAGCACCCGTGTGTCCATGTCGCCCTCTCGATGAATTTGAATTCAGTGAATCTAAATTCAGAATGACGCTGCTAGCGTCCCGTGTCAAGGGAGGTGGCGATGACGGCGACGAGCCGCAAGGAAAAAGCCGCGGAGACCGAGGTCGCGCTCAAGGCCGCGGCCAAGCGCGTGTTCGCCCGGAAGGGCTACCTGAACACGAAGATCACCGACATCACCGCCGAGGCGGGCCGGGCCGCGGGGTCGTTCTACAACCACTTCGCGGGCAAGGAAGAGCTGCTCGAAGCGCTCATGGCCGACATCGCGGCGTCCGGCGACGAGAGCGCCGACAGCGAGGACCACCTGACCGACTTCAGCGACCCGGCGGCCGTGCGCTGGCACGTCCGGCAGTACTGGACCTTCTACCGGGAGAACGCCGCGACCATGCTGGCGCTGCGCCAGGCGGCGATGGTCAGCGAGTCGTTCGCGCGCACGCTCGCGCAGTTCGGCGCGTCCCAGGCCGCCGACCTGGACGACCACCTCGCGCACATCACCCGCGCCGGGCTGAAGCTGCCCACGACGCCGGACCGCTGCGGGATGCTGATGTACAACCTCGTCGACGCCTTCGCGGCGACGTGGCTGCACGGCTCACCGCCGGACTGGACGCCACCGACCGACGACGAGGCGGTCGAGCTGCTGACCCGGTTCGTCTACCGGGGGCTCACCGGCCGGGACTACTGAGTCAGCCGCTCCACGGCGGCGTCGACGCGCTCGTCCGTCGCGGTCAGCGCGACCCGGACGTGCTTGCCGCCCTTCGGGCCGTAGAACGTCCCCGGCGCGACCAGGATCCCGCGCTCGGCGAGCCAGCCGAGCGTGGTCTGCGCGTCCTCGTCCCTGGTGGCCCAGAGGTAGAGCCCCGCTTCGGAGTGGTCGATGCGGAAGCCGTTGTCCAGCAACGCTTTGCGCAGGACGAGCCGGCGGCGCGCGTAGCGCTCGCGCTGGACGTGCAGGGCCTCGTCGTCGGTCAGCGCGGCGACCATCGCCTCCTGGACCGGGCGCGGCACGATCATGCCCGCGTGCTTGCGGATTTCCAGCAGCTGCTTGATCAGGCGCGGGTCACCGGTCAGGAACCCGGCGCGGTAGCTGGCCAGGTTCGCCGACTTCGACAGCGAGTGCACCGCGATCAGCCCGTCGGTCCGGCCGTCGCAGACGCCCGGGTGCAGCACCGACAGCGGATCGGTCTCCCAGCCCAGCGCCAGGTAGCACTCGTCCGAAACCACGACGACGTCCCGCTCGCGGGCCCACTCGACGACCTTGCGCAGGTGCTCGACGGGCAGCACCTGGCCGGTCGGGTTGGACGGCGAATTCAGCCAGATCATCGCCGGCTTCTGCGGCCCGAGCGCGGTCAGGCCGTCGGTCCGCAGGATCGACGCGCCCGCCAGCAGCGCACCGACCTCGTACGTCGGGTAGGCCAGCTCCGGGATGACGACGACGTCGCCGGGACCGAAGCCGAGCAGCCGCGGCAGCCAGGCCACGGCTTCCTTGGACCCGATCGTCGGCAGCACGGCGTCCGGCTCGATGCCGTCGACACCGTGGCGCCGCGCGAGCGCCCCGCGCGCGGCTTCCCGGAGGGCCGGGATGCCGTGCGTGGTCGGGTACCCGGGGATCTCCGAGACCGACGCGAGCGCCTCGCGGATGCCGGCCGGGACCGGGTCGACCGGGGTGCCGATGGAGAGGTCGACGACCCCGCCGGGATGCGCCTGCGCCGTGGCCTTGACCTCGGCGAGCGAATCCCAGGGGAAGTCGGGCAGCGCGACCGGGCTCATTCGCCCTGCGGGGGCAGCGCCTTGATGAAGGCCGGGTCGTGGGCCGTCTTGCCGACCTTGGACGCGCCGCCGGGCGAGCCCAGCTCGTCGAAGAAGTCGACGTTGGCCTTGGTGTAGTCCGACCAGGTGTCCGGGACGTCGTCCTCGTAGTAGATCGCCTCGACCGGGCAGACCGGCTCGCAGGCGCCGCAGTCGACGCACTCGTCCGGGTGGATGTACAGCATCCGCTCGCCCTCGTAGATGCAGTCCACGGGGCACTCGTCGATACACGCCTTGTCGAGCACGTCGACGCAGGGCTCGGCGATCACGTAGGTCACTGCGCACTCCTGCTTTTCTCTGCAAACAGCCAGTCGGTGCCGACACTACGCGGTTCGGGCACCCGTTCGGTCGGTGAGGCAAGCCTTAGCCATACCCGGGGTATGGCGCTCACTTCGGCCGGCGGCGCGGGCCCGGGGTGGCCCGGGCGTCGCCGGTGATGACGAAGCGCGGCTTGGGTGCTTCGTCCGTGTCACTTTCGGTCTTCTTCTCCCCCACAGCTCGGTTGAACCCTTCGGCGATCTCGTCGACGACCTTCTCGCTGTGCCGCTCGTCCTTGCGCTGGATACCCACGGGCACCTCCTGAAGTAATCCGCTCCCGCGACTCTCACCGCCTCCGTCACAATCTAGCGGTGAACGCCCCCGAACGGCTCGAACTCACGTGCAGCAGAGCATGGCCACCACTGGTGGTGAAACCCCTAGGTGAGTGGTCTCTGCGCTGGGCGGGCGGGTTCACCGGCCGTGCGAACAGCGCACTCGCCGTCGGGGACGCCGGCCACCCGGTCGGCGACGCCCTGGAAGCGGCGTGTGACTTCGCCCACGATAGGGGGACCGCCCCGATGGTCCAGGTGGTCCGGGACAGCCCGAACGAACGAGCGATCGCGGCCGCCGGCTGGGTACCGGCGACCGGGCACGGCGCCGGGCACGAAGTCGCCGTCCTCACGAAGCGGCACTTTCACGTGAAAGCTCCGCCCCCAGGTGGTCGCTTTCACGTGAAAGTGGCGGACGAGCCGGGGGTCGGCTGGTGGGGACTCACGCTGCGCGCCGGCGAGGACTCCCCCGCCGCGCGGCAGGTCCTGGCCGGCGGGAAGGTCGGCTACGGTGTCGCGACGCTCGACGGTGCCGTCGCCGGTGCCGTCCGCGGCGCGCTGGTCGACGGCTGGCTGCACGTCGCGCGCCTCGAGGTCACCCCCGCTTTCCGCCGCCGTGGGCTGGCGTCGGCGCTGATGGGCGCCGTGCAGACCTGGGGTGCGGAACACGGGGCGGACCGCGCGGTGTTGCAGGTGGCGGAGCGGAACTCGGGCGCGCTCGCGCTCTACGCGGGGCTCGGCTACGCCCCGCACCACAGATACCGGTACTGGGTGCCTGCACCCGGCTCGTGCGAGGATTCGACGTCGTGAAGATCGTGGTAGTGGTCGGTGGAGTGGGCGGGGCCCGCTTCCTGCTGGGTGTCAAGGCAGCACTGGGCATGGCACCGGAAGGTGCTTCGGAGTCTCCGCACGAGGTGACGGCGCTGGTCAACACCGGCGACGACGTCTGGATGCACGGGCTGCGGATCTGCCCGGACCTGGACACCTGCATGTACACCCTGGGCGGCGGGATCGACTCCGAACGCGGCTGGGGGCACTCGGGCGAGACCTGGGTCGTCAAGGAGGAGCTGGCGGCCTACGGTGCCGAGCCGAGCTGGTTCGGCCTCGGCGACAAGGACATCGCCACCCACCTGATCCGGTCGCGGATGCTGCGCGCGGGCTACCCGCTGTCGGCGGTGACCGAGGCCCTGTGCGACCGCTGGCAGCCGGGTGTCCGGCTGCTGCCGATGTCCGACGACCGGGTCGAGACGCACGTCGTGATCGACGACCCGGAGCAGGACGGGCAGCAGAAGGCCGTCCACTTCCAGGAGTGGTGGGTGCGCTACCGCGCCGAGCCGAAGGCGCACTCGATCGTCGCGGTCGGCAACGACGAGGCCAAGCCCGCGCCCGGCGTGCTGGAGGCGATTTCCGGCGCCGACGCCGTGCTGTTCGCGCCGTCGAACCCGGTGGTCTCGGTGGGCACCGTGCTGGGCGTGCCCGGCGTCCGGGACGCGTTGCGCAAGACCTCGGCGGGTGTCGTCGGGGTGTCGCCGATCATCGGCGGCAAGGCGCTGCGCGGGATGGCCGACGCCTGCCTGACCGCGATCGGCGTCGAGACGTCCGCGGAGGCGGTGGGCCGGCACTACGGCTCCCGCCGGGACGGCGGCGTGCTCGACGGCTGGCTGATCGCGGACGGCGAGACGGCCGACGTGCCGGGCGTGACCGTCCGCGACGTGCCGCTGCTGATGTCCGATGTGGACGCGACCGCGGCGATGGCCCGCGCCGCCCTCGACCTCGCTGGAGCCCCCGTTGAATGACCACGCCTCCCCCAAGCTGGAGATCCTGCCCGTCACGGGACTGCCGGAGTTCCGGCCCGGCGACGACCTGACCGGCGCGATCGTGGCCGCCGCGCCGTGGCTGCGCTCCGGCGACGTGCTGGTGGTGACCAGCAAGATCGTGTCCAAGGCCGAGGGCAGGCTCGTCCGCGTGCCGTCGGACCCCGAAGCCCGCGACGCCGAACGCCGGAAGCTCGTCGAGCAGGAGGCCGTGCGGATCGTCGCGCGGATCGCGCGCACGGTGATCACGCAGAACCCGCTCGGCATCGTGCAGGCCGCGTCCGGCATCGACGCGTCCAATGTGGCCGGTGACGAGGTCGCGCTGCTGCCCGCCGATCCGGACGCTTCGGCGCTCGCGCTGCGCAACGGGCTACGGGAACGGCTCGGCGTCGAGGTCGCCGTCGTCGTCACCGACACCATGGGCCGCGCCTGGCGGGTCGGGCAGACCGACGCCGCCATCGGCTCGTCCGGGCTGCGCGTGCTGCACGCCTACCGCGGGCAGATCGACGGGCAGGGCAACGAGCTCGCCGTCACCGAGGTCGCCGTCGCCGACGAACTCGCCGCGGCCGCCGACCTGGTCAAGGGCAAGCTGGGCGGGACGCCGGTCGCGGTCGTGCGCGGGTTCTTCCCCGAGGACGACGGTTCGTCGGCACGGGACCTGGTCCGCCCGCTGGAGGAGGACCTCTTCCGGCTGGGCACCAACGAAGCCATCGCGCAGGGGCGGCGCGAGGCCGTCCCGGCCCGGCGGTCGGTGCGGCAGTTCGCGGACGAGCCGGTCTCCCCCACCTCGATCCGGCGGGCGGTCGGCTCGGCGCTGACCGCCCCCGCGCCGCACCACACGCACCCGGTGCGGTTCGTCTGGCTGCGGGACGCCGGCGTCCGGAAGAAGCTGCTCGACGCGATGCGCGAGTCGTGGCTGGCCGACCTGACCGGCGACGACTTCACGCCGGAGCAGATCGCGAAGCGGCTCAGCCGGGGCGACATCCTGTACCGCGCCCCGGAAGTCGTCATCCCGTTCCTGGTGCCGGACGGCGCCCACACCTACCACGACGACCGGCGCAACGACTGCGAGAAGAAGATGTTCACCGTCGCCGGCGGCGCCGCGGTGCAGGGTCTGCTGGTCGCGCTGGCCGCCGAGGGCCTGGGTTCCTGCTGGATCGGGTCGACGATCTTCGCCGCCGACGTCGTCCGCGAGGTCCTCGGCCTGGACGAGCGCTGGCAGCCGCTGGGCTCGGTCGCCATCGGCGTCCCGCTTTCCGAGCCGGCCCCGCGGGGACCGGCCCTGGCCGGGGAAGGACTGCTGGAGCTGTGAGCCTGCACGCCGACGCCGTCGCGACACTCGATTCGTGGCGGCCTGCCGTGGCTTCCCAGGAGTCGCTGCGGCAGGCGTTCCTCGGTTTCCTGGCCGCGCGGGAGGACAGCTGTCAGCGGTCCTGTGCGGCCGGGCACGTGACGGCGTCGGCGGTGGTGCTGGACCACACCGGCACCCGGGTGCTGCTGACGCTGCACCCGCGGGTCGGGCGGTGGCTGCAGCTCGGCGGCCACTGCGAGCCGTCGGACGCGTCGCTGGCCGGGGCGGCGCTGCGGGAAGCCACCGAGGAGTCCGGCATCGACGGGCTGCGTCTTTCCGCGGAGCCGGTCCACCTGGACGTCCACCCGATCACGTGCTCGCTGGGCGTGCCGACGCGGCACTTCGACGTCCGCTTCGCGGTGCACGCCCCGCCGGGCGCTTCGCCGGTGCGGAGCGCCGAGTCCGACGACCTGCGCTGGTGGCCGGTGAACGCGCTGCCAGCCGGCTCGGAAGATCTGGCTGATCTGGTGAAAGCGGCCGTTCCTGTCGGTGCCGGGCACTAATCTGGGACGCGGACAGGGAGGGACCACATGGCTACGCAGTTCCCCGAGCGGGTGCACATCCATTCCGGTGGCGGTGGCGGTGGCGACGGGGTGTTCGGCTACATCGTCGTCGGTTTGCTGATCCTGGCGATCATCGTGTTCGTGATCGTGGTGGCGGTGCGGGTGGCGAAGATGCGCCGCGAAGAAGCGATGAAGAACGGCGGGCAGCTCCCGCCGAACCCGGGTTTCCCGCCGCAGCAGGGTTTCGCGCCGCAGCAGCAAGGTTTCGCGCCGCCTTCGCCGGGGTTCGCGCCGCCGCAGGGTTATTCGCCGCCATCGCAGGGATTCGCGCAGCCGGGGACTTCGCCATCGCAGCCGGGGTACCCGCCTGCGCAGGGGTTCGCGCAGCAGCCGGGCTACCCACCCGCGCCGCAGCAGTACGCGCCGCAGGGGCCGTCGTTCCCGCAGCAGCCGCTGCCGGGCCCGGGAGCGGGTCCGCAGAGCTGGTGATCGTCCCCTTCGACAGCAGCTCCCCGGTCCCGCCGTTCGAGCAGGTCCGGTCCGGGCTCGCGACGCGGATCAACGACCGGAGCCTGGCCGTCGGCACGAAGCTGCCCACGGTCCGGCAGCTCGCGGCCGACCTGGGCATCGCCCCGAACACGGTGGCGCGGGCGTACCGCGAGCTCGAGGAAGCGGGACTGATCGAGACGCGCGGCCGCGCGGGCAGCTTCGTGGCGGCGGCCGGCGACCAGAGCCGCCGCCGCGCCCAGCAGGCCGCGGCCGAGTACGCCAAAACCACCCGCAGGCTCGGCCTCGACACCGCCGAAGCGCTGTCGATCGTCCGCGCCGCACTCGACGAGGGGCCGAACTGACTGTGTTGAGCGTGCTGTCACTGCTGATCATCCTGCTGTTCCTCGCGGGCATCGCCGGAGTCGTGCTGATCGTCGTCAAGGCGAGCAGGCCGAAGCAGCCGCCGCCCCCGCCGTACCCGCCGCAGTACCCGGGCTACCCGCCGCCGGGTTACCCGCCGCAGCAGGGCTACCCGGGTCAGCAGCCGCCGTACCCGCCGCCGCCGGACGGCTATCCCCCGCGGCAGTAGCCGGGAGCCTCACATCGCGCGGTAGTCGCGCAGCTCGATCCGCGGCCCGAACCGAGGCCGCGTGTGCCCGGCCGCCTCGAGGTAGCGCACCGCCCGCTGCCGCTGCGGCGCGTACGGCGCCAGCACCTCGGCCATCCCCGCGTCGTCGAGTTTCGTGCCCAGCACGGCGTTCCCGACCATCGACGGGATGTTGTAGTCGCCGAAGCTCACCGCGTCCGGATCACCCCAGGCGCGCTGGGCGATCTCCGCCGCCGTCCACACGCCGATGCCCGGTACCTGGCGCAGCCAATGCCGTCCCTGGAGCCCGCGCAGCTCCACCGCCCGCTCCAGGTGGGACGCGACCCGGGCCGCGTTCAGCAGGGCCGTCCGGCGCTTGATGTCGACGCCCGCGCGGTGCCAGTGCCAGTCCGGCAGCGCCCGCAGGGCCGCCGGGGACGGCGGCACGCGCAGCCGTTCCGGCCCCGGCCCGGGCGCCGCCGCACCGAACCGGCGGCACAGCTCGGCCCACGACCGGATCGCTTCCTTGCCGGTCACCTTCTGCTCCAGCACGGCGAGCACCAGCCAGTCCCACACCACCCCGGTCGCGCCGAGCCGCAGCCCCGGGTTGGCGCGCCGAGCCCGCGCGACGACGTCGTGGTGCGCGACGAAGCCGGAGTCGTCGTCGTTCGCGCCGAGCAGCGCCGGGACGCCGCTGAGCAGGCGGTCCTTGCCGTCGCCCCAGGCCGCGGCCTCGATGCGGCCATCGGGGTACCTGCGCAGCGCCAGCGTTCCGGGGCCGTCGGGGGTGTTCGACGCGAGCCAGGTGATGCCGCGCTCGTCGGTGAGGATGTTGAGCGACCCGCGGCCGCGCTTCAGCGGACCCAGGACCCGGCCCAGGTCGACCTCGAACGCGGGACGCCAGAACATCGGCTAAGCGTCGCTCGAGAAGCGGATGGATCCGTCGGGCAGGACGACGTCGGGCCAGACGCGGGCGCCGTCCAGGAGCTCGCAGCCGGCGCCGACGGACACGCCGTCGCCCAGCACCACGCCGCGCAGCACAGCGCCGGCGCCGACGCGCGCGCCGTGCCCCAGCACCGAGCGTTCGACGATCGCGCCCTCGGAGACGGCCGCGCCGTCGAACAGGACCGAGCCGTCGATCTTCGCGCCCGAGCCGACCACGGCGGCGACGCCGATCGTCGAACCCCCGCTCAGCTGGGCGTCCTCCGCCACCGACGCGCCGTCGAGCACCAGGAAGTCGCCGGGGCGGCCGGGCAGCGCCGTCGTCGGCGCCAGGCCCCGCACGAGGTCGGCGGAGCCGCGCACGAACGCTTCCGGCGTGCCGACGTCCAGCCAGTAGGACGCGTCGACGAAGCCCTGGATGTGCGCGCCCTGCTCCAGCAGCTGCGGGAACGTCTCGCGCTCGACCGACACGCGGCGGCCCGCCGGGATGGCCTCGATCACCGAGCGGCGGAAGACGTAGCAGCCGGCGTTGATCTGGTCGGTCGGCGGGTTCGGCGTCTTCTCGAGGAACGCCTGGACCCGCCCGGTCTCGTCGGTCGGCACCGACCCGAACCGGCTCGGGTCCGGCACGCGCTGCAGGTGCAGCGTGACGTCGGCCCGGGAGTCGCGGTGCACCTGCAGCTGCTCGCCGAGGTCCGCGCCGGAGAGGATGTCGCCGTTGAAGACGATCACCTGCTCGGCGCGCAGCTTGTCGTAGACGTTCCGGATGGCACCGGCGGTGTCGAGCGGCTCCTCCTCGACCACGTACTCGAGCTCGAGGCCGATCGACTTGCCGTCGCCGAAGTACTGCTCGAACACCTCCGCCCGGTAGCTCGTGCCGAGCACCACGTGCCGGATGCCGGCCTCGCGGATGCGGGAGAACAGGTGACTCAGGTACGGCGTCCCCGCGGTGGGGAGCATCGGCTTCGGCGCCGACAGCGTCAATGGCCGGAGGCGCGTGCCCTTGCCCCCGACCAGCACGACGGCGTCGACAGCGTCGGTTCGGACCTCGGACGTCACGGAAATCTCCTCTATTATCACGCACCGCTGAGCGACAAGCCGCGGGAAACCCTGACGGAGGTCGCCCCGAGGGCCTACCCTAGACAGGAAACAGGCGGGCCTTTCCCCAGAGGGCCCCGGGTCAGTCGGGAGGCCGAGGGGATGGACCCCCGCGATCGGGCGGACGCCCTGCTCGCACGAGCCCAAGCACGGGGTGTGTTCGTCGTGACACCCGACAGCGCGACGTCACCGATGGACTCGTCGAACACCCAGCAGATCCCGCGCGCGCAGATCGACGGGCTCGACCGCAGCCAGGATCCCGACACGACCACGCAGCTGCCGGCGTCGCTGATCGAGGAGAACGACCACCCGCTGGCCGGCTCGTCGCCGACCCGCCGGCTGGAGGTCCCGGGCGGCCGCCGCCCGCAGCAGACCACGCCGCTGAGCACGCCGTCGCCGACCACGCCGATGCCGACCCCGCTGTCGCGCCGGCCCCAGGCCGAGCCGATCACGAGCCCGCTGAAGGAGCCCGATCCGGAGGACACCGGCCTGGTGCCGACGGTGACGCACAACATCGGCAAGTCCGACCTTTCGCGCCGGCTCGACGGGATCTAGCGGGTCTCCAGCTTCAGCCGGAGCGCCAGGCCGAGCTTGACGGCGGCCAGCACCGGCTTCCAGGCGAACCCCTGGTGACGGTCGGCGAGGTAGCGGTAGGCGCTGGCGTGGTGGGCGGCGAGCATCTTCTTCGACGCCTGCGACGTCGAGTGCCCGCCGAGGTGCATCACACCGGCGGAGGGCACGTAGACGTTCAGCCAGCCGGCCTTGCCCAGCCGGTCGCCGAGGTCGACGTCCTCGAAGTACATGAAGTACCGCGAGTCGAAGCCGCCGACGGACTCGAACGCCTCCCGGCGCAGCAGCAGGCACGAACCGGACAGCCACTCCGCGACGCGCTCGGCGGGTGTGCCGGTTTCCTGCCGGTACTGCCGGGTCCACGGGTTGCCGGGCCAGACCTTGCCGAACGCGGCGTGCCCGATCCCCCGGCCGAAGGAGGGCAGCAGCCGCGCGGACGGGTAGACGGTCCCGTCGAGCTCGTGGATCAGCGGCCCGAAGGCGCCCCCGCGCGGCCACCGCTTCGCGGCGTCGAGCAGCGCGTCGAGCGACCTGGGCTCCCATTCGAGGTCCGGGTTGGCGATGACGATCCAGCCGTACCGGTCGTCCAGTTCGGCGACCCCGCGGTTGCAGCCGGTCCCGTACCCGACGTTCTCCCCGATGCTGAGCAGGTGCACGTTGGCGCGCTTCGCGGCTTTCTCGGGGGCGCCGTCGGTGGAGACGGTGTCGGCCACGACCACCTGCACCGCGCGCTCGGTGGCCTTCTCGAGGGTGTCGAGAAAGCGCTCGAGGGTGTCGCCGGAGAAGTACGTCACGGTCACGACGCCGAGTTCGTCGCCGTAGCGGGAAGGCTCAGTCACCCGGTCATTGTCCACTCGTCACCCAGCGCAACCCCGCCACCCCGCCACCCGTCCGGCCGGGCGGGCGTCAGCGGGTGCGGAGGTGGCGGGACCAGGCCTTGGCGTACGCCTCCCGGTGCCGCTCGGCGGTCGTCGCCCAGGAAAACTCCTTCGCGCGCTGCTGAGCCGCCGTCGCCAGCTCGGCCCGGCGGCCCGGGTCGGCCAGCAGCTCGCTGATCGCCGCCGCGACGTCGCCCGCTCCCACGCCGCAGTACGCCACCGCGTCGCCGCCCACCTCCGGCAGTGACAGCCGACGCGTGGTCAGCACGCACGCGCCGCACGCCATCGCCTCCAGGACCGGCAGCCCGAACCCCTCGCCCAGCGACGGATAGGCGACGAGCGAAGCGCCGCCCAAGAATCCCGCCAGCGTGCCGAACGGCAGGTAACCCGCCCGGATGACGCGCAGCCGGTGCGGGACGGCGTCCAGTGCCCGCTCCACCTGCGTGTCCCACCCCGGCTGGCCGGCCAGCACCAGCGCCGGGGCGTCCGGGCGGCCGGCGACCGCGCGGGCGAACCCGCGGATCAGCGCCGGCACGTTCTTGCGCGGCTCCAGCGCACCCAGGAAAGCCACGTACGGTGTCCGCCCCAGTCCGACAGCCGCGCGCGCCGCCGCGACCTCCGCGGGGGACGGCGGGTGGAAGCGCTCGGTGTCGACGCCGTGGTGGATGATCTCCAACCCCGCGTGCCGCACCGTGCCGATGCGGGCCAGCTCCGTGGCCGTCGCCGCCGAGGGCACCACGCACAGCGTCGCGCGCCGCAGCGCGGTCGCGGTCCACGCCCGGAAGAACCGGGCCTTGACCGAGGAGTGCAGCACGGCGTCGGTGAAGAACGTCGCGTCGTGCAGCGTGACGACCGACGCGGCCGACGTCGCGAGCGGCATCGTGTAGTGCGGTGAGTGGACGACGTCGGCGCCGAGGCGGCGCACCAGCCGCGGCAGGGTCGCCTGTTCCCAGGTCAGCCGGGCGGTGCGGGTGGTCGTCGCCGGCGAAGCGGGCACGACGCGCGAACGCGGCGCCAGCCGATCGTAAAGCTGCAGGTCGCGCGGCTGGCAGACGACGGTGATGGGTGCTCCGTCCGCGTCGAGGGCGGCGACGAGCGAATCGACGTACCGGCCGACCCCGCCGCGGTCCGCGGGAACCGCGGTCGCGTCGATCAGCACCCGGGGGTCATCGCTCACCCCTGCAGGGTACGGCGGGGCCCCTTCGCCATGGTGAGGAACTGGCAAACCGAGCAGGTGAGGCCGGTGCGCGGCCCTCAGTCGTGCACCCGCCGGTGGATCGCCCAGACGGCTTCCGCCGCGCGACGCCAGGTGAAGCCCCTCGCGCGCTCCCGCCCCGCCCGGACCAGTCCCGCCGCCATCGACGGCGACCCCAGCACCTCGCGCAGCGCCTTCGCCATCGCGGCCGCGTCACCGCGGGGCACCACGATCCCGGCACCGCCCGCGACTTCGGTCAGCGCCGGGACGTCGGTGTGCACCACCGGGACGCCGGCCGCCATCGCCTCCAGCAGGCCCAGCCCGAACCCCTCGGCGAGGCTCGGCACGGCCAGCACGCTCGCCCGGCGTAACGCGGTCGCCAGCTCGGCGTCCGTCACCTTCCCCAGCACACGCAGCCGGTCCGCCGGCAGGCCGCGCTCGGCCGCCAGCGCCACCGGGTCGATGCCGCCCCAGCCCGGCTGCCCGGCCAGCACGAGCACCGTGCCCTCCAGCGCCGCGACGGCGTCGACCAGCACGTCGATGCCCTTGCGCGGCTCGATCGTGCCGACGGCCAGCACGTACCGGTCCGGGAGGTCCAGGTCGGCCGAACCGGACGGCACCCGCACGCCGTGCGGCACCACGCGCACCGGGACGTCGACGTCGATGAGCACCGCCAGCTCGTCGGCGACCGCCCGCGTGGGCACAACGAGCCCGGACGCCCGGCGCGCGGCCCGCGCGATCATCGACCGGTGCCAGCTCACCCCGCGCGCGGTGAGGGTCTCGGGGTGGGTCCACGGCACGGTGTCGTGCACGGTCACGCTGAGGGTCCGCCCGGCCGGGGCGCGCGGCGGCGCGAACGGCGTCGGCGCGTGCACCGCGTCGCCGCCGGGCCACCAGCGCAGGCCCAGCTGCCACGCGGCGACCAGCGCCCGCGGCGAGATCCGCAGCACCCGGGGGCCTTCGACGCCGGGCACGCGCGCCGCTTCCACGTCGGCGTGCCGCGCGACGACGCTGGACACCGTCCAGCCCGGCGGCGCGGTCTTCGCGAGCGTGGGGAGCAGCTCGGCCGTGTAGCGCCCGGTGCCACCGGGCACGGGCGCGAGGAGCTGCTCGGCGAGCACGACCAGTTCGGGCACGCGGCTATTGTGCGGGACGTGACCGCGAATCCCGCCACCACGGTGGTAGTCGTGACCTGGCGGGGTGCCGGGCACATCACGGCCTGCCTCGACGCGCTGGCCGCGCAGACGCGTCCACATCGGACGCTCGTGGTCGACAACGCCTCCGGCGACGGCACCGCCGCCCTGCTCGCCGCCCACCCGTCGCGGCCGCGGGTGCTCCGCCTGCCGCGCAACACCGGCTACGCGGGAGCGCTCGCCGTCGCGGCCGGCCGGGTGGAGACCCCGCTCATGGCGTGGCTGAACGACGACGCCGAACCCGCGCCGGACTGGCTCGCGACGCTGGAGGACGCGCTCGAGAAGGCGCCGCTGGCCGCCGCGGCGACCTCGCTGCTCGTGCGGCCCGACGGCACCACGCAGTCCGCCGGCGTCCGGTTGACCGCCGACGGCCACGGCGCCGACGTCACCGAGCCCGCCGGCGAAGTGTTCGGCTTCTGCGGCGGCGCGGCTCTGCTGCGCACCGACGCCCTGAAGAGCGTGGACGGCGTCCCGGCCGGATTCTTCTGCTACTACGAGGACACCGACACGGCGTGGCGGCTGCGGCTGGCCGGGTGGGACGTCGTCGCGGTGCCGGACGCCCGCGTCCGGCACGCCCACGGCGTCAGCAGCGAGCTGGGCTCACCCCTGTTCCACCGCTGGAACGAGCGCAACCGGCTGCTGATGCTGCTCCGCTGCGCGCCCCGCGAGGTTGCGGCCCGGCAGCTGGTCGGGTTCGTGGCGCTGACCGCCGTGCTGCCGCTGCGGCCGGGCCGTCCGGCCGCGGCGAACTTCCGGCCGGGCCTGCGGTGGCGGGTGCTGGCCGAGGTGGCCGCGCGGTTACCGGCCGCGTTGCTGGCCCGCCGCAAGATCAGCCGTCGCGCGGCGCTGGGCCGAGGCGCGGTCTGGGAGGCGTGGGCGGGCCTTTAAGCTTGCCCTTCGACCCGACGACGAGGAGCTGGCTTTGGCGCAGGCGGAACCGCACCCGCTCGTCTCCGTGATCGTGGTGAACTACCACGGCGCCGACGACACGATCACCTGCCTGCGCGCGCTCGCCGAGCACGACTACCCCGGGCTCGAGCTGATCTGCGTCGACAACTCGGCCGGCACCTCGGACGACGCCGCGCGCATCCGCGAGGCCGTCCCCGGAGCCCACGTGATCGAGGCCGGCCGCAACACCGGCTTCGCGGGCGGCTGCAACCTCGGCGCGAAGCACGCGAAGGGCACGGTCCTCGGCTTCCTCAACAACGACGCCCGCCCGGCGCCCGGCTGGGTCTCCGCCGCGGTCGCCGAGCTGCGCGCCCAGCCCCGCGTCGCCGCCGTGGCCAGCAAGGTCCTCGACTGGGACGGCACCGGCACCGACTTCGTCGACGGCGGGCTGACCTGGTTCGGCATGGGCTACAAGCGCCACGCCGGCTCGCCGCTGGCCGACGTCCCGGCCGCCGAGCACGAGGTCGCGAAGGACGTCCTGTTCGGCACCGGCTCCGCGCTGTTCGTCCGCGCGAGCGTGTTCGCCGAGCTCGGCGGCTTCGACGAGCGGTTCTTCATGTTCTACGAGGACGTCGACCTCGGCTGGCGGCTCAACCTCCGCGGCTGGCGCGTCCGGTACGTCCCGGAGTCGGTCGCCTACCACCGCCACCACGGCACGATGGCGTCGGTCGACGTACCGGAAACCGGCCGCGAGACGTTCCTGCTGGAGCGCAACGCCCTGGCCGCGCTGTACAAGAACCTCTCCGACGAAACCCTGGCCCGCGCGCTGCCCGCGGCGCTCGCACTGGCCGTGCGCCGGGCCACCGCCCGCGGCGAGCTCGACGCCACCCAGCTCGACCTCGAACAGGGCGTCGGCCCGATCGAAGCCGGCGACGTCGCCATCCCCCGCACCACGCTCGCCGGGCTGCTGGCGATCGACCAGTTCGTCGAACAGCTGCCGTCGCTGGCGGAGTCCCGGGCGATCGAGCAGGCCGCCCGCGTCCGCACCGACGCCGACCTGCTTCCGTTGCTGCGCAAGGCGTTGGAGCCCGCGTACCCGCTGCCGCGCTACCTGGCCGCGCACGACATCCTCGTCGAGGCGTTCGGCATCGAGAAGGCGTTCGGGCAGCGCCGGAAGATCCTGGTGCTCACCGGCGACGCGCTCGCCGAGCGGATGGCGGGCCCGGCGATCCGCGCCTGGAACATCGCGCTGGCCCTCGCCGTCGAACACGACGTCCACCTCGTCACGACCAACCCCCTCGCGACGCCGCCGCCCGCGCCGTTCCGGGTCAGCGCGGGCAAGCACCGTGAGCTGGACGCGCCGATCGCCTGGGCCGACGTCGTCATCCTGCAGGGCCACGTGCTGGAACTGGCGCCGTCGCTGAAGAAGCAGCACAGCGGCAAGATCGTCGTCGCCGACCTGTACGACCCGATGCACCTCGAACTGCTGGAGCAGGGCAAGGGCATCGCCGACGACAAGCGCGCGGCCGACCTCGCCGGCGTCACGAAGGTGCTGGACGCGCAGCTCGAACGCGGCGACTTCTTCCTCTGCGCGTCCGAGCGGCAGCGGCACTTCTGGCTGGGCCACCTCGCGGCGATGGGCCGGCTTTCCCCGCGCCTCTACGACGCCGACCCGACGACGCAGTCGCTGCTCGCGGTCGTCCCCTTCGGCCTGCCCCCGGAGCCGCCGGTGCGCACCGGGCCGGGGCTGCGCTCGTCGCTGGGCATCGGCGGCACCGACCACGTCGTGCTGTGGGCGGGCGGGGTGTACAGCTGGTTCGACCCGTTGACGCTCGTCCGCGCGATCGACCGGCTGCGGCGGAACCGCGGCGACGTCCGGCTCGTGTTCCTCGGTATGAAGCACCCGAACCCCGAGGTCGCCGAGATGGACATCGGCGCGCGGACGATCCGGCTGGCCGATTCGCTGGGCCTGACCGGCAAGCACGTCTACTTCAACGAGCAGTGGGTGCCCTACCACGACCGCCAGAACTGGCTGCTCGACGCGAACTGCGGCGTCACGACGCACTACGAACACGTCGAGACGACGTTCGCGTTCCGCACCCGCGTCCTCGACTACCTGTGGGCGGGGTTGCCCATCGTCACCACCGACGGCGACGCCTTCGCCGATCTGGTCCGAACGGAGAAGCTCGGCGTCGTCGTCCCGGCCGAAGACGACGCCGCGTTGGCCGACGCGCTCGAAAAGGCACTGTACGACGAGGAGTTCGCCGCGGGCTGCGTCGAGCGGCTCGCCGTCGTCGCCCAGCGGTTCGCCTGGCCCGAAGCGCTGAAGCCGCTGGTGGAGTTCTGCCGCGACCCGCGGCCGGCGGCCGACCGGCTGCCCGGGGCGGCGGACCTGGTGACGACGCCGGCGGTGCGCGGCCGGGCGATGCTGCGGCGGGACGTGGACCTGATCCGCGAGTACCTCGACGCGGGCGGGCCCGGTGAGCTGGCGCGGCGCGTGGGTGGCCGGGCGATCAAGGTCGCGAAGCAACGGCTCCGTCGTGGCTAGGTCCCTGAGCGTCCTCCTCGACGGCACGCCGCTGCTCGGCTCGCGCACCGGGATCGGCCGGTACACCTCCGCGCTGATCGAAGAGCTGGTGTCGATCCCGGAGGTCGACACGCGCGCCGTGGCATTCACGCTGCGCGGCTGGCGGCGGCTGCGGCACGTGCTCCCGTACGGTGCGCAGGCCCGGGGGATGCCGGTGGCGGCGCGGCTGCTGCGGATGGCGTGGCTGCGGTCGGACTTCCCGCCGGTGGAGCTGTTCGCCGGGCCGACCGACGTCGTGCACGGCACGAACTTCGTGCTGCCGGGCCGGGTCCGGGCGGCCGGGGTGGTGACGATCCACGACCTGGCCTTCTTCGACCATCCCGCGGAGCTCGCCCCGAGCGACCGTGACCTCCCGACGCTGGTCCGCCGCGGCGCGCGCCGGGCGAACGTCATCTGCACCCCGACGGCGGCGGTGGCGGACGCGGTGGCGACCCGCCTGGACGTCGACCGCGAAAAGATCGTCGTGACGCCGCTGGGCGTGAACCCGGCGTGGTTCACCGCGCGCCCCCCGGACGACGAGCGGCGGGCCCGGCTGGGGCTGCCCGCCCGGTACCTGCTGTTCGCCGGGGCCGCGGGGCCGCGGAAGGGCCTGGACTGGCTGACCCGCACGCACGACGCCGCACCGGACCTGCCGGACCTGGTGTTCGCGGGGCCGGGCCCCTTTCCGCGCGGTGCCCGGCGGAGCCAGACCGGCTATCTGTCCGATGTGGACCTGCGCACGGTGGTGGCGGGCGCGTCGGCGCTGGTGCTGCCCTCGCGCGACGAGGGGTTCGGGCTGCCGGTGCTGGAGGCGATGGCCTCGGACGTCCCGGTGGTCTGCACGGACATCCCGGCCCTGCGCGAGGTGGCGGGCGAGTGCGCCAGCCTGGTCCCGTACGGCGACGTGGACGGCCTGGCGGAAGCGCTGCGGACAGCGGTGACGGACCCGCACGCGGTGGCAACGTCAGCCTCGCGGCGCGCGCACGCGGCGAACTTCACGTGGCGCACGTGCGCGGAACTGACGGTGGGCGCCTACCGGCTGGCGTCCGGCCGACACTGAAGCGCCCCAATGTGGCCGTGGGGGGGGGTGTAGGACCCCGGGGCCCGATTTATTTGTAAGAGAAGCCAGATGAAACACATAACAAAAGTTTTTATTTGGGTTT
>NZ_JBEZYB010000098.1:0-26689 GCF_040638285.1 Amycolatopsis sp. NPDC026612
CTTTGTCATTGGCGTGCCGCCTTCTCCACACCCGACGCCCCCCCCCGCCCGCCCCGGGCCCCCGCCACCCCGCCCCCGCGCCCCCCGGGCCCGTAGCTTTCACGTGAAAGCTACGGTCAGCGGGCTTCGGCGGTGATCGCCGTTTCCGGGACCAGCTTGTGGTACGCGCGCAGCGTGTCGGCGGCGACGCGGTCCCAGGAGTAGCGGGCCACCGCGCGGTCGTGGCCCGCGGTGCCGTAGGCGTGGCACAGGGCCGGGTCGTCGATCAGCCGCCGGAGCCGGGACGCGAGTTCCTTCGGCTGGCGCGGGCGGACCAGCAGCCCGGTCACGCCGTCGACGACGGTGTCGGTCAGGCCGCCGACCGCGGCCGCGACCACCGGGACGCCGCAGGCCATCGCTTCCAGCGGCACGATCCCGAACGGCTCGTACCACGGCGTGCACACCACGGCGTCGGCCGAGCGCAGCAGGGCAGGCATGTGCTCCCGCGACACCTGGCCGGGCCAGCGCACGCGGCCGCCGACGCCGAGCCGGTCGGCCAGCTGCCGCAGCCGCGCCACCTCGGGGTCCTGGGACAGCTTGCCGCGCTCGGGGCCGCCGGCGATGACGAGCTCGGTCTCCGGCAGCTGAGCGAGCGCGGTGATCGCGGTGTCGAACCCCTTGCGCGGGACCAGCCGGCCGACGGCGACCAGCCGGTGGGCCAGCCGGCGGCGGGCCACCGGCCCGTCCGGGGTGAACCGGTCGAGGTCGACGCCACAGGGGACGATCGAGATCCGCGACCGCGGCACGCCGAGGCGGGACAGCTCGAAGACTTCGTCGGAGCAGGTGGCGATCACGCGGCCGGCCTGCCTGCCGATGATCCGCTCGAGGCGGATCCGGTCGGCGGGGCTGGTGTCCTGGTCGCCCTGGTAGCGCTTCTTGACCACGCCGAGGGCGTGGAAGGTCTGGGTCACCGGCGTCCCGGTCGCGCTCGCCGCCAACGAAGTCGCGAGGCCGGACATCCAGAAGTGCGCGTGCGCCAGGTCGGGCCGCTCGGCCGCCCACCGGTCCCGCAGGAAGCTGCCGAACTCGCCCATGTAGGGCAGGAGGTGGTCCTTCGGCTCCTTGCGCGCCGGGCCGGCGGGCACGTGCACGACGCGGTACCCCTGGGACGTCCAGACCTCGGGTGGCTCCTCCCGGCTCTCCCGTCGCGTGTAGACGGTGACGTCGTGGCCCGCCCGGGCCAGCGCGGCCGACAGCTCCGCGACGTGGACGTTCTGGCCGCCCGCGTCGGCCTCGCCCAGCGCGGCCAGCGGGTTGGCGTGCTCCGACACCATCGCGATCTTCATCGACAGTGGTCCCTTCGGGTCAACGGGCCGTCTCGGCGAGGAGGTGGTCCCAAGCGGTCAGGAAGGCGTTCAGCCCGTAGTGTTTGAGGGCGTGCTCCCGGGCGTTCTTGCCGGCGAGCGCCGCGAAGTCCGGCTCGTGCACCAGTTCGCGGAAGCCCCGCGCCAGCACCGAGACGTCGGTGGAGAGCACGCCCGCGTCGGACGGCACCGCTTCGACCGCCTCGGTGGCGGCGAAGACGACGACCGGCATCGCCAGGTGCATCGCCTCCAAAAGGGACAGCCCCAGCGAGGTCCACCGGGCGGTGTGCAGGTAGACGCGGCGGCGGGCGATCTCGTCGTGCAGCGCGGGCGCCGGGACGTCGCCCCGGCCGCGCAGCGGTGCGGTCAGCTCCCCGGTGCCCATGCCGAACACGTCGACGGGGGCGGCCCCGGCGAGCGTGTCCAGGAGATCCGCGCCGGTGACGCGCCGCCGGCGCACCGGCTCGTTGATCATCGACACGCCGGCGGCGAGCTCACCGGTGTAGCGCGGTCCCGGATCGGGGATGCCGTGCGGCACGACGGTCACCGGCGCGCGGCCGCAGTCCCACATCGTCGCGTTGAAGTGGGTCACGTGCGCCACGGTGATGTCGGACCGCCCGGCGAGCGGGTGCTCGCTCGAAGCGGCGTACGGCCGGGGCGCGTTGTGTTCCACGTAGACGGCGGGCACGCCCAGGTGCGCTACGAGGTCCAGCTCTTCCGGGCGTTGCAGGACGACGACGTCGGGCTCGGCCTCGGCGAGCCGGTCGAGCGGTACTTCGGTCACCGAAGGCCAGTTCCGCCCGGCCTTGCCGAGGCCCCAGGGCGCGCCGTCGGGGGAAACCGGCACGAGGTAGTCGTGGCGTCCGCGGACGAAAGCGTCGGCCCACGAGCCGTGCACGTGCCAGAGCAGTACTCTCAGGCGCCGGGATCCGGGAGTGGTCATGGAGTCATGATTTCCCGGAGATCGCGAGTTAAACGTGCCGCCGGAGCGGGTACCCGGCGGCGAACGTCGTGCGTTGACGAAGGGACGTCCATGCGATTCACCCCCCGGGGCACCCGGTTCTTCGACCTGCTCACCGACGCGGCGGCGAACCTGGTCACCGCGACGGCGCTGCTGAGCGACCTGGTGGTCGCGGAGCCCGGTGAACGGGAAGCGCTCGCGAAGCGCCTGCACGAGGTGGAGCACCAGGGTGACGAGCTGACCCACACGATCATGGTGGAGCTCAACAGCTCGTTCGTGACGCCGTTCGACCGCGAGGACATCCAGGCCCTCGCCGCCAAGATCGACGACGTGCTGGACTTCATGGACACCGCGGCCGACCTGGCCGTGCTCTACCGCATCGACGCGTTCCCGCCGGGGACGGATCTCCTGATCCGGGTGCTGTCCCGCGCCGCCGAGCTGACGGCCGCCTCGATGCCCGGCTTGGCCAAGGTCGGCGATCTCGAGCCGTTCTGGATCGAGATCAACGAACTGGAGAACGAGGCCGACCGCATCTACCGCCGGATGCTGGCCCACCTGTTCGAGCCGGGCGGCGACGCCCTCGAGGTGCTGAAGACCAAGGAGGTCGTCGAGCAGTTCGAGCTGGCCGCCGACGCCTTCGAGCACATCGGCGACGTGGTGCAGACCATCGCCGTCAAGGAGTCCTAGTGACGGGCACGGCCGCCCTGGTCACCGTGATCGTGCTGACGTTGGTCTTCGACTACACCAACGGCTTCCACGACGCGGCGAACGCCATCGCCAGCGCGGTGTCGACGCGCGCGTTGACGTTGCGCGCCGCGCTGGTGCTCGCGGCGGTGATGAACCTCGCGGGCGCGCTGCTGTCCACCGGCATCGCCGCGACGGTGGCCAAGGGGATCATCGACGTCCCGCCCGGGCCGGACGCGCTCACCGTGGTCTTCGCCGCGCTGGCCGGGGCCATCACGTGGAACCTGATCACCTGGTACTTCGGGCTCCCGTCGTCGTCATCGCACTCGCTGATCGGCGGGATGGTCGGCGCCGCGCTGACCGCCGCGAGCACCGTGCACTGGGCCGGCATCGGGGAAAAGGTGCTGATCCCGATGGTGGCGTCCCCGCTGCTCGGGCTGGGCCTCGGCTACCTCGCGATGGTCGGGGCGCTGTGGTTGCTGCGCCGCGCGAACCCGCACCGCAGCGGCCGGGTGTTCCGCCGGCTCCAGATCGTCTCCGCGTCGGCGCTCGCGCTCGGCCACGGCCTGCAGGACGCCCAGAAGGGCATGGGCGTGATCGTGCTGGCGCTGGTGGCGGCGGGAGAGCAGTCGACGTTCGCCGTCCCGCTGTGGGTGACGCTGCTGTGCGCCGCGGCCTTGTCGCTCGGCACCTATTCGGGTGGCCTGCGGATCATGCGGACGCTCGGCAGGCGGGTGTTCCCGCTCGACCCGCCGCACGGCTTCGTCGCCGAGTCGGTGGCGTCGTCGGTGTTGTACGTCACGGCGTTCGCGGTGAAGGCGCCGATCTCGACGACGCACGTGATCACGGCGGCGATCATGGGTGTCGGCGCCACCCGGCGGCTGTCGGCCGTGCGGTGGGGCATCGCGCGGGACATCGTGCTGGGCTGGGTCCTGACCTTCCCCGCCGCGGCCCTCGTGGCCGCGGGCGTGTACCTGGTGGCGGACGCCCTCACCTGAGCCCGGCGGGTTTGTCCGCCGCTACCCGGGGGAAGCCGGGGCGGAGACAGCCGCACGCGGAAAGGGAGAGCCATGAAGGCAGTGACCTGGCACGGCAAACGCGACGTCCGCGTCGAAGAGGTGCCGGACCCGAAGATCGAGGAGGCCACGGACGCGGTCGTGCGGGTCACCTCGAGCGGGATCTGCGGCTCCGACTTGCACCTGTACGAGGTGCTGGGCGCGTTCATGACCGAGGGCGACATCCTCGGCCACGAGCCGATGGGCGTCGTCGAAGAGGTCGGGCCGGAGGTGAAGAACCTCAAGCCGGGGGACCGCGTGGTGGTCCCGTTCAACATCTCGTGCGGCCACTGCTGGATGTGCGAGCGCGGCCTGCAGTCGCAGTGCGAAACGACCCAGGTCAAGCAGCACGGCAAGGGCGCTTCGCTGCTGGGCTACACCAAGCTCTACGGCCAGGTCCCGGGCGGCCAGGCCGAGTACCTGCGGGTGCCGCAGGCCCACTACGGGCCGATCAAGGTCCCGGACGGCCCGCCGGACGAGCGGTTCGTCTACCTCTCCGACGTCGTCCCGACCGCCTGGCAGGCCGTCGAGTACGCGAACGTCCCGGAGGGCGGCACGGTCGTCGTCTTCGGGCTCGGCCCGATCGGGCAGATGTCCTGCCGGATCGCGCGGCACCGCGGGGCCGGCCAGGTGATCGGCGTCGACCTGGTGCCCGAGCGCCTCGCCCGGGCCCGCGAACACGGCGCCACCGCGCTCGACACGCGTGACCACAAGGAGATCGGCGACTCCATCCGGCAGCTGACGCACGGGCGCGGCGCGGACTCGGTGATCGACGCGGTCGGCATGGAGGCGCACGGCGCCCCGGTCGGCAAGCTGGCGCACACCCTCGTCGGGCTGCTGCCGCAGCCGCTCGGCGAGAAGATCACCGAGAAGGCCGGCATCGACCGCCTGAGCGTGCTCTACGCCGCGATCGACAGCGTCCGCCGCGGCGGCACGATCTCGCTGTCCGGCGTCTACGGCGGGATGGTCGACCCGATGCCGATGATGGAGCTGTTCGACAAGCAGATCCAGCTGCGGATGGGCCAGGCCAACGTCCGGCACTGGCTGGACGCCATCATGCCGGTGCTCACCGGCGACGGCGACCCGCTCGGCGTCGAAGGCTTCGCCACCCACAAGCTGCCGCTGGCCGAAGCGCCCCGCGCGTACGAGATCTTCCAGAAGAAGCTCGACGGCGCTCAGAAGATCCTGCTGCAGCCCAACGCGTAACCCCGGGAGGAAGTTGCTCTTGCGAGCCGTCACCTCGCTGCCGTACGAAATCACCGAGGAAGACCACGTCCGGATCCCGATGTCCGACGGGACCGTCCTGTCCGCCCGCATCTGGCGGCCGGTCTCGTCGGACACCGATCCGGTGCCGGCGATCCTCGAATACATCCCCTACCGCAAGCGGGACCTCACCGCGCCCCGCGACTCCATCCACCACCCCTACCTCGCCGGGCACGGGTACGCCTGCGTGCGCGTGGACATCCGCGGCACCGGCGAGTCCGAGGGCGTCCTGGCCGACGAGTACCTCGAACGCGAGCAGCTCGACGCCGAAGAAGTCCTCGAGTGGATCGCGGCCCGGCCGTGGTGCACCGGCGATACCGGGATGATGGGGATTTCGTGGGGCGCGTTCGCCGCGCTGCAGGTCGCGGCGCGGAAGCCGCCGAGCCTGCGGGCGATCGTGATCTCGTCGTTCACCGACGACCGCTTCGCCGACGACATGCACTACATGGGCGGCTGCCTGCTGTCGGACAACGTCGCCGAGTCCGGCACGATGTTCGCCTACGCCACGCTGCCGCCCGACCCGGCGGTCGTCGGCGAGCGGTGGCGGGAGATGTGGCGGGAGCGGCTGGACGGCTGCAGCCTGTGGATCGAGAACTGGCTCGGCCACCAGCGCCGGGACGACTACTGGCGGCACGCGTCGGTGTCGGAGAACTACAGCGACGTCCAGGTGCCGGTGCTGGCGTCGAGCGGCTGGGCCGACGGCTATTCGAACGCCGTGATCCGGCTGCTGGCCCACCTCGACGTGCCGCGGCGCGGGCTGATCGGCCCGTGGTCGCACAAGTACCCGCACCTCGGCGAGCCCGGCCCGGCGATCGGCTACCTCCAGGAAGTCGTCGGGTGGTGGGACCACTGGCTGCGCGGGGAAGAGAACGGCGCCATGGAGGGGCCGATGCTGCGCACCTGGATGCAGGAGAGCGTGCCGCCGTCGACGTCCTACGAAGACCGCCCCGGCCGCTGGGTCGGGGAGGCCACCTGGCCGTCGCCGCACGTCGAGCCGCAGGAGCTGCCGCTGACCCCGCACCGCCTCGCGCGGCCGGGGGAGACGGTGCCCGACGAGGCGCTGACGGTCTCGTCGCCGCTGTCGGTCGGGCAGTTCTCCGGGAAGTGGGCGTCCTACAGCGCGCCGCCGGACCTGCCCTACGACCAGCGCGAAGAGGACGGCGGGTCGCTGGTGTTCGACACCGACGTGCTCACCGAGCGCTGCGAGATCCTCGGCTCCCCGAAGGTGCGGCTGGAGGTCTCGGCGGACCAGCCGGTCGCGATGGTGGCGGCGCGCCTGTCCGACGTCGCCCCGGACGGCCGGGCCACGCGCGTCACCTACGGGCTGCTCAACCTGACCCACCGCGACGGCCACGACGAGCCGTCGCCGATGGAGCCGGGCGAGCGCTGCCCGGTCGAGATCGAGCTGAACGCCGTTGCGCAGGCTTTCCCGGCCGGGCACCGGATCCGGCTGTCGCTGTCGACGTCGTACTGGCCGCTGGCCTGGCCGCCGCCGACCCCGGTGCTGCTGAGTGTCCACACCGGACGCAGCGCGCTCGAGCTGCCGGTGCGCCCGGTCGCCGAGCCGGACGAGCTGCCGGCCCGGCCGTTCGGCGAACCCGAGGGCGCGCCGCCGATGTCCGTGACGGCCGTGACGCCGGGGGAGCAGCGCTGGACGGTCTCGCGTGACCTCGTCGACTACCGGTCGGCGCTGGACATCGTGAAGAACGCGGGGACCGTCCGCTACGACGACCTCGACCTGGAAGTCACCCGGGACGTCCGCGAGCGCTACAGCTGGGTCGCCGACGACTTCTGCTCCCCGGTGGCGGAAACCACGTGGGACGTCACCTTCGCGCGCGGTGACTGGGTGGCGCGCAGCGAGACCCGCACGCGCGTCTCGTGCACCGATACCGAGTTCGTCATCGACGCGCAGCTCGACGGCTATGACGGGGCCCGGCGGATCGTCTCGCGGAACTGGCATCGGCGGATTCCTCGTGACCTGGTCTGAGCTTTCGGGGTCCGGGTGGCGAAGCCCCCGGCCCGGGGCGAAGCCCCCGGTTGTCACTGAGTTTCGCGACTGCGACACCGGGTAAGCCTTTCGGGTGCGCATCGTGATCACCGGGGCCACCGGGAACGTCGGAACGGCACTTTTGGACGCGCTCGAGCCCGGCCACGATGTGGTCGGGCTCGCGCGACGGCTGCCCGACACCACGGCCGAGCCCTATCGCCGGGCGGCCTGGCGGGCGGTCGACATCGGCCTCCCCGGCGCGGAGGAGGAGCTGGCCGAGGTGTTCACGGGCGCGGACGCCGTCGTCCACCTGGCGTGGGCGATCTCGCCGGTGCGCGGCGACCCGCCGATGTGGCGCACCAACGACCAAGGCAGCCGGCACGTCCTCGCCGCCGCGGCGGGCGCTCGCGTGCCGCACCTGGTCGTCGCCTCGTCCGTGGCCGCCTACGGGCCGGCGCCCCGCTGGGAGAAGGTGGCCGAGGACTGGCCGTGCGACGGCATCGCGGGCAGCGCCTACAGCCGCGGCAAGGCCGCGCTGGAAACCCTGGTGGACCGGTTCGAAGAGGAGTACCCGCAGGTCGGGGTGGCCCGGATCCGGCCGTGCGCGATCCTGCACCGGAGTGCGGCGGGGGAGTTCGCGCGCTGGCTGCTCGGCCCGGCGGTGCCCGCTCACCTCGTCGGCGGGCGGCGGCTGCCGGTTCCGCTGTGGACGGACCTGCGGGCGCAGGTGGTGCACACCACCGACGTCGCCGAAGCCATCCGGCTGATCCTCGGCAAGGGCTTCACCGGCGCGGTCAACCTGGCCGCGCCGGAGGTGCTCGACGCGGACGCGCTGGCCGGTGTCCTGGGTGGCACCCGCGTTCCGGTGCCGAAGCCGGCGGTGCAGCTCGCGATCCGGGCCGCCTGGCTGGGCGGGGTGCTGCCGGTGCACCCGGGCTGGCTCGAGCTGGCCGACCGCGCCGCGCTCGGGGACACCACGCTGGCGGAGACGGCGCTGGGCTGGCAACCTCGGTATGACGCCGCGGCCGCGCTCGCCGACCTGGTCGCCGGGCTCCGATCGGGCGCGGGAGCGGCGAGCCCGCCCCTGGCCCCGCCGCGCCGCGACGGGGTACTGGCCCGGCTCCGCTCCCTCACCCGGGTCGGGCCGAGCCACCAGTCGCAAGCCTGACCAGCCGGGAGGCCGGAGTGAGTACGGAAGCCGTCGACGCCGTGGTGATCGGTGCCGGGCACAACGGCCTGGTGGCGGCGAACCTCCTGGCCGACGCGGGCTGGTCGGTGCTGGTCCTGGAGGCGACCGAGCACGTCGGGGGTGCCGTCCGGACCGCCGAAGTCACCGCGCCGGGCTTCCGCAACGACCTGTTCAGCGCCTTCTACCCGCTTTCGGCGGTGTCGCCGGTGATCCGGGGCCTGCGGCTGGACGAGCACGGCCTGCGCTGGCGGCACGCGCCCGACGTACTGGCGCACGTGCTGCCCGACGACCGGTGCGCGGTGCTTTCGCGGGACATCGACCGCACGGCGGCGTCGGCCGACGAGTTCGCCCCAGGCGACGGAGACGCGTGGCGGAGGTTGTTCGAGCAGTGGCGCGAGGTTCGCGAGCCGCTGCTGAACGCGTTGTTCACGCCGTTCCCGCCGGTCCGTCCGGCGCTGAAGCTGTTGCGCCGCACCGGAACCGGCGACGCACTGCGGCTGGCACGCATGCTGACGCTGCCCGCACGCCGCTTCGGCGACGAGCTGTTCGCCGGCGAAGGCGCGAAGCTGCTGCTGGCCGGGAACTCCGCGCACAGCGATCTTTCGGTCGACAACGCCGGCAGCGCGGTGTTCGGCTGGCTGCTCGCGATGATCGGCCAGGACGAGGGCTTCCCCGTGCCCGAAGGGGGCGCGGGCGAGCTGGCCGCGGCGCTGGTCCGCCGGCTCGAGTCGCGCGGCGGAACGGTCCACCGTGGACGTCCGGTGCGGGAAGTCCTCGTCGGCGGCGGGCGGGCGCTGGGGGTGCGGGACGCCGACGGCGACCCGGTGCGGGCGCGCAAGGCCGTCCTCGCCGACGTGCCGGCCCCGGTGCTGTACCGCGAGCTGGTGGGGGAGGAGTGGCTGCCGCCCCGGATGGTCGAGGACCTCGGCAAGTTCGAATGGGACAGCGCGACGGTGAAGGTGGACTGGGCGCTGTCCGGCCCGATCCCGTGGACGGCCGAAGGAGCGCGCGGCGCGGGCACGATCCACCTCGGAACGGACCTCGACGGGCTGTCGGCGTTCGGAGGCGAGCTCGCCCGCGGCCGGACCCCCCGCCGGCCGTTCCTGCTGCTCGGCCAGATGACCACGAGCGACCCGACGCGCTCGCCGGCGGGCACGGAGGCGGCGTGGGCGTACACGCACGTGCCGCGCGGCACGGTGGAGAACCGGGCGGCGCTGGATCGGCGGGTCAAGCGGATCGAGGAGCTGGTCGAGGCGAACGCGCCGGGGTTCACGAAGCTGATCAAGGCCCGCTACCCCCAGGGACCGGCGGAGCTGGCGGGCCACAACCCGGGCCTGGTCGGCGGCGCGATCAACGGGGGGACGACGGCGATCCACCAGCAGCTGTTCTTCCGCCCGGTACCGGGCACGGGCCGCGCGGACACCCCGGTGGACAGGCTGTACCTGGCGGGCGCATCGGCCCACCCCGGCGGAGCGGTCCACGGCGGCCCGGGAGCAAACGCGGCCCGCGCGGCGATGGCCCGGGCGGGGATGCTGGGCGGCGGATACGCGGCGGTGATCCGGGCGGCCCACCGGGCGATCTACGGCTGAGGCCGCTGGGGCGCCGGGATACGGGCGGTCCGCCGGGGCGCGCTGCGGCTGAGGTCCGCTCGTGAGCGGCTTGACCACACGAGCAGGGAAGGCGCGGGGCGCGGCCTACGGGCTCGGGTGGCCGTGCTGGGCGCGGGCGTGCTTGCCCATGGCGAGGTCGGCGAGCCGGGCCAGGGACTCCGTGTTGCGCGGTTTGGCGATGAGGGCCTGCACCGCCTCCGGGAGCACCTTGCCGGGCCCGCGGGTGATGTGCTCGGTCATCCGGACCAGCGTCTGCCCGTCGCCGTGGGGGACGAGCGTCAGGCCGACGGCGGCGGCGCCCAGCGGCCAGCCGTGGGCCTCCAAGGACAGCGACAGGCCCGGCTCGACCGCCCGGACGACGGTGACGTCCTGGATGTGGATCGGCCACGGGCCCACGCTGTGGTGGATCCGCGAGCCCACCGCGGGCCAGTCGTCGTCGACGGCGCGGATGTGCGAGCTGCCGACCACCCACCCCCCGTAGAGCCAGCCGTCGGCCAGCACGGCGAAGACGGCGTCGGGCGGTACGTCGATCACACGGCTGACTTCGGGCACGGCTTCCTCCTGCTTCCGGTGGCCAAAGAGGCATACCCACTCCCGGACGGGGTATGCCCGCCGGAACGGAGCAGGAGGTACCGACGGTGGCCAGACGAGAGAAAGAAACCGACGGACCGGGCGAGCTGTCGAAGCGAACCTGGGGCGGCGTGCTCAAACGGACCTTCAAGCAGTTCAACCGGGACAACCTGACCGACTGGGCCGCGGCGCTCACCTACTACGGCGTGCTGTCGCTCTTCCCGGGCATCATCGTGCTCACCGCGATCCTCGGCCTGCTCGGCCCGGACAAGATCCAGACCGTGATCGACAACGTCAACCAGCTCGTGCCGGGCCAGGGCAAGGAGATCATCGTCAGCGCGATCAAGGAGCTGACGGGCTCGCGGAGCCTGGCGGGCCCGCTGGCGATCCTCGGCCTGCTCGGCGCGCTGTGGTCGGCGTCTGGCTACATCGGCGCGTTCATGCGGGCGTCGAACGCGATCTACGGCATGCCCGAGGGCCGGCCGATCTGGAAGGTCGTCCCGCTACGCGTCGTGCTGACGGTCGCGATCGTGGTGCTGCTGGCGGTGTGTGCGCTGGGCGTGGTCGCGACGGGCTCGGTCGCGCGCCGGCTCGGCGACCTGATCGGGCTCGGCTCGACCGGGGTCCTGGTGTGGGAGATCGCGAAGTGGCCGGTGATCGCGGTGCTGGTCAGCGTGGCGTTCGCGCTGCTGTACTGGGTGGGGCCGAACGTCCGGCAGCCGTCGTTCAAGTGGCTGACGCCGGGCGGGCTGCTGGCCGTGGTGCTGTGGGTGCTGGCGTCCGGCGGATTCGCGCTGTACCTCGCGAATTTCGGTTCGTACAACAAGACCTACGGTTCCCTGGCCGGGGTGATCGTGTTCCTTGTATGGTTGTGGATCTCCAACCTCGCGATCCTGCTGGGGGCCGAGCTGGACGCGGAACTGGCCCGCGGCCGCACGATCGAGGCGGGACACGCGGACGACCAGGAGGAGCCGTTCCTGCCGCCGCGGGACACGAAGGCGATGGACGACGACGAAGCCGCGGCGGTGGCCGAGTCGGAACGGAAGTGAGCGGATGGCCTGCCGGATCACCGAACTCGTGCTGGACTGCCACGACCCGGACCGGCTGGCGGAGTTCTGGTGCGCGGTCCTCGGCTACGAGGTGATCGGCCACGAGCCGGACGGCCTGGCGCTGGGCCCGGCCGACGCCCGCTTCGGCGAAGGCCCGCCGACGCTGATCCTGGCCCGCACGGACCACCCGCGCCGCGGCAAGCTCCCGCTCCACCTCGACGTGAGCCCGGCGGGCACGGACCAGGAGGCCGAACTGGCCCGCCTGACCGCCCTCGGAGCGCGCCCGGCGGACGTCGGCCAGACCGGCGAGGAGTCATGGGTGGTGCTGCAGGACCCGGAGGGCAATGAGTTCTGCCTGCTGCGCGCGGACGTGGACGCGGTCTGACCACGGGTTCGGTGGCCGCCCGGTCCGGACTTCAGCGTTCCGAGGCTTCAGCGGCCGTCGGCCGGGCAGCGGCGCCACTGCACGTGATCGCCGGCCCGGTCGGCGTGCCACACCGCCGTGCTCGCGTCCGATTCCCAGGTCGGCACCAGCCGGCCCGTCACGATCCGGCCCCGCGCCACCCGGCCGAACAGCTCGATGCCGTCGCTGCGGCGCGCGGCCGGGATCCACGCCGGGAACCTCGTCCGCGGCAGCTTCCGCTCGATCCACTCCCGCGCGGAACCTTCGCTGCCGTGGTCGGACTCGACGATGCTCGAGACCGGGCCGTCGCCGCCGACGGCGAGGCCGATCGACGCGCGCCAGCGCACGGGGGAGGCTTCGGAAGTCATCGTCCCCAGGCTCCCGGACGAGCACGGTCGCGGGCCAGTACACGTTCGGATGGATTGACGTTCACTCACCGTGCCTCCTGCCGCTTGCGGGCCGACTGGCTTCCCCGGTCGGGTGATGTCCATCGGTGAACTCGTCAAGACGCCTTGAGCAGCCGGGCGCAGGCCTTCTCCAGCACCGCCCGGGCCTCGTCGCCCTCGAGCCGCGCCGCGCGCTTGAGGGCGGGGGCGATGGTCCGCTCGGCGCGGTAGGCCTCCACCAGCCGGGGGTCCACATAGGACGACCGGCAGACCGCCGGGGTGTTGCCGAGCGCCTTCGAGACCTCCTTCATCACCTTCGCCTCGGCGCGCTTGCGGGCCGTCTCCGACGTCGGCGGGTCCGCCACGGCGAACGCGGTCGCCGCCAGCACGGTCGCGTTCCAGGTCCGCATGTCCTTGGCCGTGCAGTCCTCGCCCGCCAGCTCCTTGAACCGCTCGTTGATGTCGGCCGCGTGCACCTCGTGCCACGTGCCGCCCTCGCGGTAGACCAGCAGCCGGTCGCTGCCGGACCGGCTGCGCAGCAGCGACTTCAGCACCGAAGCCAGCTCCGCGTCGCAGATCGCCACCTCGCGGTCCAGGCCGCCCTTGGCGACGTAGCAGAACCGGCATTCGTCGCCGCGGACCGCGGCGTGCTCCCGCAGCAGCGTCGCGACGCCGTGGGTGCCGTTCTCCTCCGCGTATTCCTCGCCGCCGGTGCGGAAGATGCCCCGGTCGAGCATCCGCAGCGCCGCCGCGAGCACCCGCTTGCGGGTCAGGCCGCCGACCGCCAGGTCGGCCTCGACCTGGGTGCGCCACTGGGGGAGCCGGCGCGCCATCTGGAGCACGCGGTCGTGCTTCTCCTCGTCGCGGTCCCGCCGCCACTGCTCGTGGTAGAGGTACTGGCGCCGCCCGGCGTCGTCGGTCCCGACCGCCTGGACGTGCCCGTTCGGGTACGGGCAGATCCACACGTTCCGCCACGCGGGCGGGATGACCAGCCCCTTGATCCGCTCGAGGAGCTCGGCGTCGGTCACCGGCGAGCCGTCGGGCATGGCGTAGGAGAACCCGCGGCCGCGGCGGATCCGCTTGATGCCGGGGCCGCGCAGGTCACTGCGGCGGAGTCTGATGCGTCCCACCGCCGCGAAATACCCGCCCGGCGTACCGGGAAACCATGATTGCGCCCCGGCGCGGTGGGTAGCCAGCCGGAAAGCACGGAAGGAGTACTGATGACCACCGCAACCAGGCCGCTGGCCGTCGTCACCGGCGCGTCGAGCGGCATCGGCCTCGAGCTGGCGAAGCAGTTCGCCCGGCACGAATTCGACGTCGTGCTGGCCGCCGAGGACGCCGAGCTCGCCGCGGCGGCGGACGAGGTCCGCGCGTGCGGCGCGCAGGTCGAGGCGGTCCGCACCGACCTCGCCGCCCCGGACGGGGTCGAAGAGCTGGTCCGGCACCTCGCGGACCGCCCGGTGGAAGCACTGGCCGTGAACGCCGGCGTCGGCGTCAACGGCGAGTTCGCCGGGGACACCCTCCTGGAGGACCAGCTGACGGTCGTCGACCTGAACGTCCGCTCGGCCGTGCACCTGGCCAAGCGCGTCGTGCCCGGCATGGTCGGCCGCGGCCACGGCCGGGTGCTGTTCACCTCGTCGATCGCCGGCACGTCCCCCGGGCCGTACCAGGCGGTCTACGCCGCGTCGAAGGCGTTCCTGACGTCGTTCTCCGAGGGCCTGCGCGCCGAGGTGAAGGACAAGGGCGTGACCGTGACGGCGTTGCTGCCGGGCCCGACGGACACCGAGTTCTTCGCGCGCGCGGACATGCAGGACACGAAGCTCGGCGCCGGCCCCAAGGATCCCGCGGCCGACGTCGCGGAAGCCGGGTTCGACGCCCTGATGGCCGGGGACGACAAGGTCGTCGCCGGTGCGAAGAACAAGCTCCAGGCGGCCGCCTCGCGGGTGCTGCCGGACGAGGCCAAGGCGAAGCAGCAGGGCAAGGTCTCCGAGCCAGGATCGGCGGACGCATGAGCGTGGTCAAGGAAGTCACCGAGAAGGCGAAGCGGGTTCAGCGCAGCTACGCCGGCGAGGCGGACCGGCCGCTGGCCGGTTACGTGGGCGTCATGGGCACCTACAGCGCACTGGTGGGTGGGCTCACGCTGCTCGGCCGCGCCCTCGGTGCCCGGATCCCGAACCGGATCGGCTTCGGCGACACGGTCCTGCTGGGCGCGGCGACGTTCAAGGCCAGCCGGCTGCTGGCCAAGGATGCGGTGACCAGCCCGTTGCGCGCGCCGTTCACCCGGTACGAAGAGTCGGCCGGTGACGACGAGCTGAACGAGTCGGTGCCGGGAAGGGGGCACGTCGAGCACGCCGTGGGCGAGCTCTTGTCCTGTCCGTTCTGCCTGAACGTGTGGATCGGCACCGGGCTGGCCGGAGGCCTGGTGATCGCGCCGAGGGTGACGCGCCTGGCCGCCACGGTGCTGACCGCCGTGGGCGTGGCCGATGCGTTGCACCTGCTCTACGACGCGGGCAAGAAGCTCGCGTCCGGGTGACTGCGGAGTCCGGTTCCCGCGGGCGCCGCCGGCTCATTCCGGGCCGCGGCGCAGCGGGCGGACCGCCGGGCCCTGCACCACTTCGCCGTCGACGCCGAACCGCGAGCCGTGGCACGGACAGTCCCAGGTCTTTTCCGCGTCGTTGAACGAAACCAGGCACCCCAGGTGGGTGCAGTGCGCGCCCACGGTGTGCAGCTTGCCGGCCTCGTCGCGGTGGGCGGCGACGAGCTCGCCGCCCACGCGGACGACTTCGGCATCGCCGGGCCGCAGGTCGTCGAGCTTTTCCGACCGCCACAGCGCGGCGACGTGGTCGCCGACGAGGTACTTCGCGACGGTCAGGTTGTCCTGGGCCACCCCGAGCACGGAACGCGCGTCGAAGCGGTTGGGGTCGTAGAGGTCCGCGGCCGGGTGCGGCTCGCCGAGGATCCGCGCGGCCAGCACGTGCCCGGCGGCCGTGCCCCCGGTCATGCCCCACTGGCCGAACCCGGTGGCCACCCACAGGTTCTTCGTCCCGGGCAGGTAGCGGCCGATGTAGGGCAGCAGGTCGGGCGTGGACATGTCGTGGGCGGACCAGCGGTAGGTCACCCGGTGCAGGCCCGCGTGCGCGTCCGCCCAGTCCGCGAGCCGCCGGTACCGGCGTTCGACGTTGACGTGCGCGCCCACGCGGTAGTGCTCGCCGCCGGCGATCGCCATGGGCGTGCCCTGCTCGGTGTACCCGCGCACGGAATGGTGCGTGTCGGCGTCGAGGAACATGCCGGTGGGCGCGGTGTTCCCGGCCGCCGGGCCCGCGACGACGAGGTCGCGCACCGGGTCGAGCCGGGCGAAGTACAGGCCGCGGTCGAGCACGGGGTAGTGGGTCGCGACGACGACTTCGCCCGCCACGACGTCACCGCGGGAGGTGCGGACGGTCTGCCCGTTCAGGGCGGTCGCCCGGGCGTGCTCGACGATGGTGCCGCCCACCCGCTCGAGTTCGGCGGCCAGGCCGAGGAGCCACCGGCGCGGGTGGAAGTGCGCCTGCCCGGTGGTCCGGACGGCCCCGAGCGCCGGCACGTCGAGCGCGACGTCTTGGGTGAAGGACGCCGGCAGGCCCGCCGCGGCCGCCGCGGCCGCCTCCCGTTCGAGGGAGTCCACGCTGCTTTCCCGCGTCGTGTAGACGTAGCTGTCCGCTCGGGTGAAATCGCAGTCGATGCCCAGTTCGGCCGAGGTGGCGGCAATCCACTCGAGCGCCGCGGACTGGGTACCGGCGTACACCTTCGCGGCTCCGGCGCCGTGGCGGGACGTGAGTTCGGCGTACTTCGCCCCGTGCTGCGCGCTGACCTTCGCGGTGGTGTGACCGGACACCCCGGCCGCGACCCGCTCGGCCTCCAGCACGACGACCGACCGGCCGACGCGCGCGAGCAGCAGCGCGGTCGTGAGCCCGGCGATGCCGGCGCCGAGCACCGCGACGTCGGCGGATTCCGGCACCGGCACGCCGGTGCGATCCGGGGCAGGGGCGGTTTCGACCCACAGGGAAAGCGGTTCGGGCAGGGCTGTCATACCTGCGGATGCCCGGTGCGGCCCCGCCCAAACGGGCCATCTGGCCCGTTTGGGCCGCTCAGCGCGTCGGGTAGCCCGTTCGCATGAGTACCGACATCTTCGTGATCGGCTTGGACGAGGAGAACCAGCGCGTTCTGGACCGCCTGCCGTGGGCCGGGAGCTACCGGTTCCACGGACTGCTGACCCCCGAAGAGCTGCAGCACGGTGAAATCGACTTCGAAGCGCTCTTGAAGACGGCGCAGCACGAACTCGACGCGTTCGACGGCGACATCGGCGCGATCGTCAGCTACTGGGACTTCCCGGCCGCGTCACTCGTGCCCATCCTGTGTGCCCGTCACGGCCTGCCCAGCGTTTCGCTCGAGGCGGTGCTGAAGTGCGAGCACAAGTACTGGAGCCGGCTCGAGCAGAGAAAGGTGATCGACGAGCTGCCGGAGTTCGGCATCGTGGACCTCGACGACGAGGAACCCGCCCCGCCGGAGGGCGTCGGCTACCCGATGTGGCTCAAGCCGGTCAAGTCGTTCTCCTCCGAGCTCGCTTTCAAGGCGGCGAACGACGCCGAATTCGCCGATGCCGTCGCCGAGATCCGGGCCGGGGTCGGCCGCGTGGGGGAGCCGTTCGGCTCCGTGCTCGACCAGGTCGAGCTCCCGCCGGAGATCGCCCGGGTCGGGGGCGCCGCCTGCCTGGCCGAAGAAGCGCTGCACGGCGTCCAGGCCGCCGTCGAAGGCTACGTCCACCGGGGCGAGGTCGTCGTCTACGGCGCCCTCGACTCGGTGAACTACCCGGACAGCTCGTCCTTCCTGCGGCACCAGTACCCGTCGCAGCTGGGTGAGGAGCCCGTCCAGCGGATGCGTGAGGTCGCCGAGCGGGTGATGAAGCAGATCGGCTTCGACAACGGCACCTTCAGCATGGAGTTCTTCTGCGACCCGGAGTCGGGCCAGGTGGCGCTGCTGGAGATCAACCCGCGGCACTCGCAGTCGCACGCCGAGCTGTTCGAGTTCGTCGACGGGGTCGCCAACCACGAGATCATGGTGCGCCTGGGCCTGGGCCAGGATCCCAGCCGCCGTCCCACCAAGGGCACCTACCAGATCGCCGCCAAGTGGTACCTGCGCCGCTTCGAAGACGGCGTGGTGACGCGCGTGCCGACCCCCGCCGAGATCGCGGCGGTGCAGGACCGCATCGACGGCACCCGGATCTCGATCGTGCCGGAGGCCGGGCAGCGGCTGTCGGACCTGCCCGAGCAGGACAGCTACAGCTTCGAGCTGGCCCAGCTGTTCGTCGCGGCGCACACCGAACACGAGATGGTGCAGAAGTACCAGGCGTGCGTGGACGCGCTGCCGTTCGAGTTCGCCGAGGCATGAGAGAACGGGGGTCGCGTTCGGACAGTCCGAACGCGACCCCCGCCGGTCTTCTCCCGCGTCTCAGCCGGACTGCGGGTCGCTGTCGTCGTGTTCGTCACCGCCCGACGTGCCCTGCTCGCCGCGCAGCGTCTCGCGCTGCGCCTCCGGCGTGTCGCCGTGCGGGTCGTTTCCGCGCGCGCCTTCGGCGGGCTCGGTCGGGTGCTGCGTGCGCTCTTCGGACGTCATGTCGTCCCTCCTTCGGGGTCCTTTCCGTACCGGATACCCCGCTGCGTACGGCTCAACCACCGGCGTTTGCCGGGATGATCGCCGGGTAGCCGGGGGCGACGCGGTTGTCCGCCGGCGATCGCGCCGGGACCGCGGCGAGTGAAGGAGGCCCCGATGACCACGTCGGCGGAACCCGTCCGCCCGGGCCCCTTGGCTGCCCGGTCCGTCGTCCACCCGCCCGTGCCGGCCGCCCCGCGGATGCTGCGGCTGCCCGGCGTCTACCGCCCGCAGGAGGACACCGCCCTGCTCACTTCGGCGATCGCCGAACTGGCCATCCCGGCCGGCGCGCGGGCGCTCGACCTGTGCACCGGCACCGGCGCGCAGGCGATCACCCTGGCCCGCCGCGGTGCGGGAACCGTGCTGGCGGTGGACCTTTCGCGCCGGGCGCTGGCGTCGGCGCGGCTCAACGCGCTCGTCCGGCAGCTCGCCGTGCGCCCGTGCCGGGGAGGCCTCTCCAGAGCGCTGCGCGAAGGCCCGTTCGACGTCGTCGTCGCGAACCCGCCGTACGTGCCGTCCCCGGCGCCGGCGGTCCGGTCCACCCGGGGCTGGGACGCCGGCCCGGACGGTCGCGCGCTGCTGGACCCCCTGTGCGCCGCCGCGGGCACGCTGCTGCGCCCGGGCGGGACCATGCTGCTGGTCCACTCGGCCCTGGCCGATGTGGACAAGTCGCGGGAAATGCTGGCCGCGCAGGGATTGCGCGCATCGGTGGTGCGGCGCGCCCGGATCCCGTTCGGCCCGGTCCTGTCCGGACGGACGGAGTTCCTCGAGGCGGCCGGGCTGATCGAGCCGGGCCAGCGGATGGAGGAGCTGGTGGTGCTGCGTGCCGACCGCTGAGCGGGGTCCCCGCCGCGTGACCGTCGTCCCGGGCGGCCCGGTCCTCGTGGAGGGCCCGGTCGAACTGTCCACTCCGGAGGGTGAGCTCGTGCGGTCCGACCGGTTCGTGGTCGCGGTGTGCGCGTGCCGGCGGAGCAAACGGTTCCCCTTCTGCGACACCAGCCACCGCAAGCGGGTGCGCACGCAGCCGGACGACTGATGACGATGGCCTCCCGGCGGACCGCTGAGGCGCCTCCTGCCCGCCCGCAGCAGCCAACTCAACGCCCGCAGCAGCCAACTCACCGGGAACGCCGGCGAGTTGGCCACTCCGGGGGGTGAGTTGGCCAGTCCGGGGGGTGAGTTGGCCGGCCGAACCGGACGACTGACGACGATGGCCTACCGGGGCGCTCGGTAGGCCGACACCGCGCGTCGGTCCCGCAGCTCAGTCCCGCAGCGAGGACTTCCCGGCCTTCCAGCGGCTCAGCACCTGCTCGCCGAAGCGGCCCTCCAGGAACTCGGTCGCCTGGATGCCGAACACGACGTCGGCGGCCAGCTCGGGCTCCTGCTCGAGCAGGTCGCCGAGCACTTCGTGGCGCATGACCTGCTCGTGGACCGCGTCGGCCTCGATGTGCTCGGTGTAGAAGAACCGGCACGCCTCCGGGGCGGCCAGCCGCTGCAGGGCCTGGTCCATCCGCTGGGCGGACGGCGCCGTCGTGATCTCCGCGGCCGCGAAGTGCCCGCACAGGGCCCCCCGCAACGACCGGTGGAGGCCGAACAGCGACATCATGTTGACCACCGCGAGCATCGTGCCGGGGACGCGGTCGATGAGCTCGAGGTAACCGTCGGGCAAACCGGCCGCGCCGAGCAGGTCGGCGTAGAGCCGCGCGTGCACGAACTCCGCGCGGCCGCCGCCGAATTCGTCGAACTCCACGGCCACCAGCGCGGCCTTCGCGCGGCCGCGCAGCCGCGGGATCACCCACGCGTGCGGATCGGCCTCCTTGTGGTGGTAGATCGAGCGGTGGATGAAGAACTCCCGCAGCTGGGCCCAGTCGCCGTGGTCGCGCAGGTAGTGCGAAACGCCCTCGGCGTCGATCGGCTCGACCAGCAGGGCGTCGAGTTCGCTCGTGACGTCGTCGCCGCCCGCCACGTTTTCGCGCAGTGCCGCGAGGAACCGCGCCTCGAGCGCGCCGCGCAGGCGCAGCAGCTCCGGGTCCCACTCCCAGTCGGGGGACACGCCGGGCAGGCCCTGGTAGTGCAGCTCGTAGCACAGGTGCAGGGCCAGCTGGAGGTCGTCGCCGAGCGGGTCGGCGTCCGCGAGGCCGTCGAAGTCCAGGTCCGCCCGCGGCGTTTCGCGGAGGAGGAGGCTCAGCACCGACTCCGACAGCGGGCCCCGGCCGGCCGGCAAGGTGGCCGGCCCGGCAGTGGTGGAAGTCGTCATGACCCCGGCTACCCCGTCAGCAGGGTTCCATGCCCGACGGGCACGGTCGCCGCCGTGAGCCACCGCACCGCGGCCGCCGTCCCGAGGCCGGCGACCGCGCGCTGCTGGGCGGCGCCGGTGCCGTCGACGCGTACCGCGTCGACGAGCTTCCGGACCTCGGCCAGGTCACCGCTCTCCTCCAGCGACTCCCGGACGTGCGCCAGGAGCTCGTCGACGAGCGTCCACGCGGGCCGCCGGGTCTCCTCGGCGGCGCCCACGAGCTGCCCGGCGAGTCCGTGGCGCGCGGCGGCCCAGACGGCCGCGGCGGCCACCTGCGGCGACAGCGGCTCGGCCTCCCGGCCCTCGGCGAGGTCGGTCAGCGCCCGCCGCACCAACGCCCGGCTCAGCAGGGCCTGGAGCACCGCGTGGTCGACGGTCAGCGCGGTGTCGGCGACCCGGAACTCGACCGTCGGGAAGCGGCCGGACGGGCGGGCCAGCCAGAACGTCTGGTCCGGGTCGACGAGCGCACCGCAGTCGACCAGCGTCTCGACGGCCCGGCGGTATTCGGCGTGCCCCCGCAGGTGCGGCGCGACGCCGGAGCCGGGGAAGCGGGACTGCAGCACCATCCGCCAGCTGTCGTAGCCGGTGTCGCGCCCGTGGTCGAACGGCGAGTTGGCCGACAGGGCGAGCAGCGTGGGCAGCCACCGGCCGAGGTGGTTGACGACGGCGACCGCGGTGTCGGGATCGGGCACCCCGATGTGGACGTGGCACCCGCAGGCCTCGTAGTCGGCGACGACCGCGCCGTACGCGGCGTCGATCTCGGCGTAGCGGCCGGTGCTCGCGGGCGGCTGCGTGGCCGGCCCCGGCCCGACCGGCGTCCCGGTGGCCAGCAGGGCGCAGTCCTCGGCCGCCGCGGCGCCGGCCAGCACGCGGCGCGCGACGGTCAGCTGGTGGCGGAGTTCTTCGGCGGTGGTGCAGACGCCACTGACGGCCTCGAGCTGCGTGAGCCGCAGTTCGCGGTGCACGCCGACGCCGTCGGGCAGCGGGCCGTGGTGGCGGTAGCGGGCCAGCACCGGTTCCGCGCACGGCGACGCGTGCCCGGTGCGGGGATTCACGAGGAGGAACTCCTCTTCGACACCCATCGTGGGCGGGCCGTCGGCCATGGGCGGGCTCCTTCCGGACGGGCGTCCGGCGGGGATACCCGTTCCGGCCGCGGAAATGCACCGGGATTCCCGGGCTTGTTTCGCCGTGAGCTCGCCACGGGTACTTCGCCCCTATGACGACTCACGAATGGCTGCGGGTACACCGCCTGCCGTCGCCCCGCGCCCCGTCCGACGGCGACCTGGAAAGCCTGATCCGGTGGAAGAGCGCCGATGCGGTCGTCGTGGAGGTCGCCGGTGAGGTCGACCTGTGCACGATGGCCCGGCTGGCGGAGGTGCTGGACGAGCACCTCCGGGCACGCCCCGGCGTCCTGCGGATCGATCTGGGCGAGGTCCGGTTCCTCGGCGCCGCGGGCATCCGCGTGCTGCTGCGGGCGCAGCGGCACGCGGAAGCGGCCGGCGTCCACCTGGTCGTCGATCCCGGCGGATCGCGGGCCGCGGTCCGCGCGCTCGAACTGCTCGACCGCCTCCAGGGGACGGGCCGTTAGCCGCCTGCGAGCAGGTCGACGACGTCCTCGGCGCGGCCCCGTTCCGCGAACCGGCGCCGCTGCCGGTCGGCGCCGCCGCCTTCGGCGGCCAGCCGGGCCGTGCCCTCCCGCGCGAAGTCGAGGTCCCCGGCAGCTTCGAGCGCGGGAGCCGTCAGCGCGACCAGGTCGTCGAGCACCGCTTTCGTGGGTTCCAGGTCGCCCGTCTTCGGGTGCGGGCAGCAGCCGGTGGCGCCTTCCCGCGAGGCCCGCCAGAGCTGGGCGCGCAGCACCTCGTTCGACAGGCGCGGCGCCGGGCCGTCGTCGGCCAGTGCGGTGGCGACCAGGCCGCGCGCCAGCACACCCAGCAGCACCGCGTCCTGCGGGGTCGCGGCGACGTCGCCGATGCGGAACTCCAGCGTCGGCTGGTTCTCCGACAGCCGGACGTCCCAGTAGATCATCCCGCGGTCGAGGATCGAGCCCGCGCGCAGCCACCCGTCGACGATGCTTTCGTACTCGTCCAGTGACGCGAAGTGCGGCGGCGGCCCGGCCGACGGCCACCGGCTCCACTGCTGGTAGCGCCAGCTGCAGTAACCGGTGTCGTAGCCGTCGGCGACCGCCGAATTCGCGGTCACGGTGAGCAGCGCGGGCAGCCACGGCCGGATCCGGTTCAGCACCCGGACGCCGGTTTCCTTGTCGGGGATCGCGACGTGCACGTGGCAGCCGCAGGTGAGCGACGTCCGCGCGGTCGCGCCGAAGTGCTCGGCCATCCGCTCGTACCGCGGGTTCGGCGTGATGGCGGGCGGGTTCGCTTCGAACAGCAGCGGTGATGCGGCGGGCAGCAGCCGGTACCCGCGCCGGCGGGCGGCGCCGGCCAGGTCGCTGCGCAGGCCTTGCAGTTGGCGCAGGGCTTCGGCGTGGGTCCGGCAGACGTCGGAGGCCGCCTCGGCCTGCGAGCGCGTGAGTTCGTGCTGCAGCTCGCCCTGCTCGTCGCCGGCAGCCTCGGCGGCGTCGACGACGTCGTCGCCGGCCTGGGACAGCTGGCCGTGGCGATCGACGACGAAGAACTCTTCTTCGATGCCGAAGGTCAGCACGTCGCCCGTCTGGTCGTTCACCGGTGTGCTCCTGGGGGGTCGGGGAACCGGCTGAATACCCGCGCGGCAATCCCGGCAAACGGCGTTTTCCCGCGTGGTGAGCGGGTATCCGGGCAGAACCGGCGCACGCCAAGAACGCCCAGGCCCGCCCTGCGAGACCTGGCCACACCGTGAGGACACCGATGTCGACCGACGCGATCGTGCTGCTCAAGAACGACCACAAGACCGTGGAGAAGCTGTTCAAGCAATTCGAAAAGGCGGGGGAGGACGCGTACGAGGAGAAGCGCCGGATCGCCGACTCGATCATCGAGGAGCTGACCGTCCACGCCTACATCGAGGAAGAGATCTTCTACCCGGCGGCACGCGAAGCCGTGCCGGAGACGAAGGACCACATCCTGGAGAGCGTGGAGGAGCACCACGTCGTGGTGTGGATGCTGTCCGAACTGCTCGCCATGGACCCGAAGGAAGAGACCTTCGACGCGAAGGTCACGGTGCTCACCGAGAACGTGCGCCACCACGTCGAAGAGGAAGAGGACGAGTGGTTCCCCGAGGTCCGCTCGGCGATGGGCCGCAAGCAGCTGCAGGAACTGGGGCAGCGGATGATCGACGCCCGCCCGAAGGCGCCGAAGAACCCGCTGGACCTCAAGAGCGCCAAAGCCTGATCACCCGAACCCCCGGACGCACGAAGGCGGCACTTTCACGTGAAAGTGCCGCCTTCGCGGTTACTGCTTCGCGACGACCCGGATCGACTTGAGCTCCGAGTCGGCGGGGTCGGGCAGCTGCATGCCCGCCGCGAGCCCGCTGCGCAGGTAGTCGAGCACCGGCTGGGTGATCACCTCGCCGGGCAGCACCCCGGGCGCCCCGGGCGGGTAGGGCGTGATCATCTCCGCCGCGATCCGGCCCGCGGCCTCTTCCACGGGCACCTGCTCGGCCGGGCCGAAGAACGCGTCGCGCGGCAGCATCGCCGTTTCCAGTTCCATTTCCCGCGGCGACGGCAGGTCGACCTTCGGCGGCTGCTCGAACGACGGCGCGGCCTTCACCAGTGCGCCGACCGCGTCGACCAGCGTGGCTGCCGTGCCGTCGTCGTCGGAGTGGTTGAACTGCGCCACGATCCGGCGGTGGTCGGCCAGACCGACCGTGACGCGCTGGTGCTCCCGCAGCCAGTCGGCCGCCTGGTACCCGCTGATGCCCAGCGGGTCCAGGTCGAGCACGACCTTCAGCGGGTCGACCGAATCGGCGAGATCCGGGCCGAGGAACTCGTCGTGCAGCACCGTCACGCCCAGCTCGCCCAGCCGGCCGCGCACCGACTTCACCAGCGTCAGCGCGCCCTCCAGCAGTTCCTGGCCGTGTTCGGCCATCTGCCGCCGCCAGCCGTCGAGGGCGGCGTAGACCAGCGAGCTGGCGCTGGTGGTGCCCAGCAAGTCCTCACGCGCCTTGAGCACCTTCGGGTCGACGCGGTCGCCCTGCAGGTGGAACACCGAGCTCTGCTCGACCGCGGCGCCCATCTTGTGCACGCTCGTGACGCAGAGGTCGGCGCCCGCGTCCATCCCCCACGGCGGCAGTCCTTCGTGGAACGGCAGGTGCGCACCCCACGCTTCGTCGACGATCAGCGGGAGGTCGTGGTCGTGGCACCACTCGGCGATCGCGCGCAGGTCGCCGCCCGTGCCGTAGTCGGTCGGGGTCACCACGAGGGCGCCCTTGACGTCGGGATCGCGCTCGTAGGCCTCCGCGAACTGCTGAACGCCGGGCGGGTGGCTCAGGTGCTGCCCGGCGTCCCAGTGCGGGCGCACCCACACCGGCCGCACGCCGCTGACGATCAGCCCGGAGATCACCGACTTGTGCACGTGCCGCGGCACCAGCAGCTTTTCGTGCGGGCCGGCGACGGCGAGCATCGCGCTCTTCACCGAGAGCGAGCTGCCGCACGTCGAGAAGAACGTGTGCTCTGCGCCGACGGCGTCGGCCATCAGCTCCTGGGCCCGGGCGAGCACCCCCTGGCGCATCAGCCGGTCGTCGAGGCCGTTGAGCGCGATGACGTCGGAGCGGAACACGTCGGCGCCGACGACCTCCAGCACCCGCGGATCGATGCCGCGGCCCTGCTTGTGGCCGGGCGCGTTGAACGGGACGTAGCCGGCGCTGTGGTAGTCGCGCAGCGCCTCGAGCACCGGTGCCTTGCTGTGGTCCATTGCGCGGGAGTAGCCACGCGGGAGCCGCGCGAAACACCCCCGGTTGTGTGACCGTGCGTGGTGCGGGTATCCCGGAGGGCATGGAGTGGCACGAAGAGCTGCACGAGCGGGCCGACGAGCGGATCGAGCACCTGGACGAGCGGCTGTGGGCCGTCGCGACCGCGTTGCACGAGCGGCCGGAACTGTCCTATGAGGAGCACGCCGCCGCCGACCGGCTCACGCGCGAGCTGGCCGCGGACGGCTTCGAGGTGGAAACGGGGGTCGCCGGGCTCCCCACGGCGTTCGTGGCCCGCGCCGGGCACGGACGGCCGTGCGTCGCGCTGCTGCTCGAATACGACGCCCTGCCCGGCCTCGGGCACGCCTGCGGGCACAACCTGATCGCCGCGGCCGGCCTGGGGGCCGCGCTGGCCGCCAAGGAGGTGCTGGGGGACGTCCCGGGCTCCGTGCTCGCGGTGGGCACCCCGGCCGAGGAACGCGGCGGCGGCAAGGTCGCCATGGCCGAGGCGGGTGTCTTCGACGACGTCGACGCGGCCCTGATGGTCCACCCCGGCGTGCATTCGTGGTCGTGGGCGCCGCTGACCGCGCAGGTGGAGCTGAAGGTGACGTTCCACGGGCGGGCCGCCCACCCGACCGGCGACCCGGAGCACGGGATCGACGCCCTCGCCGCGCTGATCCAGGCGTTCGGCGCGGTTTCGGCGCTGCGCCAGCGGCTGCCCGCGGGCTCGCACGTCCAGGGGATCATCACCCACGGCGGCGAGGCGACGAACATCGTCCCCGACCGCGCCGAAGGCCGGTTCGGCCTCCGCGCGCTGACGACCGAGGCGCTCGACCGCCTGGCCGACGACGTCGCGACCTGCGCGGAGGGGGCCGCGCTGGCGACCGGGGCGAAGGTCGACGTCGAACGCCTCGGGCGCGGGTACGCGCACTTCCGCGACAACCCGGTGCTGTCGGAGCGGTTCACCGAGCACCTGGCGGCGGCCGGGATCCACGCGACGCCGCCGGTGCCGGGGGTGTACCTGGGGTCGTCGGACATCGGCGACGTCAGCATCCGCGTCCCGGCGATCCACCCGTTCGTCGCGATCGCGGCGGAGGAGGAATCGGACCACACGCCGGAGTTCGCCGCCGCGGCGGCGAGCCCCCGGGGCCGGACGGCGATGCTGGCCTCGGCGGCGGCGCTGGCCCGCACGGTGATCGACCTGCGGACGCACCCGGCGCTGGTCAGCCGGGTGTGGGACTCCTTCCGGGACCTGGCGCGCAACGGGCGGTGACGGGCGTGCGCCCCCCCCGGGGGCCCGGGGGGGGCGAGCCCCGGGGGGGCCACGGGCGGGTTGTGGGGAGAGTGGCCCGAGAGCGCCGCGCGGGAGCCG
>NZ_JBEZYB010000099.1:0-26216 GCF_040638285.1 Amycolatopsis sp. NPDC026612
GCGTTGTCGAAACCGGCCGCGTCGGCCAGGAACCCGCCGTACTGCGTGTCGCTGCGGCCGGGGCCGTCGCCGGCCAGCGCGGCCAGGTCCCAGCCGCGGTCGCCGGGGAAGTCACCGATGGCGTCGCGGCCGGCCGAGACCAGCTCCCACAGGTCCTCCGGGGAGGCCACCCCGGCCGGGAACCGGCAGGCCATGCCGACGATCGCGATCGGCTCACCGGAGACGTCCACGGACTCGGCCACCGCGGTGCCGGCCCGCTCGCCGAGGAGCATCGCCGCCAGGAACCCGGCCAGCACCTCGGGCGTCGGGTAGTCGTAGACGAGCGACACGGGCAGGGACAGCTGCGTCGCCGCGGCCAGCTGGTTGCGCAGCTCCACCGACATCAGCGAGTCGAAGCCCAGCTCGCGGAACTCCCGGCCGGCCGCGACCTCCGCGGCCGACGCGTGGCCGAGCACCTCGGCGGCGACGGTGCGCACGGTGGTCAGCACCTGCTCGCGCACCTGGGCCCGGCTGAGCCCGTCGAAGGCACCGGCCGGGGCGGCGGTGCCGGTGGCCGCGGTGGCGCGCCGGGCGCCGGCCAGCTCGTGCCAGAGCGGGGTGAGGTCGGTCCGGGCCCGGAGTGCGGAATGGCCGAGGCGCAGCGGGACCAGCAGCGGGTCCTCGGCCGCGACCGCGGTGTCGAACAGGGTCAGGCCCAGCTCCACCGACAGCGGTGGGAGGCCCTCGCGGTGCATCCGGGCGATGTCGACGTCGCGCAGCCGCGAAGCCATCCCCACCTCGGGCGACCAGGCGCCCCAGGCGACGGACACCGCAGGCAGCCCGAGACCGCGCCGGTGCAGCGCCAAGCCGTCGAGGAACGTGTTGGCGGCGGCGTAGTTGCCCTGCCCGGCCACGCCGAGGCTGCCGGCGATCGAGGAGAACAGCACGAACCCGGCCAGGTCGTGGCCCAGGGTGGCCTGGTGCAAGTTCCACGCGGCATCGGCCTTGGCCCGCAGCACGTCATGAACCCGTTGCGGGGTCAGCGAACCGATCACACCGTCGTCCAGCACCCCGGCCGCGTTCACCACCGCCGTCAACGGCGGCTCAATGCTGTCAACGAGCTCCCGCACAGCCTCGGCTTCGGCCACATCACAAGCCCGGACCTCCACCCGGCAGCCCAGCCCGGCCAGGTCCGCCACCAGCTCGTTCATGCCCTCGGCCGCCGGACCCGAGCGACTGACCAGCATGACGTGCCCGAAGCCCTGCCCCGCCAAATGCCGGGCCAGCACCCGGCCCAGCCCACCGGTCCCACCAGTGATCAACACCGAGCCGTCCCGATCCCACCCGGAGTCCCCCCGCGCCAACCGGACCGGCCGCAGCCGGGCGGCTCGCACGTCCTCCGCACCAATCCGCAGCTGCGGCTCGGCCGAGGCCAACGCGGCGGCCAGGTCGGCCGGACCGGCGGTGGGGTCCAGATCGATCAGGCGGAACCGGCCCGGGTGCTCCGACTGCGCCACCCGCAGCAGCCCCCACACCGCCGACGCGGCCACGTCCGCACCGGACCACACACCGCGGGTCACCACGGTCAGCGTGGCGCCGCCGAAGCGGGGCTCCGCCAGCCACTCCTGGGCCACGGACAGCGCGCGACAGGTCAGGTCGTGCGCGGAGACGCACTCGTCGGCGTCGTCACCGGAGAACGCGACCAGCACCGGCGCCGAGCCGTCCCGGATCTCGGCCAGGCCGGGCACCGGCCGGCCTGCGTCGAGATCGAAGGGGTCGGGGCCGACCAGGATCGGCCGGCTCGCGGACGCCGCGGCCGACGCCGGCAGCCAGTCGATGCGGTAGAGGGTCCGGCGGTCGGCGTCCGGCCGGACCGGCTCGGTGTCCAGGTCCAGCTCGGCGGTGAGGACGGGCGCGCCGTGCGGGTCGACGGCGACGAGGTCGGTGCCGGCCAGCCGGACCCGCAGCACCGTGGCGCCGGTGGCGTGCAGGGTGGTGCGGCGCCACCGGTGGGCGAAGCCACCGGGGGCCCCGCCCGAAGCCAGCGCGTGCAGCGCGCTGTCCAGGAGCGCGGGATGCAGACCCCAGCCGTCCTCGGCCGGGCCTTCCACCTCCGCGAACACCTCCGAGCCGCGAGTCCGGACGCCGCGGACACCGGGTCCGGCTGCGGTCACGAGCGCGGCGTCGGCGGGCGGCCACTCCATGCCGGTGACGGCCGGTACGGCGGGCCGGCCGAGGTGGCCGGTGGCGTGCTCGGTCCAGTCGTCCGCGCCGGTGCGGGAGCGCAGCACGAACGGGCGGCTCCCGGCCCGCTCCGCGCCCACGTGCACCTGGACCTGCACCGCGTCCTGCTCGGGCAGCACCAGGGGCGATCGCACGATCAGCTCGCCGAGCGCGCCGCAGCCCAGCTCGTCGCCGGCGCGGATCACCAGTTCCGGGAACGCGTTGGCCGGGAAGGTGATCCGGCCGTCCGGCCGGTGCTCGGCCAGCCACGGGTGCGTGCGCACCGACAGCAGCCCGGTCAGCACCACGCCGGCGGATTCCGGGAGGGTGACGGCGGCGCCGAGCACCGGGTGCCCGATGGTCTGCTGGCCCAGGCCGGACGCGTCCGAGGCGATCGGCTTGGGCGTCGGCCAGTAGCGCTCGTGCTGGAAGGCGTACGTGGGCAACGGGACCGTGCGCGGCCGGTACGGCGCAAAGAAGGCCGCCCAGTCGATCCGGACGCCCCGCACGTGCATCGCCCCCAGCGCCCGCAGGAGACTCTCCTCCTCGGGGTGGCCCTTGCGCAGCACGGCGATCCCGGCCACCTCGGCGAACCCGGCCACGTGCGTGGTCAACGTCGCATCCGGACCGAGCTCGACGAACGTCCGCACCCCCTGGCCCTGCAGCGTGGCCAGCCCGTCGGCGAACCGGACGGTCTCCCGCGCGTGCCGGACCCAGTATCCGGCGTCGAACCCGGTGGCCAGCTCACCGGTCAGGGTGGAGACCACCGGAATCTCCGGGGGGTGGAACTCCAGCCCCCGCACGACTTCGGCGAACTCGTCCAGCATCGGGTCCATCAGTCCGGAGTGGAACGCGTGCGACACCGGCAGCCGCTTGGCCCGCCGGCCCTCCGCGAGCGCCAGCACCGCCGCTTCGGGCCCGGCCAGCACCACCGCGTCCGGCCCGTTCACGGCGGCGATCGAGACGTCGGTTCCCTCGATCCACGCCAGCGCCTCGGCCTCGGCAGCCCGCACCGCCAGCATCGCCCCGCCGGCGGGCAACGCCTGCATCAACCGGCCACGGGCAGCCACCAGCGCACCGGCGTCAGCCAGCGACAGCACACCCGAAACGTGGGCCGCGCTGATCTCGCCGACGCTGTGCCCGGCCACGTAATCGGGCTTCACACCCCATGACTCGACCAGCCGGTACAGCGCCACCTCGACCGCGAACAACGCCGGCTGGGTGTATTCGGTCCGGTCCAGGCCGTCCCCGGTCCACATCGCGGCACGCAGGCCATCGATGTCCAATGTGGACAGTACCTCGTCCAGCGCGGCGGCGAAGACCGGATAGCGAGCCGACAGCTCACGGCCCATCCCCGCCCGCTGTGCGCCCTGGCCCGAAAACAGCACCGCGAGCTTGCCGCGGCCGCGGATGCCGGTCGCGGCCGGGCGGCCGGCCCGCAGCGACTCGCGGTCGGTGAACACCGCGGCGTGGTCGAACGCCGCTCGGGAGGTGACCAGGGACCAGGCCACGTCCACCGGGTTCGGCTCGTGCGCGTCGAGGTGCGCGGCCAGCGCGGCGGCCTGGTCCCGCAGCGCGTCCGGCGTCTTGGCCGACAGCACGAACGGAACCGGCGCCTCGGCCGGCTCCGGCTCCGGCTCGACCGGCTCGGGTGCTTCGATGACGACGTGGGCGTTGGTGCCGCTGATCCCGAAGGAGGACACCCCCGCCCGGCGCGGCCGGTCGGTCGCGGGCCAGCCGACCTGCTCGGTCAGCAGGCGGATGGCGCCCGCGTTCCAGTCCACCCGGGACGACGGCGTTCCGGCGTGCAGGGTCGGCGGCAGCACGCCGTGCCGCATGGCCATGACCATCTTGATCACGCCGGCCACCCCGGCCGCGGCTTGGGCGTGCCCGATGTTCGACTTCAGCGAGCCCAGCCACAGCGGGGTTTCCCGATCCTGGCCGTAGGTGGCGAGCAGCGCCTGGGCTTCGATCGGGTCACCCAGCTTCGTGCCGGTGCCGTGCCCCTCGACCGCGTCGACGTCCGATGTGGACAAACCAGCCGACGCCAGCGCCTGCCGGATCACCCGCTGCTGCGACGGACCGTTCGGTGCGGTCAGGCCGTTGGACGCACCATCCTGGTTCACCGCGGAACCGCGAACGACCGCCAGCACCTCGTGACCATTGCGCCGGGCGTCCGACAGCCGCTCCACCACCAGCACACCGACGCCCTCGGCCCAGCCGACACCGTCGGCGTCGTCGCCGTAGGACTTGCAGCGGCCGTCCGAGGACAGCCCGCCCTGGCGGGCGAACTCGCCGAACTTGTGCGGGGTGGCCATCACGGTCACCCCGCCGGTCAGCGCCAGGCCGCACTCCCCGTTGCGCAGGGCCTGCGCGGCGAGGTGCAGGGAAACCAGCGACGACGAGCAGGCGGTGTCCACGCTCACCGCGGGCCCCTCCAGCCCCAGGGTGTAGGACACCCGGCCGGACAGCACGCTGGCGGCCAGGCCGGTGCCGGTGTGGCCCTGGAGGTCTTCGGCGGCGTTGCCGGCGACGGCGGCGTAACTCTGGCCGTTGGTGCCCACGAACACGCCGGTGGCGCTGCCGCGCAGCCCGGCCGGGTCGATGCCCGCCCGTTCCAGCGCTTCCCACGCCACCTCGAGCAGCTGCCGCTGCTGCGGGTCCATCGCCAGCGCTTCACGCGGCGCGATGCCGAAGAAGCCGGCGTCGAATCCGGTGGCGTCATCGAGGAACCCGCCGCGGGCGTGCCCGCCGTCGAGCTGCCAGCCGCGGTCCGCCGGGAACTCCGTGGTGGCGTCGATCCCGCCGGCGACCAAGTTCCAGAGGTCCTCGGGGGACCGCACCCCGGCGGGCAGGCGGCAGGCCATGCCGACGATGGCGATGGGGTCGTCGGAGAACGGCCGCGGCACGGGCGTGGCCCGCTCGTCGCTCCCGGTGCCGAGCAGGGCGCCGGCGAGGAACCCGGCCAGCCCGGTGGGCGTCGGGTGGTCGAAGGCCAGGGACGCGGGCAGGGCGAGCCCGGTGGCGTCGGCCAGCCGGTCTCGCAGCCGTACCACGCGCAGCGAGTCGAAGCCGAGGTCGGCGAAGTCACGACCCGGGTCCAGGTCGCCCTCGGGGCCGGAGCCGTCGGCGGCCAGCAGCGCGGCCGCCTCACGGGCGACCAGCGCGACCAGGTGCGGCACCCGGTCGGCGGCCGGCAGCCCGGTCAGTTCGCGGGCCAGCGGGCTGTCCACCGCGACCGGGGTCTCGACCGCCGCGGCCGGGGCGGCTGCACCGACGGGCAGCGGCAGCCGGCGGGCGGGGCGATCGGCGAAGAACGCGGCCCAGTCCGGGCCGGCGCCGTGCACGTACAGCTCGGCCAGCGCGGTCACCAGTGCGCGCTCCTCGTCCTGTCCGGCCCGCAGCGCGGCCACCGCCACGCCGGCGCCGGACAGCGACTCGGCGGCCTGGGCGGAAAGCACCGCGTCCGCGCTCAGCTCGAGCACCGCCGTCACGCCGAGCTCGCGCAGGGTGCCGACGGCGTCGGCGAAGCGGACCGCGCCGCGGGCCTGGCGCACCCAGTACTCCGGGCTGGTCCAGTCGTCGTCGGTCACCTGCGCTCCGGTCAGCGTGGACACCGCGGTGAGCCGCACGTCGCGGTAGGTCAAGGATTCGGCGACCTCCCGCAGCCCGGCCAGGGCGGGCTCCACCAGCGGGGAGTGGAAGGCCCGGTTGACCGCCAGCCTCCGGGTGCGGTGGCCCCGCTCGCGCAGCTGCCGCTGCGCGGCCAGGACGGCGTCGGTCGCGCCGGAGAGCACCACCGAGCCCGGCGCGTTCACCGCGCCGACGCACAGCTCGTGCCCGTGCCCGGCCAGCACCGGGCGGACCTGCTCCTCGCCGGCCGCCACGGCGACCATGGCCCCGCCGTCCGGCAGTTCTTCCATCAGCCGGCCGCGGTGGGCGGCCAGCCGGGCGGCGTCGGCCAGTGACCAGACCCCGCCGACGTGTGCGGCGGCCAGCTCGCCGATCGAGTGACCGGTCACCACGTCCGGGCGCAGCCCCCAGGACTCCAGCAACCGGAACAACGCGATCTGGAACGCGAACAGCGCGGGCTGGGTGTAGCGGGTGTGATCGAGCAGCTCCGCCTCCGCGGAGCCGGGCGCGGCCCACAGGACGGTCTTCAGTGGACGGTCGAGGTGCCGGTCCAGTTCCGCGCAAGCCGCGTCGAAGGCCGCCGTGAACACCGGGAAACACCGGTGCAGCTCCCGGCCCATGCCGAGCCGTTGCGCGCCCTGGCCGGAGAACACGAAGGCCAAGCCGCCGTGCCCGGCTTCCCCGCGCATGGCGCCGCCGAGGCCGGCCAGCCCGGCCAGCAGTTCCGCCCGGTCCGCGCCCAGCACCGCGGCGCGGTGCCGCAGCCCGCTGCGGCCGGTGGCCGCGGAGAACGCGACGTCCCGCACGGCCGCCCCGGACTCCAGCACGGCCCCCCAGGCCGCGGCCTGCTCGGCCAGCACGCCGGGCTCCGATGCGGACAGCAGCACCGGCAGGAACCCGGCCCGGCCACCACCGGCTGCCGGATCGCCGCCGGCTGCCTGGTCCCCTGCTGCACTGCCCATCACTCGACCACCTCGAACCTCGTAGGTCTTGCCACGGCTCCGATTGGCGACTGTATGAGCGGCCCGACTGTACTTTTTCCCAAAGGCCGCCCGCTGCCGCGCCGAGCAGCCGGTATTCCGGCCAGAGCTGGGGTTTTCCCAGGGCGTACCGGCGCACACTTCGGGCTGACCCGCCACAGCAGCACGAGGTCCGGCCGCGGGGACGTCGGGTGATTCCCCGCCGGCCGGATGACCGCGACAAGGGAAGGCAGTTCCCATGGACACCGCCCAGCGCCCCATTCTCTTCGTCGGCCTACCGGAGAGCGGGCTGTTGAACCCGCTGCTGGTGCTGGCAGGCGAGCTGGCCGCCCGCGGCACCGAAGACCTCTGGTTCGCCACCGACGAACACCGGCGGGCGGAGGTCACCGCCCTGTCCGGCCGCAGCGAGGTGCGGTTCGCCTCGCTCGGCGACCCGGTGCCGGAGCTGTCCGCGGTCACCTGGGACGACGAGGTGTACGCGGCGGTCACCCAGTGCTCCCGGTTCAAGGCCACCAAGGCGCTGATCGAGCACTCCTACGACCCCAGCCTGCAAGTCGGCAAGTACCGCCGGCTCGAGGCCGTGGTGGAGCAGGTGCGGCCCGCGCTGATGGTGGTCGACGTGATGTGCACGTTCGCGATCAACCTGGCCATCACCAAGGGCATCCCGTTCGTGCCGACCGTGCCGTTCCTGCCCAGCAACGTGCTGACCGGGAACATCCCGTTCAGCAAGTCCTACACACCAAGGGACTTCCCCGTACCGCGCTCGGGCCTGCCGTACCCGATGAGCGCGGCCCAGCAGCTGGCCAACCGCCTGTTCAAGCTGCGCACCGTCCTCATGTTCGCCAATCCCCGGATGTCCAAAGTGCTCAAGCAGGGCGGCGAAATCCGCAAGCAGCTCGGCATCGCGCCGGAGGCCGCCAAGGCGATGGCCCGGATCGACCACGCCGAGCTGGTGCTGTGCTTCTCCGTGGCCGAACTGGACTACCCCTTCGACTTGCCGGAGAAGGTGAAACTGGTCGGCGCGCTCGTTCCCGACCTGCCGCAGGCACCCGGCGACCGCAGCATCACCGACTGGCTGGACGCCCAGGAATCCGTGGTATACCTGGGTTTCGGCACGATCACCCGGCTGACCCGGGACCAGGTGACCGCGCTGGTCGAGGTGGCCCGGCGGATGAACGCGCACCAGTTCCTGTGGAAGCTGCCCAGGGAGCAGCAGCACCTGCTGCCGCCGGCCGGCACGCTGCCGGCCAACCTGCGGATCGAAGGCTGGCTGCCGTCCCAGCTCGACGTGCTGGCCCACCCCAAGGTCCGGGTGTTCTTCAACCACGCCGGCGGGAACGCCTACCACGAGGGCCTCTACTTCGGGAAGCCGTTGGTCTCCCGCCCGCTGTGGGTGGACTGCTACGACCAGGCGGTGCGGGCCGAGAGCCTGGGTGTCGGCCTGACGGTGGACCAGCCGCACACGGTGGATCCGGACGACGTCGTGGACAAGCTGACCCGCGTGCTGACCGACCCGTCGTTCACCGAGAGGGCCGCCCACATGTCCGCGCTGCTGCAGACCGCGGGCGGGCGGCGCACCGCCGCCGATCTGCTGATGAAGCTGCCCGCGCTGGCCTGAGGAGCGAAAAGACTGTGGCCTACACCTATTCCGTATCCCGGCCCAGCCTGACCGGCCGGGAACTCGAGTACGTCACCGAGGGGATCAGCGACGGCTGGATCTCCTCGCAGGGACCGCACGTGCGCCGCTTCGAGCGTGCTTTCGCCGACTACAACGGCGTCGCGCACGGCGTCGCCTGTTCCTCCGGTACCACCGCCCTCACCCTGGCGCTGCGGGCGCTCGGCGTCGGCCCGGGCGACGAGGTGATCGTGCCGGAGTTCACCATGATCGCCAGTGCCTGGGCGGTCACCTACACCGGGGCGACGCCGGTGTTCGTCGACTGCGGGGACGACCTGAACCTCGACGTCGCCCGGATCGAGGAGAAGATCACCCCGCGCACCAAGGTGCTCATGCCGGTGCACATCTACGGCCGCCGCTGCGACATGGACCCGATCATGCGGCTGGCCTACGAGTACAACCTGTACGTGGTGGAGGACTCGGCCGAGGCGCACGGGGTCCGCCCGGTCGGCGACATCGCGTGTTTCTCGCTCTACGCCAACAAGATCATCACCGCCGGCGAAGGCGGCATCTGCCTGACCGACGACGCCCGGCTGGCCGGTCAGATCGCGCACCTGCGGGGCATGGCCTTCTCCGACGACCACTCGTTCCTGCACAAGAAGCTGGCCTACAACTTCCGGATGACCGACATGCAGGCCGCGGTGGCGCTCGCCCAGACCGAGCGGCTGGACGAGCTGCTGGCCGCGCGCAAGGAGATCGAACGGCGCTACGACGAGGGCCTGGCCGGGATCGACGGCATCACGCTGATGCCGCCCCGTGACGTCCTGTGGATGTACGACGTGCGGGCCGAGCGCCGCGAGGAACTACGGGACCACCTGGCCGCCGAGGGCATCGAGACCCGGCTGTTCTTCAAGCCGATGAGCCGCCAGCCCGGCTACTTCGACCCGTCCTGGCCCGCGCTCAACGCCTCCCGGTTCGCCGCGGACGGCTGCTACCTGCCCACCTACGTCGGGCTGACCGCGAGCGACCAGGAGTTCATCACCGGCAAGGTGCGGCAGTTCTACGCCGCCTGACCCCTCCGATCCCCGTCTGCCTACGGAAAGTGCGATGACGAGCACAGACACCCCCATGGTCGACTTCCCGGTGCGGCGACCGGGCGAGGCCTTCCCGCCCGCGGCCTACGCCGGCTACCGCGAACGGCCCGGCCTGGTCCGCACCACGCTGGCCACCGGCCAGCCGGTCTGGCTGGTTTCCCGGCACGAGGACGTGCGGGCCGTGCTGACCGACCGCCGGATCAGCGCGAACCCGGAGAACGAGGGCTTCCCCAAGGTCGGCCGGACCGGCGGGGTGCCGACCCAGAACGAGATCCCCGGCTGGTTCGTCGGTCTCGACCCGCCCGAGCACGACCGGTTCCGCAAGGCGCTCATCCCGGAGTTCTCGGTCCGCCGGATCCGGGCCTGGCAGCCGCTGATCCAGCGCACGGTGGACGAGTGCGTGGAGGCGTTGCTGGCCAAGGACGGCCGAGCCGACCTGGTCGAGGACTTCGCGCTGGCGGTGCCCTCACTGGTGATCTCGACCATGCTGGGCGTGCCCGGCGACGACCGGCCCTTCTTCGAGGCCAAGACCAAGATCCTGGTCAACCTGCAGCGGAGCACCGAGGAGGAGCGCGCGGATGCGGTCCGGCAGCTGCTGCGCTACATCACCCGGCTGATCGGCATCAAGCAGAAGTGGCCCGGCGACGACCTGATCACCCGGATCCTCGCCACCGGGGCCATCACACCCCAGGAGATGTCCGGCGTCGTCATGCTGCTGCTGATCGCCGGGCACGAGACCACGGCCAACAACATCTCGCTGGGCGTGGTGACGCTGCTGGCCAACCCCCAGTGGATCGGCGACGAACGGGTGGTCGAGGAACTGGTCCGCTACCACTCCGTGGCCGACCTGGTGGCCATGCGCACCGCCGTCGAGGACGTCGAGATAGGCGGCCGGCTGATCCGCGCGGGCGAGGGCCTGATCCCGCTGATCGCCGCGGCCAACCACGACACGAACGCGTTCGCCTGCCCGCACGAGTTCAAGCCGGACCGCCCGGCCCGCAACCACGTCGCGTTCGGCTTCGGCGTGCACCAGTGCCTGGGCCAGAACCTGGTCCGGGCCGAAATGGCCGCGGTGTACAAGACGCTGTTCGAGCGGGTGCCGACGCTCCGGATCGACGCTCCCCTCGAGGAACTGCCGTTCAAGTACGACGGCACGCTGTTCGGCCTGCATGCGCTGCCCGTGCGCTGGCAGCCTTCGAGCGCACCCGGACAAGGAGGGCAAGGATGAGCGAGACCGGCGAACAGCCCAGGGTGGTCCGCTGGTTTTCGGCACTGGGATCGGCCCTTACGGGGCATCGGGTCGACCGCTCGCACCCGGAGGCGGTCGAGCTGACCGGACCGTGCTTCCCCGCTTGGTGCGTGGCCTTCGCCGGCAGCACCTGGAACGGCGTCGGTGCTCCCCCGCCCGGCCCGTGCGGCTCGCACTGCGCGCAGCGCCGCTGAACCCCGGCCCCACGACCCGAAGAGGAACGATCGTGCAGATCACCGTCGACCCCGGACGCTGCATCGGCGCGGGTCAGTGCGTGCTGACCGCGCCGGACGTGTTCGACCAGAACGAAAGCGGCATCGTCACGGTGCTGCGGCCGGCACCGGCCGGCGGTGACGCGGCCGCCGCGCGCGAAGCCGCGCTGGTGTGCCCGTCCTCGACGATCACCGTCGAATAGCACTCGCCGAAAGGGAGGAACCATGACCACGACGGAGGAACGGGTGCTGCTCGCGTCCGACGAGCCCTTCGTGCGACGGCTGTGCCCGCACCTGCGGGAACCGTACGACGGTCCGCCGGTCCGGCGGATCGTCACCCCGGCCGGGGACCACGCGTGGCTGGTGTCCCGGTACGCCGAGATCAAGGGGCTGCTGCGCGACGACCGGCTCGGGCGCTCGCACCCGGATCCGGGCCACAAGCCGCAGTACGCCGGCAACCCCACCTACGACCTGGCCACCGCCGCCGACCACGGGGCCGGGGACAAGTTCCACCACGACCTGCGCAAGGTGCTGCAGCCGCACTTCGCGGCCCGGCACATGCTGCACCTGCGGCCGAAGGTGGAAGAGCTGACCGCGGGACTGGTCGAGGCGTTCGCCATCCGGCCGCGACCAGCAGACCTGCACGCCGGCCTGTCGGCCCCGCTGACCCTGCTGGTGATCTGCGAGCTGCTGGGCGTGCCCGCGGACGAACGCGAGCAGTGTGCGGCCCTGGTGTCCCGGATGGGCGGCGTGGCCGACGAGCAGGGCGACGGCACAGCCGCGTTCTTCGGCTACCTGCGCGACCTGGCCGCGCGCAAGCGGGCGGCGCCGGAGGACGACGTCATTTCCCGCCTCGTGACCGGCAACGATGTGACCGACGAGCAGGTCGGCGAGATCGCCATGCTGTTGCTGTTCGCCGGCATCGGCTCGACGGTCAAGCAGATCGACTACGGTTTCCTGTTGCTGGCCAACGATCCGGCGCAGCGCGACGCGGTGGCGGCCGATCCGGACCTGGTGCCCAGGGCCGTCGAGGAGATGCTGCGGGTCTCCGGCAGCCTCAGCCTGCCGCGTTACGCCCGCGAGGACATCGAGATCGGCGGCGTGACCATCGGCGAGAACGAGCTGGTGCTGCTGGACCTGGCCCGGGCCAACATGGACGTCGACGCCTTCGACTGCCCGGCCGAGTTCGACGTCGGCCGGGCGCCCAACCGGCACCTGACCTTCGCGCACGGTGCCTGGGCCTGCATGGGGGCCCCGCTGGCCCGGATCCTGATGCAGGTGCTGTTCACCCGCCTGCTGAGCCGCCTGCCCGGCCTGCGGCCGCTGATCCCCGCGGCCAAGGTGGCCACCACGGACGCCCCGCTGGGCGGCGGCCTCACCGACGAACTGCTCGTCACCTGGTAAGTCCCCGTCCGCAAGGGCCGTCACCTTCCGGTGGCGGCCTTTTCGCGTGGTCGCACCGCCCGCTCCGGGAGAAAGTCACCGCGTCACACCGGAAAGCCGCGGGCCCCGGCTGCCGGCCGGGGCCCGCGGCCCTTCACGGCCTCAGGGCGCCGGAGCCAGTGACGGCAGCTCCGCCAGCCACTCGCCGATGATCGCGGCCGTCAGCGGGGCGTCCTCTTGGGACAGGGCGAAGTGGTTGGACTGCACCGTGCGGATCGTGTCGGTGCCGTCCACCAGTGCCCGCTGCTCCGGGGGCGCCTCGCTGCCCTCCTCGCCGCAGCGCACCAGGATCTTCGGCACCGTCGTCCGGTAGTCGGCCATGGCCGGCAGCTTGTTCAGCCAGGACGCCATGCCCGTCAGCCGGGCCGCTTCGATCGTGGTGGTCTCCGACTGGATGTTGGTCATCAGGTCCTCGGCCATGCCCATGTAGTCGGTCGAGTCGTCGCCGCTGTGGCGGAGACTGAGCGTGTCCAGCATGACGACGCCGGCCGCGCGGACGCCCCACGTGTTCTCCAGCAGGCCCGCCGCGGCGAGGGCGAGCACGCCGCCGGAAGAGTGGCCGACGATCACGAACGGCTCGCCGTCCGCGGCCTCCAGCACGCTCTCCGCGACCACCCGGGCGGCGGCCGCCGCGGAGGCGGGCAACGGCTCGTTCCGGGCGAAGCCGATCAGCGGCAGCGACCGCACGGTCCGGGAACCCTGGAACTGCGCGGCGATCCGGGCGTACTGGTGCACGCCACCGACCACGACCGGGGAGCTGATGCAGATCAGCCGCGGCCCGTCCGGGCCTTCGGACAGGGTGAGCGGCGCGGGCAGCTCCGCCAGCTCGGCCGGTGCGTCGAAGGTGGGCCGGACCGCGGCGACTGCCTTCAGCATGTCCATGCCGGCCTGCAGTTTCCCGGCGCGCAGGGACTCGAAGAACAGGTGCCCGACCGTGTCGTGCACGGCCGCGCCGCCGAGGCCGGCCCCGCCGCCGGAACCGGAGAACGCGCCGCCGGCCGTCAGTTCGGCCGCGAGCCAGCCGGCCAGCCGGGCCGGGGTCGGGTTGTCGAAGATCACCGTGGCCGGCAGCCGCAGCCCGGCCGCCTCGGCCAGGCTGTTGCGCAGCTGCACGGCGATGAGCGAGTCGAAGCCGGCCTCCACGAACTGGGTGTCGACGTCGACCGCGGCCGCGTCCGTGTGCCCGAGGGCGCGCGCCGCGTGCTCGACCACCACCGAGCCCAGCAACGCCACCCGGCCGGCCGGCTCGAGCCCACGCAGCCGGTCGATCAGGCTCGGCCCGGCGGCGGCCGCACCCGCGGCGGCCGCGGACCGGCGCGGCGCCGGCACCAGGGTGCGCAGCACCGAGGGCACCGGGCCCTGGGCCCGGGCGGTACCGGCGGGCAGCGCGACCAGCAGCGGCTCGATGGTGGCGACGGCCGCGTCGAACAGGGTCATGCCCTGCTCGAGGTCGATCATCGAGGCCGCGCCGGCCGCGGCCCGCCGGCGGTCCGTGGCGCTGAGCGTGCTGGTCATGCCGCCGGAGGCCGCCCACGGGCCCCAGGCGATCGAGGTCGCCGGCAGACCCTGCTGCCGGCGGTAGGCGGCCAGGGCGTCCAGGAAGGTGTTGGCCGCCGCGTAGTTGCTTTGCCCGCTGCCACCGAGGATCCCGGCGATCGAGGAGTAGAGGACGAACGCGGCCAGCGGCCGGCCTTCGGTCGCCCGGTGCAGGTTCCACGCGGCGCCGGCCTTGGGCGCGAGCACGGTGTCCAGCCGCTCGGGCGTCATCGACTCCAGCACGCCGTCATCCAGAACACCCGCGGCATGAACGACAGCCGTCAACCGGAGATCCGACACCAGCTTGCGCACCGCCTCGAAATCACTGACGTCACACGCGGCGAACGATACCGCCTCACCCAGCTCGGCCCGCAACTCCGCCGCACCCGCAGCCGCACCACCACGCCGGCTCACCAACAGCACACGCCGCTGCCCCTGCGCCACCAGGTGCCGCGCCAGGTGCGCGGCCAGCCCACCGGTGCCACCGGTGACCAGCACGGTCGCCGCCCGGTCCCAGACCGGCGGCAGGGTGAACACGGCGTAGTCGTGCTGGGCGAGGGCCGCCGGTGCCTGCCGGAGGTCGAACAGCGGCGCGCCCACGCGCAGCGCGCCGGCGTCGGTGACGCCCGGCGCCACCGGGGCCAGCGACGAGGCGGCCACCACCAGCGGGGCGGTGCCGACCTCGCCGGACACCGTGGTCGTGACCCGGTCGCCGACGGCCACCCCGGATACACCGCTCCCGGCTTCGGTCACCACGCCGGCGACCTTGACCGGGCCGGACCGGCCCAGCGCAGCCGCGGTGAGCCGCAGCCGGGCTTCCTGCTCGCCCGTCGGCACCTCGGCCGGGCCGGGCACGGCGCGCAGCTCGCCGTCGGTCCGTTCGACCACCCACGGTCCGGCCGGCGGCACCAGCGAAGGCGCCTCGGCGAGCCGGGCCAGGCGGGCCACCCTTGCCACGCCGCCGCGCACCGCCACCTGCGGCTCGTCCGCGAGGAGGCCACCCAGGCCGGGCAGCGCGGCGAGCGACTCGGGACGGTCGTCGATGTCCAGCAGCACGAACCGGTCCGGGTGCTCGGACTGCGCGGTGCGCACCAGCCCCCAGGCCGCCGAGGCGGCCAGGTCGGTGAGCGTCGAGCCGGGCACGGCGACCGCACCGCGGGTGACCACGACAAGCCGGGTTCCGGTCAGCTCCGGCCGCGCCACCCAGTCCTGGATGACGTCGAGCACCTGCGCGGTCACCTCGTGCACCGCGGCCGCCCCGCCGCCGCCGACCTGGAACACCGCCCAGTCGGGCCGGGAGACGGCCAGCAGGGCGGCGGTGTCCACGGTGGGCGCCCCGAGCGCGGTGGCCAAGCCGAAGACGTCGTGGCGAAGCACCGACCAGCGGTGCCCGGTGGCCGCCGGAACCGGCTGCTCCGGCCAGCCGAGGTGCAGCAGGCCGTCCCGGGCGCCGGTGGCCGCCGGCGCGGTGGCGGAACGCAGCCGGAGCGAGCGCACCGAGAGCACCGGGTTGCCCGCCACATCGGTGGCGGCCAGGGTGACGGCCTCCCCGTCCTGGTGCCAGTGCGCTCGCAGCTGCCGGGCGCCGCTCGCGTGCAGGCTCACGCCGTTCCACGAGAACGGCAGCCGGCCACCGCTGCGTTCCGGCGACACGTTCGCCTGCAGCGCCGCGTCCAGCAGGGCCGGGTGGATCCCGAATCCCCCGTCCGCGGCGGTGTCCCCGGGCAGCTCCACCTCGGCGTAGAGGTCGTCGCCGGCGCGCCAGACCGAGCGCAGGCCCTGGAAGGCCGGGCCGTAGACCAGCCCGGTGGCGGCCATCCGCGCGTAGAAGTCGGTGAAGTCGACCGGTTCGGCACCGGCCGGCGGCCACGGCGTGGACGTCCGGTCGGCGGGCACGGGTTCCGGCGCGAGCACGCCGCTCGCGTGCGCGGTCCACGCCCGGGTGGCGTCACCGGCCGGGCGGGAGTAGATCCGCACGTCCCGATGGCCCGCGGTGTCCGCGCGGCTTACCACCACCTGAAGCGACACCGTGTCGGAGCGGCCGAGCACCAGCGGCACGGACAGCGTCAGCTCCTCGACCCGCGCACAGCCGACCTGGTCGGCGGCCCGGATCGCCAGCTCGAGGAAACCGGTGCCGGGGAACAGGACGGTGCCGCCGACCTGGTGGTCGGCCAGCCACGGGTGGGTGACCGTCGAGACGCTGCCGGTCAGCAGCACGCCGTGGTCGTCGGCCAGGCCGACCGAGGCGCTCAGCAGCGGGTGCCCGGCGCTGATCAGCCCCCAGTCGGCGGCCTCGCCGGTGCGGGCGGACGGCGTGGGCCAGAACCGCCGGTGCTGGAACGGGTAGGTCGGCACCGGCACGGTGCGCCCGCCGAGGTCGGCGTAGCACCGGTCCAGGCCCACTTCGGCGCCGGCCGCCCAGACCTGGCCCAGCGCGGTGACCGCGGCAGCCTCCTCCGGAGCCTCGCGCAGCGCGGGCACGACGGTGGCCTGGCGACCGGTGTCGGCCAGGGTCTGGCTCATCATCGAGGTCAGGGTGTGGCCGGGGCCGATCTCCAGCAGCGTGCCCACCCCGGCGTCGAGCAGGGCGAGGACGCCGTCGGCGAAGCGCACCGGCTCGCGCACGTGCCGCACCCAGTAGTCGACGTCGGACACCTCGCCGGTCACCGGGCGGCCGGTCAGGGTGGAGACGAGCGGAACGGACGGCTCGCGCAAGTCGATCCCGGCCAGCGCGGACCGGAACGGCGCGAGCATCGGCTCCATCAGGGGCGAGTGGAAGGCGTGGGACACCGGCAGCCGCTTGGTCCGGCGGCCCCACCGCTCGACCTGCCCGGCCACGGCGGTCACGGCGGGCTCGGCCCCGGCGACGACCACCGCGCCGGGTGCGTTCAGCGCCGCGATGGCCACCTGCTCGCCGTGGGGCGCGAGCAGCGGCGCGACCTCGGCCTCGGTGGCCGGCAACGCCACCATCGCACCGCCGGCGGGCAGCGCCTGCATCAGGCGGGCCCGGGCGGCCACCATCCGGGCGGCGTCGGCGAGGGACAGCACCCCCGCCACGTGCGCGGCGGCGATCTCGCCGACGCTGTGCCCGGCCACCGCGGCCGGTTTCAGGCCCCAGGACTCCCACAGCCGGAACAGGGCGACTTCGACGGCGAACAGCGCCGGCTGGGCCCAGCCGGTCTCGTTCAGCGCGGCCTGGTCCCCGCCCCACAGCACGTCCTTGAGCGACCCGGGCAGCAGCGGGTCGAGCAGGCCGCAGATCTCGGCCAGCGCCTCGGCGAAGACCGGGAAGGCGGCGGCGAGCTCCCGGCCCATACCCGGCCGTTGCGCGCCCTGCCCGGAGAACACCACGCCCACGGCGGGGTTCCCGGCCACGCCGGTGGCGACCTCGGGCCGGTCGGTGGTGCCCGGGCGGGCCAGCAGCACGGCCCGGTGGTCCAGCCCGGAGCGGGCGGTCAGTGAGCGGCCGATGTCCACCGGTGAGCCGGCGCACTCCCGCACCCGCTCGACCTGGGCCCGCAGCGCGGCTTCGGACTTGGCCGACACCGGCCAGGGCAGCGCCGCCGCGGTCCGCAGCGGCGTGGCCGGCACCTCGGCCGGCTCGGCGGCCTGCTCCAGGATGACGTGGGCGTTGGTGCCGCTGACGCCGAAGGAGGACACCCCGGCCCGGCGCGGCCGCCCGGTGTCCGGCCACTCGACCGCCTCGGTGAGGATCCGGGCCCGCCCGGCGGTCCAGTCCACGTGCGAGGACGGCTTGTCCACGTTCAGGGTCTTGGGCGCGATGCCGTGGCGCATGGCCAGCACCATCTTGAGCACGCCGGCCGCGCCCGCGGCGGCCTGGGTGTGCCCCAGGTTGGACTTGACCGACCCCAGCAGCACCGGCGTTTCGCGGTCCCGGCCGTAGGTGGCCAGCAGAGCCTGTGCCTCGATCGGGTCGCCGAGGGTGGTGCCGGTGCCGTGCGCCTCGACCACGTCGATGTCCGATGTGGACAGTCCGGCGCTGGCCAGCGCCTGCGTGATGACCCGCTGCTGGGACGGGCCGTTGGGGGCTGTGAAGCCGTTGGACGCGCCGTCGGAGTTGACCGCGGAGCCGCGCAGCACGGCCAGGACGTGGTGTCCGTTGTGCCGGGCGTCCGACAGCTTCTCCAACACCAGCAGGCCGATGCCTTCGGACCAGCCGGTGCCGTCGGCGGCGTCGGCGAAGGCCTTGCAGCGGCCGTCGGCGGCCAAGGCGCCCTGCCGGGTGAAGCCGGCGAAGCGCAGGGCGGTGGACATCACGGTGACGCCACCGGCCAAGGCCAGCGTGCACTCACCGGACCGGAGCGCCTGCGCGGCCAGGTGCATCGCCACCAGCGCCGAAGAGCAGGCGGTGTCCACAGTGACGGCCGGTCCCTCCAGCCCCAGGGTGTAGTTGACGCGGCCGGCCAGCGCGCTGGCGGCCAGGCCGGTGCCGGCGTGCCCGTCCACGTCCTCGGCCGAGCGCAGCACGAGGTTGCCGTAGTCCTGGCCGTCGGTCCCGGCGAACACCCCGGTCCGGCTGCCCCGCAGGGCCAGCGGGTCGATCCCGGCTCGCTCGAACGCTTCCCACGACAGCTCCAGCAGCAGCCGCTGCTGCGGGTCCATGGCGACGGCCTCGCGCGGCGAGATCCCGAAGAACGCGGCGTCGAACCCACCGACGTCGGGCAGGAAGCCGCCCTCCAGCGTGGCACTCGCGCCGCGGCCCTCGCCGGCCAGGGCGGCCACGTCCCAGCCGCGGTCCTCCGGGAACGGGCCGATCGCGTCCTGCCCGGCCTCGACCAGCCGCCACAGGTCCTCGGGGCTGTCGATGCCGCCGGGGAACCGGCAGGCCAGGCCGACGATGGCGACGGGCTCGTGGCGGCCGGCTTCGGCTTCCTCCAGCCGCCGCCGGGTCTCGTGCAGATCCGCGGTGACCCACTTGAGGTAGTCGACGAGCTTCTTGTCGTCCGGCATCGGGCGTCCTTTCTGCTGCGCGTGCGGTGGGTCAGCGGTTCTTCAGCCGGCCGAGTTCGTTGTCGATGAAGGCGAAGACGTCGTCGGTGCTGGCGGATTCGATGAGTTCGGCCACCCCGCCGCCGGTTCCGGTGCCGCGGTCGCTCGTGCCCCACAGCGCCAGCAGCGCGCGCAGGCGGCCGGTGACGCCGGTGCGGGTCAGCTCGTCCGGTTCGCCGGCCGCCATCGCGGCCTCCAGCCGGTCCAGCTCGGCCAGCACCGACGGCCCGCTGTCGAGGCCGGTGTCGGCGACCAGTTCGGCCAGCAGGTGCGCGGCCAGCGCCCGCGGCGTGGCGTAGTCGAACACCAGCGTCGCGGACATCCGCAGCCCGGTGGCGACGGTCAGCCGGTTGCGCAGCTCGACCGCGGTCAGGGAGTTGACGCCGAGTTCCTGGAACTCGCGGTCGGCTTTGAGCTCGCCGGGCGACGGCAGAGCCAGCACCGCGGCGGCCTCGGTGCGCACGAGATCGAGCAGCAGGGTGAGACGTTCGTCCTCGGGCAGTGCGGTCAGCTTTTCCACCAGGCCGGCCTGCGAGGCGGCCGCGCTGACGGCCGTCCGCCGGGCCGCGCGGACCAGGTTGCGCAGCAGCGGCGGCACGCCGGCCGGCGCTCCGGTCCCGGCCGGGTTCGTCGCGGTGGCGACGATCAGCGGCTCGTCCGTGCCGATGGCGGCCTCGAACATGGCCGCGCCTTGGCCCGCGTCGATTTCGGCGACGCCGCTTGCCTTGGTGCGGTGGCGGTCGGCCTCGCTGAGCGTGCTGGTCATGCCGCCGGAGGCCGCCCACGGGCCCCACGCGATCGAGGTCGCCGGCAGACCCTGCTGCCGGCGATAGGCGGCCAGGGCGTCCAGGAAGGTGTTGGCCGCCGCGTAGTTGCTCTGCCCGCCGGCCCCGAACACGCCGGCCACCGAGGAGTAGAGCACGAACGCGGCGAGCGGCCGGCCTTCGGTCGCCCGGTGCAGATTCCACGCGGCGCCGGCCTTGGGCGCGAGCACCGTGTCCAGCCGCTCGGGCGTCATCGACTCCAGCACCCCGTCATCCAGGATTCCCGCGGCGTGCACCACGGCCGTCAGCCGGAGTCCCGACACCAGCTTGCGCACGGCCTCAAAATCACTGACGTCGCATGCGGCGAACGAGACCGCCTCGCCCAGCTCCGCCCGCAACTCCGCCGCCCCCGGGGCCGCGGCACCACGCCGGCCTGCCAGCAGCACATGTCGCTGCCCCTGGGCCACCAGGTGCCGCGCCAGGTGCGCGGCCAGCCCACCGGTGCCACCGGTGACCAGCACGGTCGCCGCCCGGTCCCAGACCGGCGGCATGGTCAGCACCAGCTTGCCGATGTGCTTGGCCTGCTGCATGTGGCGGAACGCGCTGCGGCCCCGGCGGACGTCCCAGGCGCGGACCGGCAACGGCCGGATCGCGTCCTTGGCGAACAGCCGGAGCAGCTCCGCCAGCATTTCGCCCATCCGGTCCGGTCCGGCCTCGGACAGGTCGAACGCCCGGTACCGCACGCCCGGCGGGTTCTCCCGGACGTCGGTCTTGCCCATCTCCAGGAAGTGCCCACCGGGCTTGAGCAAGCGCAACGAAGCATCGATGAACTCACCGGTCAGCGAATTCAACACCACGTCCAAACCGGCACCGATCAGCGGCGCGAACGCCCCCTCGAAGTCCGTCGTACGCGAAGAAGCAATGTGATCATCGGCAATACCCATGGCCCGCAAGGTGTCCTGCTTGGCCGGGCTCGCCGTGGCGAACACCTCCGCTCCCAGGTGCTTCGCCAGCTGGACGGCGGCCATGCCCACGCCGCCGGTTCCGGCGTGCACCAATACCTTCTGCCCGGCCCGCAGGTCGGCCAGGTCGGTGAAGGCGTAGAAGGCGGTGAGGAACACCAGCGGCACCGAGGCCGCGGTCTCGTCGGTCCAGTCGTCCGGCACGCGGGTGAGGATGCGCTCGTCGAGGGTGAGCGGCGCGGTGCGAATGCTGCCGGGCACGATGCCCATGGCCCGGTCGCCGACGGCCAGCCCGGTCACGTCCGGGCCGACCTCGGTGACCACCCCGGCGCCCTCGGCGCCGAGCGGACCGGCCGGGCCCGGGTAGAGGCCCAGTGCGTTGAGCACGTCCCGGAAGTTCATGCCCGCGGCCGTGATCCGCAGCCGGACCTCCCGGCCCCGCAGCGGCTGCGCGGGCGCGTCGACCGGAGCGAGGTACAGATCGTCCAGGCTGCCGGAGTGCTTGCTGTCCAGGCACCACTCCCCCGACGGCGGCACCAGCGACGACGACGTCGCCAACCGGGCCAGCCGGGCCACCCGCACCACGCGGTCGCGCACCGCGATCTGCGGCTCCTCCCGCAGGACGGAGGCGGCGAGCCCGGGCAGCACGTCGGCGCTCCCGGCGTCGAGGTCGAGCAGCACGAACCGGTCCGGGTGCTCGGACTGGGCCGTGCGCACCAGCCCCCACACGGCAGCCGCCGCCGGATCGGTCACCTCGTCCACCGCACCCCGGGTCACCACGACCAGCCGGGCCGGCTCCAGCTCGGGCCGGGACAACCAGTCCTGCAGCACCCCCAGCACGCGGGCCGCAGCCTCGTGGGCCACGGACGGCCCGGCCGCGACGCCGCCGCCGTCGATTTCGAGCACGGCCCAGTCCGGCACTTCGCCGAACCCGGCCAGCTCACCGGGGGAACCGGCCGTGGTGGCCGAGAGCGCCGGGGCCAGGCCGAAGGGGTCGTCGCCGAGGACCACCCAGTGCTGCCCGGCCGCCGAGGCGGTGGGCTGCACGGTCTCCCACTCCAGCCGCAGCAGGGATTCCCGGACGTCGGTGGCCGGAGCGGCGGCACCGGCTGCGGTGGCCGAGCGCAGCCGCAGGGACTCGACCGAGATCACCGGGTTGTCCGCCACGTCGGTGGCGGCCAGCGACACGGCGTCGCCGTGCCGGCGCCAGCGCACCCGCAGCACCGTGGCGCCGCCGGCGTGCAAGCTGACACCGCTCCACGAGAAGGGCAGCAGGCCCTGACCCGAACCGGCGTCGAACAGTTCGCCGCTGACCTGGAGGGCGGCGTCCAGCAGGGCCGGGTGCAGACCGAACCCGGCGGCGGCGGAGACCGCCGGTTCGGGCAGCGCCACCTCGGCGTACAGGTCTTCACCGTGGCGCCAGGCACCACGCAGGCCCTGGAAGACCGGGCCGTACACCAAGCCGGATTCGGCCAGGCCGGTGTAGAAGGTGTCCAGGCCGACCGCCTCGGCCCCGGCCGGCGGCCATTGCGTGGGGACCCACTCGGTGCGGGTCTCGCCGGGGGCGAGCACTCCGGTGGCGTGGTGGGTCCAGGTGCCCTCCGGGCGGCTCGCGGGGCGGGAGTGGATGCGCAGGTCGCGGCGGCCGGTCTCGTCCGGCGCCCCGACCGACACCCGCACGGCGACGGCCTCGCCCCGGGCCAGCACCATCGGCACGGCCAGGGTCAGCTCCTGCACCTGCCGGCAGTCGACGTGGTCCCCGGCTCGCACGGCCAGTTCGAGGAAACCGGTGCCCGGGAACAGGATGGCGGCGCCGACCTGGTGGTCGGCCAGCCACGGGTGGGTGGTGGTGGACAGCCGGCCGGTGAGCACGACACCTTCGTCGTCGGGCAGGCCGACCGCCGCGCCGAGCAGCGGGTGCCGCGCGGAGACGAGGCCCCAGTCGGCGGCGCTGCCGTTCCGGCCGGTGGCCGTGGGCCAGAACCGCTCCTCCTGGAACGGATAGGTGGGCAGGTCGATCGGGCGGCCACCCAGCCCGGCGAAGAACGCCGGCCAGTCGACCTCGGCACCGGCCACGAAGGCCGCCCCCAGCGCCGCGACCGCCGACCGCTCTTCGGGCGCCTCCCGCAGCGCCGGGATCACCGCAACGGCGGGGTCGTCGACGATCTGGTGCACCATCGACGCCAGGCCGGTTCCCGGCCCCAGCTCGACGAACACCGAAGTCCCCGCCGCTCGCATCGCGGCCACCCCCGCCGCGAACCGCACCGGCTCACGCACATGCCGCACCCAGTACTCCGGGTCACACACCTCATCGCTCACCAACGCCCCGGTCAGGTTCGACACCAACGGAATCCGCGGTTCGGAAAGCTTCACACCCGCCACGACCGACCGGAACTCCGCCAGCATCGGCTCCATCAACGGCGAATGGAACGCGTGCGACACCGGCAGCCGCTTGACCCGCTTGCCCTGCCCCCGCAACACCTCCGCGATCTCCAGCACCACCGGCTCAGCCCCGGCCAACACCACCGACTGCGGCCCGTTCACCGCCGCAATCGACACCTCACCCACACGGCCGGCCAGCAACGGCGACACCACGTCCTCGCCCGCACCCACCGCCACCATCGCCCCACCGCCGGGCAACGCCTGCATCAAGCGCGCCCGCGCCGACACGACCGCGCACGCGTCGGCCAACGAAAGCACGCCCGCGACGTGGGCCGCGGCGATCTCGCCCACCGAGTGACCCGCGACCGAGCCGAACCGCAGTCCCCACGACTCCCACAGCCGGTAGAGCGCGACCTCGACCGCGAACAACGCCGGCTGTGTCATGCCGGTCCGGTCCAGCGCCTCGGCGTCCGTGCCCCACAGCACGTCCCGCACCCCGGTGTCCAAACCGGACAGCACTTCGTCGAGGGCCGTGGCGAACACGGGGAACCGGGCCGCCAGCTCCCGGCCCATCCCCGGGCGCTGCGCACCCTGGCCCGAGAACACCGCGCCCACCGATACCTCGCCGGCTTCTCCGGAGGCGACCACGTCGACCCCCTCGGCGCCGGCCAGCAGCACCGCCCGGTGCTCGAACACCGACCGCGTCGTCGCCAGCGAGAATCCGACGTCCACCGGGTCGGCAGTGCAGTCCCGCACCCGCGCGACCTGCTCCGCCAGCGCCTCCGCGCTCTTGGCCGAAACCACCCACGGCACCACACCAGGCTCGACCGGCCGGGACTCGGCCACCACCGGCTCGGGCGGAGCCTGCTCCAGGATCACGTGCGCGTTCGTGCCACTGACCCCGAAGGCCGACACACCGGCCCGGCGCGGCCGGTCGACCGACGGCCACGCGGCCGGTTCGGTGAGCAGGGAAACCGCACCGGACTCCCAGTCCACGTGCGTAGACGGCGCGTCGACGTTGAGGGTCCGCGGGGCGACGCCGTGTTCGAGCGCCTGCACCATCTTGATCACCCCGGCCACCCCGGCCGCGGCCTGGGTGTGCCCGAGGTTGGACTTCACCGAACCCAGCAGTACCGGGGTTTCCCGGTCCCGGCCGTAGGTCGCCAGCAGGGCCTGCGCCTCGATCGGGTCACCCAGTCGCGTGCCGGTGCCGTGCCCCTCGACCACGTCGACGTCCGAAGTGGACAGCCCGGCGGACGCCAGCGCCTGGCGGATCACCCGCTGCTGCGACGGCCCGTTGGGCGCGGTGAAGCCGTTGGACGCGCCGTCGGAGTTGACGGCCGAACCCGCGACGACGGCCAGCACGTGGTGACCGTGGCGGCGGGCGTCGGACAGGCGCTCCAGCACCAGCACGCCGGCGCCCTCGGACCAGCCGGTGCCGTCCGCGCTGTCGGCGTAGGCCTTGCACCGCCCGTCCTGGGCCAGGCCACCCTGGCGGCCGAACTCGGCGAAGGGCACCGGCGACGACATCACGGTCACGCCACCGGCCAAGGCCAGCGAGCAGTCGCCGGTGCGCAGCGCCTGCGCCGCCAGGTGCAGCGCGACCAGGGAGGAGGAGCAGGCGGTGTCGATCGACACCGACGGGCCCTCCAGGCCGAAGGTGTAGGACAGCCGGCCGGAGATCACGCTGACCGTGGTGCCGGTCATCACGAAGCCCTCGGCCGCCGGGTCGCCGAACAGCAGGCCGGCGTAGTCGGCGTCGGAGGCGCCGATGTAGACGCCGGTGGGCGTGCCGGCCAGCGACAGCGGGTCGATGCCGGCCCGCTCGATCGCTTCCCACGCGGTTTTCAGCAGCACCCGCTGCTGCGGGTCCATGGCGATGGCCTCGCGCGGCGAGATGCCGAAGAAAGCCGGGTCGAACCGGGCGGCGTCCTCGAGGAAACCACCGACCGGGGACAGCGACACGGTGTTGCCCTCCGGCGTGTACCGGCCGGCGTCCTCCCAGCCGCGGTCGCCCGGGAAACCGGAGATCACGTCCCGGCCGTCCACGACCAGCTGCCACAGGTCTTCGGGCGTGTGGATCCCGCCCGGGTAGTGGCAGCTCATGCCGACGACGGCGATCCGGTCGTCGTCCGAAGCGGGGCCGGTGGTCACCGCGGGCACGTTGGTTCCGGCGGTGGGCACGGCCTCGCCGAGGACCTCGGTGAGCAGGAACGTGGCCAGCCGGACCGGGGTCGGGTAGTCGAACACCAGGGTCGCGGGCAGCCGCTGCCCGGTGGCACCGGCCAGCCGGTTACGCAGCTCGACGGAGCTGAGCGAGTCGAACCCGAGCTCCCGGAATTCCTGTTTCGCGCCGACGAGGTCCATCGAGGGGTGGCCGAGCACGGCGGCCGCCTCGCCGCGGATGATGCCCAGCAGGTGCTGGTGCCGGTCCGCGGCGCGCATTCCGGCCAGTTCCGCGGCCAAGCCGCCCGGTGCGAGCGGGCCGGCCGCGGCGGCGGTGCGGCGGGCGCCGCGGACCAGGTCGCGCAGGATGGACGGGACCGTGCCCTGGGGCGCGGCGGCGCCCCCCGCGGTGGCCATCACCACCGGCTCGTCGGTGGCGATCGCCGTGTCGAACATGGCCATGCCCGGCCCGGCTTCGATGCCGGCGAGGCCGGCGGCGGCGGTCCGGCGGCGGTCGGTCTCGGTCAGCCCGGCGGTCATGCCGCTGGAGCCGGCCCACGGGCCCCAGGCCACCGAGGTGGCCGGCAGGCCGAGCCGGTGCCGGTAGCCGGCCAGCGCGTCCATGGCCACGTTGGCGGCGGCGTAGCTGCCCTGGCCGGGGCTGCCGACCAGGCCGGCGGCCGATGAGTACAGCACGAACGCGGCCAGCGGCTGGTCGAGGGTGGCCTGGTGCAGGTGCCAGGCGGCGTCCACCTTGGGCGCCAGCACGGTGTCCAGGCGCTCCGGGGTGATCGAGCCGAGTACTCCGTCGGCCACCACCCCGGCCGCGTGCACCACCGCCGTGATGGTCCGGCCGTCGATCAGCTCGCGCACGGCGGCCGGGTCGCTGACGTCGCAGGCGGCGATGGTCACGGCGTCGCCCAGTTCCGCCGCCAGTTCGGCCGCGCCGGGCGCGGCCGGGCCGCGGC
>NZ_JBEZYB010000100.1:0-26139 GCF_040638285.1 Amycolatopsis sp. NPDC026612
GCCGCGCCGCGCGGCCGGTGTGGCCGCCTGGGGGCCCCGGGTGCCCTACTGCCCCCCGCAAACCCCCCGGACGGCCGCCACCTGGCTCAGGTGGCGGCCTTCCGTGCGTTGCGGGTCTGGCGTGCGCTGTGCGGGCGTAATCGGCGCCCAGGAACTCGAGACATCGACGCCCGCTGGAACCGGCGGTAAGCGGCGAACGTGGGCCACGACGGGTGCCGATCAGGAAGTGCCCCCGCCGAAACCCCCAGGTCCGGCGATCCGCGTGGGAAAACGGACGCGGGGGTGACCGGAACCGGTCACCCCCGCGTCGCGCGTTCAGGCCTTCATTCTCCGCTGGCGCGGGTCGAAGGCGTCGCGAAGACCGTCACCGATGAAGTTGATCGTCAGTGAAATCAGCACGAGCACGATGAACGGCCCGAAGAACAGCGCCGGCCGCCCCTGCAGCTGGGCGTAGTTTTCCAGGATGACGCGGCCGAGCGAGGTGTCCGGGAGCTGGACACCGAGGCCGATGAACGACAGCGCGGCTTCCGCCAGCACGGCCTGCGCGACCGCGAGGGTCGCGTTGACCGTGATGCTGCCGACCATGTTGGGCACCAGGTGCTTGAAGATGATCCGGAACGTCCCGGCGCCCGACGCTCGAGCCGCGTCGACGAACTCGCGCTGGGACAGCGACATCGCCTCGGCGCGGGTGATCCGGGCGATCTGCATCCAGCCGAACGCCGCCAGCACCAGCGCGACGATGTACCAGGAGCCGCCGCCGAACACCTTGGCGAGGATGGCCGCCGCGGCGATCTGCGGGATGATCAGGAACAGGTCCGTCACCCGCGAGATCGCCGAGTCGGTGAACCGGCGCAGGTAGCCCGCCAGTGCGCCGAGGACGACGCCGACCACCGTGGAAAGGATCGACACCGTCAGGGCGATCAGGAGCGAGTACTGGGTGCCCCGCAGAACCTGCGACACCATGTCCTTGCCGACCTGCGTGGTGCCCAGCGGGAAGTCGCCGTTCGGCCTGGCGAACGAGGGGAACGAGCTGTCCTCGTAGTTGTGCTTCCAGAAGATCGGCAGGAGGACGCTGAGCAGGACGATCAGCACCAGCACCGCGGTCGAGGCCATGGCCAGCTTGTGGTGCAGGAACTTCCTGAGCACCAGCTTGCCCTGGCTCCGGGGCTCGGGCATGGCCTCCGCCGGGAGCGTGCCCTCGGCGGCCGCCGTTTCGGTCGCGAGAAGAGAGTTCAAGTCAGCCAACGCGAATCCTCGGGTCCAGGATGCCGTACACGAGGTCGGCGATCAGGTTGGCGACGATCACGCTGGTGGCGATGACCACGAGCCAGCCCATCATCACCTGAGTGTCGTTCTTCGAGACGGCTTCCACCAGCAATGTGCCCATACCGTGCCAGTTGAACACCGTTTCGGTGATGATCGCGCCGGCGAGCACCGAGCCGAAGTTCACCGAAAACAGCGTCGTCACGGGGATCAGGGCGTTGCGGAACGCGTGCCGGAAGATGACCCGGCCGTTGCCGAGGCCCTTGGCCCGCGCGGTGCGCACGTAGTCCGAGTTCATCACCTCGAGCATCGAGGCGCGCTGGAACCGGCTGTACGCGGCGAAGCTGATCGCCATGATCGACAGGGTCGGCAGCAGGTACGCACCGATCGTGCTGGTGATGAAGTCACCGACACCGTCGGTTTTCAGCTGTTCCGGGCTGGTCGTACGCAACCATGGATTGCCGAGGACGTCCTGCAGACCGAGGTCGCGGACCCAGCCGTTGATCTCGATCGCGTAGTTCTTGAGCACGATGGCGACGCAGAAGATCGGCATCGAGAAGAGCAGGAAGGCGAGGGTGGTCGCCAGGTAGTCGATGATCGAGTACTGCTTCACCGCGGCCAGCACGCCGACGATGATGCCGATGATCAGCGCGAGGATCTCTGCGCCGACCACCAGCTTGAAGGTGACACCGAACGCGGCCATCACCTTCGGTGCGACCGGCTGCAGTGCGTTGCCCTGCGCGATGGAAGTGCCCCAGTCACCCGACAGGACGTGGCCGAGCCAGCTGAAGTACCGCGGCACGACGCCCTGGTCCAGACCCAGCTTGTGGGAAAGCGCATCGAGCGCTTCCTTGTTGATGTTCGGGTTGTGCCGGAGCTCGCCGAGCGGGTCGCCGGTGGCGGCGACCATCACGAACGACAAAAAGGTCCCGACCAGCAGGACGGGAATCGATATCGCCAGACGGCGAAGGATGTAGATCACCAGGTTCAACGAACTGCTCCTCATCCGGGCCTGGTCGTCAGAAGTGCGCTGGACCGCTACCCGGTTGTCTACCGTAGTGGCGGTAACCCTACGGTCAACAGCTACTTCCGGTGGGTACCGGGGCCCGGCTTGTGGCCGGGCCCCGGTACCCCCAGGTCATCTGGAGCGAGGGGAGGAAGAAGTGGCGGGGCTAGCCCCTGGCTACTTCTTCTCCCACTCGCCGGCGTTCCACAGGACACCGTTGTAGGACTGCATGTACACGCGGTCGATGCCCTTGAACGCCCACATGCTCGGCGTCTGGAACAGCGGCACGGTCGCGTACTTGTCCGCGATGGCCTTGTCGGCGGCCTGGTAGCTCTGCAGCTTGACCTGCTCGTCGGTCGCGCTCACCGCAGTCTTGAACGCGGCGTCGATCTTCGGGTCGCAGAGGTTCTGGTAGTTCTGGTCGCCACCGTTGGTCGGGCAGACGTAGATCGAACGCGACTGCGACTTGAACGGAGCCGACGACCAGCCGAACAGCGCGATGTCGTAGTCACCGGTCGAGACGCGGCCACCCTTGAGGAAGTTGGCGTCGGTCTCGTCCTTGACCTCGATACCGGCCGCCTTGGCCTGCGAGATGATGATCTCGACGGTCTGGCTGCGGCGGGCGTTCTGGTTGTGCGTGATCTTGAACGAAGCGCGCACGCCGCCCTTGGCGAAGATGCCGTCGGCACCCTTGACCCAGCCCGCGTCGGTCAGCGTCTTCGCCGCCGCCTCGGCACCCAGCCCGGCCTTGCTGCCGTACAGGTCGGTGTAGCCCTCTTCACCCTGGAAGAACACGATCGAGTTCAGCGGGGCCGCGTCGGCCTGGACTTCCTTGAGCAGCTTGTCGGTGATCGCCTTGCGGTCGACGACCTCGAAGAACGCCTTGCGGAGCGCGTCGTCCTTGAACATGCGGTTGAACTGCAGGTCGAGGTGCTCGTAGGTCAGCTGCGGGGCCGAACCGTAGGTCACGCCCTGCGCCGCGAGGCCCTTCATCGTGTTGGCCGCGGTGGCGTCCGGCTGGGTCGACGCCGCGACGTCGATCTCACCGTTCTGCAGCGCGGTCGCCATGGCCTTGGTGTCTTCCATGGCGCGGACCACGATCTTGGCCGGGCCGCCCTTGCCGCCCGCCCAGCTCGGGTTCTTCACCAGGTTGACGGACTTCTGGTTCGCGTCGAACGAGTCGATCATGTACGGCCCGGAAGCCGGCATGAGGGCCTTGTCGAAGCCCTTCCACTTGTTCGTCCAGAAGTCGCCGGCCTTGGACAGCTGGGCCGGGTCACCGGTCGGGGCGAGCTTGCTGATGTCCTCGATACCGGTCTGCTTCTCGAGGATGTGCGCCGGCAGGATCTGGACGCCGCTGAACAGGCCCTTGTAGTCGAGGTACGGCTCGCTGAAGTCCGTCTCGAGGGTCAGGTTGTCCTTGCAGGTCGCCGTCTTGATCTTGTCGTAGCCGGTGGTCGAGGCCGCGTTGAACGGGTTCTTGCCGTCCGAGCCCTTGGCCTGGCCGCTCTGCGAGAGCCAGCTCAGGTAGAAGTCCTTGCAGTCGAAGGGCGCGTTGTCCGACCACTTGACGTTCGGCTTGATCTTGTACGTGACGACCTGCGGCTCCTTGGAGGTCACGTCGACCGAGTCCAGGATGTCCTTGTTGAGCAGGATCTTGTTGTTGCCGTCGAGGACGAAGGAGTCTTCGAGGACAGCGGTCAAGATGTAGGTGTTGTACGAGCTGTTGGTGTCCGGGGTGTTGTTGTTGTACCCGGAGTACCCGTCGTCGATCCCGACCGTGACCGTGCCGTCCCAGCCCTTGACGTCCGCGAGCTTGAACGTGTCACCCTGCTCGGCCTTGCCGACCGCCATCGACTTGACGTCGGTCGACGAGCCGTTCTGGTCGGTGCTGCCCGAGCCCGAGTCGCCCCCGCTGCAGGCGCTCAGCAGCAGCGAAGCGCCTGCGACGAGCGACAAGGCGGAGACTGCTTTGGTTCTCCTCATGAAGTGTGCCCTCCTAGCACTGAGCCCTTGAATTGTGACAAGGACCCACACCGCTCCGGTTGGGCCGGAGCCTACGACACGCCAAGCGACACTCAACTGGCGCACTGCGGGTGCACGCTAGAAAGGAAAAGCACCGACAGTCACCAGTTCAGGGTCGATCGTGACCAAAGGGTGACTTCCAGTCGACATCCAGAAATACGACGGTTACCTCATGGATTCACAGAGTCCCACTCGAACGCGTTGGTGAAGATCACCCGGTAGTACTGAATGCGTAGCCAAGCGATTACTTCGGGCCGCGAGTCCAGTTCACCGCGGACCCGAACGGGCCCACCATCGGAGGACCGGGGGTAACGCCCGAGATGCCGGAGCCGATCGCCAGGGTGTCAGCCAATTGGAACAACGGAATCACCACGTTCTGGCGCCAAAGTTCAGGCTCAAGAGTGGTGAGCGCTTCGGCGATCGGGGTCGATCCGGACAGCACCGCGTCGATCGACGGCTGCAGCGCCGGGTCGCAGAACCCGGCCGCGTTGCCGGGGACGACGGGCTTGGTCCTGTCCACCCCCGCCGCCGTCTGCTCCGGGCGGCAGCCGAAGGTCGACGCGAGCACCGACGCGGTGTCGCCGCCGACCGCCTGCGGGACGACGGCGATGTCGATCCCGACGTTGCCCGCCGAGTCGCCGGTCGGCTGCTGGACCCCGCTCACGACCGGCATCGCGAGCAGGCCGCTGAACAGGTCGCGCGGCTGCGGCGCGATCGCGTTGACCTCGATGCCCTGCGCGGTGAGCTCGCTGGTCAGCTCCTTGGCGATCGTCGCGTACGGCTCCTGGGTGCCCGGCGAGGCGATGACCAGCGAGAGGGCCCGGCCGTTCTTGCGCCAGGTGCCCGCGGTCTTGGTGTAGCCGGCCGCCTTCAGCGATTCCTCGGCCTTGGCGACGTCGGGGGCGGTGGGCGGCCCGGGCGGGATGGTCGCCGCGTAGCCCTTCACCGAGGGCGCCGTCACCTGGGCGTCGGCGTGGAGCGCCGACGACGGGCCGCCGTTGACGCCTTCGGTGATCAGCTTGGTGCGGTCGAGCAGCGCGGCGACGCCGGCGCGGACCTGGGCGTCCTGCAGCGTCGCGCTGACCGGGCGCAGGAGCACGTCGGCCACCAGCGGGCGAGCCACGGTGTGCAGCTGCACCGACGAACCGAGCTCGCCGAGCAGCTTGAGCTCGTCGCCGGTCGTTCTCGCCAGCGCGAACTGGTCGTTGCCGCTGCGCAGCGCGGCCAGCAGCGTGTTCTGGTCCGAACGGCGCAGCACGATCCGGTCGATCGCGGCGGGTTTCTCCCAGTAGCGGTCGTTGCGCTCCAGGATCACCTCGCCGCGAGCGGTGTCGAGGCTCTTGATCGAAAACGGGCCGGCGACGGCCGGGAAGTTCGACGCGAGCGCGCCGCGCCAGCCGTCGGGCGCGTCCTTGAGCAGGTGGGCGGGCAGCAGGTCCGAGAACAGCGTCTGCCAGCCCGGGTACGGCTTGGCGAAGGTGACCTCGACGCGCTTGCCGCCTTCGCGGGACTGCAGGTCGGTGATCTGCCGGTAGCCGGCGGGCTCGATCACGCCGGGCTGGTCGCGCAGCTGGGTGCGCAGGTAGTCGAAGTCCTCGGCGGCGATGGGCGCGCCGTCGGACCAGGACGCGTCGGGCCGGATGTCGTAGGCGACCACGAACGGCTGCTGCGAGATCACCTGCGCGGACTTCATCAGGTTCTTGTCGAGCTGGGTGGTGCCGTCGTCCTTGTGGCGGAACGCCGAGGGCAGCAGCAGCTGCGAGAGCGCGGAGGTCACCTGGGACGAGTCCGCGAGGTTGTGCGGGTTGTACCCGCCGAGCACGTCGTCGACGCCGACGACGATCTGCGACGGCGTCTTGCCGGTGGTGGACACGGGCGCGACCGACGACGACACGACCGGTGGCGGCGGGGTGTTGGAGCAGGCGGTGAGCAGCACGGCCGCGAGTGCCACTACCGGCACCGCCTTGCGATTCACCCGCACGCCCCGTTCCTCCCAGTTTCCGCCGATCGGGTCAGCCATGCTCCCACGACCGCCTTCCCCGCCGGAACCGAGATTCCCATACCCGGATCGGGCGGTCCCGCCGCCCCAAGGTGGCCGCTATGGGGAAGGACGCGCGGGGAACCGTCCGGGTTCCCGGACCGTTCCGGAACGGCGGAACGAACACGGGCCGGACACGAGAAAGGTTCATATCGGTGGTCGACGCCAGGCGTCGATGCCGTCTCGGCCCCTATAAAGATATAAGGAGAAGAACGGCGGCCTTCGTGACATTGTGTTCGTTCCCGACCGACCCAGCGTAAGGGAACGGGCACGAAAAAACCTCCCGGCACCGAGTGCCGGGAGGTTTTTCCGGAGTTCGGGATCAGCCGTTGTCGCGGCTCTTGGCGCGCGAACGCTCCTTCGCGCGGGTGTTGACGTCCAGGGTGACCTTGCGGACGCGGACGACTGAGGGCGCGACCTCGACGCATTCGTCGACCGAGCAGAACTCGAGGGCTTCTTCCAGCCCCATCTTGCGCGGGCGGGCCAGCGTCTCCATCACGTCAGCGGAGGACTGACGCATGTTGGTCAGCTTCTTCTCCTTGGTGATGTTGATGTCGAGGTCCTCGAAGCGCGGGTTCTCGCCCACGACCATGCCCTCGTACACCTCGGCGCCCGGCTCGACGAAGAACGTGCCGCGGTCGGCCAGCTGGATCATCGCGTACGCGGTGACCGGCCCGGTGCGGTCGGCGACCAACGAGCCGCTGTGGCGGGTGCGGATCTCGCCCGCCCACGGGAAGTAGCCCTCGAACACGTGGTTCGCGATGCCGGTGCCGCGGGTCTCGGTGAGGAAGTCGGTGCGGAAGCTGATCAGGCCGCGCGACGGGAGCACGTACTCCAGCTTGATCCGGCCGCTGCCGTTGCCGCTCATGTCCTCCATGCGGCCCTTGCGCGCCGCCAGGAGCTGGGTGATCGCGCCGAGGTGCTCCTCCGGCGAGTCGATGTACAGGCGCTCGAACGGCTCGTGCAGCTTGCCGTCGATCGTGCGCAGCACCACCTGCGGCTTGCCGACGGTCAGCTCGAAGCCCTCTCGCCGCATCTGCTCGACGAGGATCGCCAGCGCCAGCTCGCCACGGCCCTGGACCTCCCAGGTGTCGGGGCGCTCGGTCGGCAGCACGCGGATCGAGACGTTGCCGATCAGCTCCTGGTCGAGGCGGGCCTTGACCAGCCGCGCGGTGACCTTGTCGCCGCCGTTGCGCCCGGCCAGCGGCGAGGTGTTGACGCCGATGGTCATCGAGATCGCCGGCTCGTCGACGGTGATCCGGGGCAGCGCCACCGGGTTGTCCGAGTCGGCGAGGGTGTCGCCGATGGTGATTTCCGGGATACCCGCGATGGCGACGAGCTCGCCCGCGCTGGCTTCGGTCGCCGGGACGCGGGTGAGCGCCTCGGTGACCAGCAGCTCGGAGATGCGCACGTTCTGCACCGTGCCGTCCTCGCGCATCCAGGCCACGGTCTGGCCCTTGCGGAGCTTGCCGGCGTGGATGCGGATCAGCGCGATGCGGCCGAGGAAGTTGGACGCGTCGAGGTTGGTGACCAGCGCCTGCAGCGGCGCGTCGAGGTCGGCGGCGGGCGGCGGCACGTGCCGGAGCAGCGTGTCGAACAGCGGGTCGAGGTTCTCGCTCTCGGGGATCTCACCGTCGGCGGGCTGCTCCAGGCTCGCCTTGCCGGCGCGCGCGGAGGCGTAGACGACCGGGAGGTCGAGAATGGCGTCGTGGTCGGCGTCCTCGATGTCGCTGGCCAGCTCGAGCAGCAGGTCGTGGGTCTCCTCGACGACCTCGGCGATCCGGGCGTCGGGGCGGTCGGTCTTGTTGACCAGCAGGATCACCGGCAGGCCGGCCTCGAGGGTCTTGCGCAGCACGAACCGGGTCTGCGGGAGCGGGCCCTCGGACGCGTCGACCAGCAGGACGACGCCGTCGACCATGGCCAGGCCGCGCTCGACCTCGCCACCGAAGTCGGCGTGGCCGGGGGTGTCGATGACGTTGATGGTCACCGAGCCCTCGGGCGTCTGGCGGTGGATCGAGGTGTTCTTGGCGAGGATCGTGATGCCCTTTTCGCGCTCGAGCTCCCCCGAGTCCATCACGCGGTCGACGAGCTCGGCGCGCTCGGCGAAGGCGCCGGACTGGCGGAGCATCGCGTCCACCAGCGTGGTCTTGCCGTGGTCGACGTGGGCTACGATCGCGACATTGCGCAGGTCGGGCCGGGTCTTACCGGTCGGCCGGCCGGTTTCGACGGTAGCGCTGGCTGCGGGCACGCGAGAACTCCTGAACTTCAAGGGGTGGGTGGCCGCGTAAAGCCCATCAGGCATCCCGTGACCGGCTCTGGTCACACGCGGACCTCACCAAGGATACCTCCCGGCCTTTTGTGAGCAGCCCCACGCCCCCAGATCGGTTAGGCTCACCTAACGTGGATACCCGGTGAGCCAGCCGATCCGAGGGAGCGTGCGCGTGGGCAAGAAGCCGGACGACCCCCGCAAGGTGGTGCGCAAGCTGATGAAGGCCGGCAAGGTCAAGAAGAAGTGCTGCCGGTCGAAGCCGCGCTGCAAGAAGTGCCCGGTGCTGGCCCTGAAGAAGGCGAAGCTGGACCTCGCCGCCTAGTGCGGGATGGCTTCGTTGATCCCCCGCAGCTCGGGCGCCGTCTTCGTCGGGGAGAACTCGATGACCTCGTACTTCGCGAGGTGCCGGACCGCGAACGGGTCGCTCGCCAAGACGGCGTCCAGCTTCCCCTGGGACATCGGGCGCGTGATGATCACGCCGCCCACCCGCGGCTTCCGCGCCCCGGAGGCGAGGAAGAGCCCCCGCTCGTACTGCCGGTTCAGCCACTCGACGTGGTCCGGCAGCGCCAGGTCGACTTCTTCGATCGGTGCGGTGTAGGTCAGCAGCACGACGAACATGGTTACGACGGTAGACCCGCTTGGTTATGATCGCCGGTATGCGTGCGCAGACGTCCCAGTGGTGGCCGCCCCCGGCGGCCGTCTAGTCCTGCGCTGATCACCAGCGGCCGCCCCGGAACGGGCGGCCTTTTTCGTGCCTTCTCCGGGGTGGTCCCCCCTCGGAAGGAATCCACCATGAGCAAGCTGTCCGGGATCACCCCGTCCGGTCACGTCCACCTCGGCAACCACCTCGGGGCCGTCCGCCGCTGGGCCAGGGAAGGCGGCGTGGACGACCTGTACTTCGTCGCCGACCTGCACGGGATGACGACGTCGCACAACCCGGCGAAACTCCGCTCACTGGCGAGGGAGCAGCTCGCCGTGCTGATCGCCGCCGGCATCGATCCCGAGCGGGTGTTCGTCCAGTCCGACCTGGCCCGCGAGCTCGGCGCGCTGACCTGGGTCCTGGAGTGCACCTGCAACTACGGCGAGGCCGCGCGGATGATCCAGTTCAAGGAGAAGTCGAAGGGCCAGGCGGGGGTACGGCTGTCGCTGCTGACCTACCCGGCGCTGATGGCCGCGGACATCCTCCTGCAGGGCGCACGCGAGGTCCCGGTCGGCGAGGACCAGCGGCAGCACGTCGAGCTGACGCGGACGCTCGCGAAGCGGTTCAACAGCACCTACGGCGAGGTGTTCACCGTCCCGGAGGCGGTGCTCCCGCCCGCCGGCGCGCGGGTCAAGGACCTCACCGACCCGACGCGCAAGATGTCGAAGTCGACGCGGGACGCGGTGGGCGTGGTGTTCGTGCTCGACGAGCCCGACCAGATCCGCCGCAAGATCCGCCGCGCGGTCACCGACGGCGGTTCCGTGCCGGTCCACGCCCCGGAGACCCGGCCGGGGATGGCGAACCTGCTGGAGATCCTCGCCGCCTGCCGGGGCGGGTCCCCGGCGGAGCTGGCCGAGGAGTTCTCGTCGTACGGAGCGGTGAAGGACGCCGTCGCCGACGCCGTGGTCGAGGAACTGCGTCCCCTGCGGGAACGCGCGTCTTCGCTGCTCGGCGACGTCGCGGAGCTGGACCGGGTGCGGAAGGCGGGCGCGGAGCGCGCCCGGGAGCGCGGCTCGCACCGGCTCGACGCGGCCCTGCGGATGATCGGCGCTAACTGAGCAGCGCGCGGAAGGCCGGGAGCAGGATCCGGTCGGCGGGCAGCCAGTCGACGTCGTCGAGGTCGTCGGGCCCGAGCCACTGCACGGCTCGGTGCTCGACGGCCCGCGGCTCTTCCCCCGGCGAAACGAGCTTCGCGGCGTAGATGCGGAGAACCCGGCCACCGGGCAGCGGGACGTCCTCCCCCACCCGGCCGCCGACCTCGACGACGACGTCGAGCTCCTCGCTGCACTCGCGGGCCAGCGCGAAAGCTTCGGATTCCCCCTCTTCGACCCGCCCGCCGGGCAGCTCCCACTGCCCGGCGTGCTTCGGCGGCCAGGCCCGTTGCTGGGCCAGCAGCTTGCCGTCGCGCACCAGCGCGGCTCCCACGATCACAGCGTTCACAGTCCCGGAACTTACCCGGAAGCCCCGCCGCCGGCCGCGCGCCAGACCACCACGAACCGCGCGCCGCCGTCCGGGGACTCGCCCACCTGGACGCGGCCGCCGCGGCGGCGGACCGTTTCCGCGACCATCGCCAGGCCCAGGCCCGTGCCACCCGACGACCGGGCCCGGTCGTCGGCGATGCGGTAGAACCGGTCGAACACCTTCTCCCGGTGTTCGGGCGGGATGCCGGGGCCGTCGTCGTCGACCACCACCCGCACCGAAGACCGCGTCGCCAGCACCGACACCACGATCTGCCCGCGCGCGTAGCGGCACGCGTTGCGCAGCAGGTTGTCCAGCACCAGCTCCACCTCGGCGTGCGCGGCCGAAGCCCACGCCTGCGCGACCGCGGTGCTCACCCGGGTCTCCGGCGCCTCCGCCGGGAGCCGGGCCGCCGCCGCGCGGACCTCGCTGACCAGCTCGACCGGCTCGGCGGACGGCACCTCGCCCGCGTCCGAGCGGGCCAGCGACAGCAGCCCGTCCAGCAGCGACGACAGCCGCTCGGCCTCGGTGAGGATGTCCGACAGCGTCTCCTGCGCCAGTTCCGGGTCGGGATTGGTGACGGCCACCTCGGCCTGCACCCGGATCGACGCGACCGGCGAGCGCAGCTCGTGCGCGGCATCGCCGGTGAAGCGCCGGAGCCGGTCGCTGGCCTGCTCCTGCCGCTCCAGGAGCGCGTTGAACTCCTCCGCCAGCGCGCGCAGCTCGTCGTGCGAGTCCGGCAGCGCCAGCCGCGCCCCCGGCGGCAGCGACCGCACCGAACCCCGCATGCGCGCGACCGGCCGCAGCGACAGGCGCACCACCAGCCACGTCGCGAAGCCCGCCGCCAGTGCGCCGACCGACGCGACGGCCACCAGCCACAGTCCGCCGTAGTGCACCGCGGCGGCGAACCCGACCAGGCCGGCGCCGGCCACGACCAGCCGTTGCGCCCCGTCCGGCGCGCTGACGACGGTGCCCCGGTACCGCGCGCCGTCCCGCTGCACCGGCTGCCCGGCCTTGAGCGTCGAGACGTCGGCGGGCGCCAGTCCGGTGGGCGTGCCGCCGTCCACCGGCGTGCCCGCGATGTCCAGCACCCGGAGCGTCACCGGGGCCGCGCCGGACAGCGGGCGGCCCGCGCCCACCTCGGCGCCGGCGGGGCCGAGTGCGCTCGTCAGCTCGCGGTCGACCGAGCCGATGAGCAGCGGCGAAAGGTTCGACGCGGCCAGCGCCGCGAGGCCGAGCAGGCAGGCCAGGGTGATCGTCGCGGCGAGCACGGTGATCCGGGCCTGCAGGGACCGCCCGCGCCACCAGCCCCTCACGGGGCGATGACCTCGTCGAGCTGCGCGTCGGACGCCAGGTAGCCGTGCCCGCGCACGGTCCGCAGCAACGCGCCGGCCCCGACCGCGTCGAGCTTGCGGCGCACGTACCCGACGTAGACCTCGACGAGGTTGCGGGTCACCGCCTGCTCCTCGCCCCAGACCGCGCGCAGCAGCTCGTCCTTCGTGACGACCGTGCCCGCCCGGCCGACGAGCACCTCCAGTAGCGCGAACTCCCGCGGGCTCAGCCCGACTTCCTCGCCGTTCCAGCGCACCTGCCGCAGCCCGCGGTCGACCGCCAGCGCGCCCAGCCGCAGCGTGCCGCGACCGGCCTCCGGCCCCGCCCGGCGCAGCACCGCGCGGACCTGCGCGACGAGCACCACGAACGAGAAGGGCTTGACGAGGTAGCCGTCGGCACCGAGGTCGAGGCCGTCGGCCTGGTCGACCTCGCCGTCCTTGGCCGAGACGAGCAGCACCGGCGTGGTGACGCCGTCCTTGCGCAGCCGCTCCAGCACCCGGTAGCCGGACAGGCCCGGCAGCATGATGTCGAGCAGGACGACGTCGAACGAGCCCGTGCTCGCCAGCTGCAGGCCGGTGGGCCCGTCCGCGGCCGTGACCACGTCCATGTCCTCCGCGCGCAGCCCGCGTTGCAGGGCCTTCCGCACGCCCGGTTCGTCGTCGACCACCAGCACCCGAGGTTTCACGAGACTCATCATGGCCGGTTTGCGCAGGTCGTGCGTCGGTTCTCAGCGCGATCTCAGCGTGGGAGGGAGAACCTTCAGTGGTATCTCAGCCTCGAGAGGGAAGCGTCGTGGCCAGGGAGCCGGGCACACTCGAGTCCGGGAACACCACAGGGAGAGACGCATGAAACCGAAGACGAAGGGCATCACGGCCGCAGTCCTCGGCACCGCGCTCGGTGCCGGTGGCCTCGCGTTCGTCGCGATGCCGGCCAGCGCCGACGACAAGCCGGCGCTGCCGCAGGTGAGCGCCGAAGAGCTGATCCAGTCGGTCGTGCAGGCGAAGCCGGGCGCGTTCGACGGCACGGTCAAGGTCAGCAACGACCTCGGCCTGCCCGCCGTGGGGAACGCGGTACCGGGGGCGTCGGCGCTGAGCATGGACTCGGCGCACATCTTCACCGACGGCGCCGGCAAGAGCCGGCTGGCGGTCACGCAGGGCGCGAGCCAGGAGACCGTGGTCCACGACGGCACCACCGTCTGGGACTACAGCTCCCGGACGAACACCGCGACCAAGGTGACCATCCCGGCCGACGTCGCCAAGCAGAAGGGCGCGGGCAGCGAGAAGGTGACCGACCCGGTCGCGGCGTCGACCGAACTGCTGGCGAAGGTCCGCGAGAGCAGCACGGTGTCGGTCGACGGCACCGCGACCGTCGCCGACCGGCCGGCCTACGAGCTGGTGCTGACGCCGAAGCCGACCGAGCGGACGCTGCTGCGCGAGATCCGCGTCGCGGTCGACTCGCAGACGCGGATGCCGCTGCGGGTTTCGGTGCTGAGCAACGGCACGGCGACGCCGGCGCTCCAGGTCGCGTTCACCGAGATCGAGTTCACGCAGCAGCCGGCCGACCTCTTCACCTTCACCCCGCCGAAGGGCGCCAAGGTGCAGGAGAAGACGCCGGCGCTCGACCAGCAGCACAAGGACCTGGCCGAGCAGGCGAAGCAGGACACCAAGGTCGTCGGCGACGGCTGGGACACCGTCGTCACCGGCAAGGTCCCGGCGGACGCGCTGAACGCGGCGCCGAAGGCCTCGGGTGAGCGCAAGGGCGGCGCCAACGCCGACCCGAAGGCCCTGCTCGCCCGGTTCGCCAAGAAGGTCAGCGGCACCTGGGGCAGCGGCTACCTCGTCACCACGAAGGTGGGCAGCGCGGTGCTGACCGACGACGGCCGGTTCGCCGCCGGTGCGGTGCCGGAGCAGGTCCTCTACGAGGCGCTGGGTCAGAAGTGACCAGCACGGCCGTTCAGTCCGGGGCGGACGTCTCTTCGGAGACGTCCGCCCCGGCGGTCCCGCTCGCCGCGCGCACCCGGGGCCTGCGCAAGGTCTACGGCAGCACGGTCGCGGTGGACCACGTCGATCTCGACATCCCCGAAGGTGCCGTCGTCGGGATGCTCGGGCCGAACGGCTCGGGCAAAACGACCACCATCCGCATGTTGCTCGGCCTGGTCCGGCCGACCGAAGGCGAGGTCGAGCTGCTCGGCCGCCCGATGCCGGACGCCGCCGCGCACGCGCTGCCGGACGTCGGCGCACTGGTCGAAGGGCCGGGCTTCCACCCGTTCCTCTCCGGGCGCGACAACCTCCTGCGCTTCGCCGCGGCGGAACCCCGGCTCGCGTCTTCGGGGATCGCCGGCGCGGTGGACTCGGCGCTGGAGCGCGTCGGGCTGACGGGGGCGGCGCGGCGCCGGTACAAGGGCTACTCGCTCGGCATGAAGCAGCGGCTCGGCCTCGCTTCGGCGTTGCTGGTGCCGCGGAAGATGGTCGTGCTCGACGAGCCGACCAACGGCCTCGACCCTGCGGGTACCAGGGAGATCCGCAGGATCGTCGCCGAGCTGCACGCCGAGGGCGTCACCGTGCTGGTGTCGTCGCACCTGCTGGCCGAGGTCGAAGCGACGTGCACGCACGTGGCCGTGCTGCAGGCGGGCAACGTCGTCGCGCAGGGCGAGCTGGCGGAGCTGCTGGAGTCCGGGAACGCGGCCCTGCTGGTCCGCACGCCGGACGCCGAACAGGCGGTGGAAGTGCTGCGGGAGAACCGGATCGGCGCCCGGCTCACGCCGGACGGCGTCCGGGCCGACCTCACCGCGGCGGAAGCACCGCGGGTGCTGCAGGTCCTGGTGGGCGCGGGGGTCGCGGTCCACGAGGCGACGCGGGCCCGCACCGGGCTGGAAGACCTGTTCGCCCGGCTCACGGAGGGGGCGGAATGACCGCGGTTCTCGAAGCACCGGCGGCCCGCACGGGCCACGACACGGTGCCGCTGCCCCGGCTGCTGGCCGCGGAGCTGCGCTGGATCTTCCGGCGGCCGCGGACGCTCGCCGTCCTGGCCCTGCTGGCGCTGATCCCGGTGGTGATCGGCATCGGCCTGACGCTGGTGAGCGGGCCACCCGACGCCGGCGGACCGAACCCCGATGGCGCGTTGCTGGCGTCCGCGGTCAACAACGCGTTCGTCCTGCCGATCGCGGCGATCGTGATGTCGCTGGCGCTCCTGCTGCCACTGGCCTCGGCCATGGCGGGCGCGGACGCGATCGCGGGCGAGACGTCCCACGGCACCCTGCGCGGCTGGCTGATCGCCCCGGTCAGCCGGGGCAGGCTGCTGGCGGTGAAGGCGTTCGGCGTCGCGACGGTGTCGGTGGTTTCGGTGCTGGCGATGTGCGTGACGGGCGTGGTGACCGGCCTGATCATCAACGGCACGGATTCGCTGTTCACGCTGTCGGGCACGACGTTGTCCCTGGGCGGCGCACTGGCGCGGATCCTGCTGGTGGCGGGCTGGGTGGTGCTCCAGCTGTGGGCGGTGGGCGCGGTGGCGCTGGCGCTTTCCAGCTGGACCGAGCACCCGATGCTGGTGGTGGCGTCGGTCCTGGCGGCCGACATCGTGTTCACCATCCTCGGGTTCCTGACCTCGCTGAACTGGCTGCACCCGTTCCTGCTGACCCAGAACTGGGCGACGGCACCGGCGGAGGTGCTGCAGGACCCGATGGGCACGCAGATGCTGGGCGAAGGCGCGTTGCGTGCGGCTTGTTACATCGTGATCGGGCTTTCGCTGGCGTACGCGCGGCTTTCGACCCGCGACGGCTGAGTTGTCGTGAGTGGTAATTGGGGTTAGAACCCTAATTACCACTCACGACAACCCGACCACCGCCATCCCGTCCGGGTCGAGCTCCAGCTTCACCGCGTCCCCGGCCCGCAGGTCCGACGCTGCCGGAGCCACCGCGTCCACAGTGGACGCTTCGAGCTTCACCACCAGCCGCACGTGCTCGCGGCGATGCACCGCGGCCACGACCTCGCCGGCCACCCCTTCCGCGGCCACCCGCAGCGCGTGCGGCCGCAAGCCGAGCCGGACCGGACCGTCGTCGACGTCCGGGAGTTCCAGGTCCCCCAGCTCCGTGCGCACGTTCCCGCCCGCGGCCACGCCGTCGACGAACGTCGTCACCCCGAGGAACCGGGCCACGTCGTCGTCCGCCGGGTTGCGCCACACCCGCCGGACCGCGCCTTCCTGGCGGACTTCGCCCGCGTCGAGCACCGCGACCCGGTCGGCGAGAGTGAAGGCCTCCTCCTGGTCGTGCGTCACCAGCAGAGCGGTGATCTTGCTGCGGCGCAACAGATCCGCGAGGTCGATCGCCAGCTGCTCGCGCAACCCGGCGTCCAAACCGGACAGTGGCTCGTCGAGCAGCAGCAACCGCGGCTTCGGCGCCAAAGCACGGGCCAGCGCCACCCGCTGCGCCTGCCCGCCGGAGAGCTCCGTCACCCGCCGCCCCTCGAAGCCCGTCAAGCCGACCAGCTCCAGCAGCTCGGCGACCCGCGGCGCCCACTCCGCCCGCGGTACCCCGCGCATCCGCAGGCCGAACGCGATGTTGGCGGCGACGTCGCGGTGGCCGAACAGCTGGCCGTCCTGGAACACCAGGCCGAACCCGCGCCGGTGCACCGGCACCGCGCCGAGGTCCTCGCCGTCCCAGCTCACCGAACCGCGCGCCGACGGTTCCAGCCCGGTGATCGCGCGCAGCAGCGTCGACTTGCCCGATCCCGACGGGCCGAGCAGGGCCAGCACTTCGCCGTCGGCGATGTCCAGCCGCGCGTCGCGCACCGCCGCGAACGATCCGTAGTGGACAGTCAGGTCCCGCACCGACAGCGCCATCAGAACTCTCCCACCCGGCCGCGCGCGGCCCCGAGCCGGTCGATCAGCGCGACCGCCAGGACCGTCACGAGCATCAGCAACGCGCACGCCGCGTACGCCATCTGGTTGTTCAGCTCCCCCGGGCGCGCCATCAGCGTCGCGACCGCGACCGGCAGCGTCGGCGCCGTCGGCCGGGCGAGGAAGCTCGTCGCGCCGAATTCGCCCAGCGCCACGACGAAGCCGAACCCCGCCGCCGCGACCAGCGGCCGCAGCGTCAACGGCAGGTCGATCTCCCGCCACACCCGCAGCGGGCTCGCCCCGAGCGTCGACGCGGCCTGCCGCAACCGGACGTCGACCGAGCGCAGCACCGGCAGCACCATCCGCACGATCAGCGGGATGATCACCAGCGCCTGGGCTAGCGGCACCAGGTAGGGCGACGTCCGCAGGTCACCCGGCAGCGCGTCGAGCGTCACCAGGTAGCCGAAGCCGACGGTCACCGCGGACACCCCGAGCGGCAGCATCAGCACGGCGTCCATCGTCTCGCCCAGCCCCCGCGCGGCTTTCGCGGGCGACCGGCGCAGCGCCACGAGGACGACGGACGCAAGCACGCCGACGACCATCGCGAGCAGCGTCGCGTCGATGGCCACCTTGAGCGAGTTCAGCGCGGCGTCCCAGCCGGACACCTGCAGCGCGCCCTTCTCGCCGGTGCTCGTCAGTGCCCGGTACCCGGCGAAGCTCCAGCCGTCCTCAGTGGACACCGATTCGGCCAGGAGCGCGACGATCGGCGTCACCAGCAAGGCGAGCACGACCCCCGCGGCGCCGACGACCCACCACTCGCCGCCCCGCGGCGATCGTGCCCCGCCGGACCCGATCCGGGCGCCTTCCTTGCGCCGGCGCGCCAGCCCGCCGAGCACCAGCGCGGCGACCACGGCCGCGAACTGAATCAGCGAAAGTGCCGCCGCGCCCGAGAGGTCCAGCAGGTCGACCGTCCGCAGGTAGATCTCGGTTTCCAGGGTCCGGTAGCGGGCGCCGCCGAGGATCAGGACGACCCCGAAACTGGTGGCGCAGAACAGGAACACCACGGCCGCGGCGGACGCGATCGCGGGGGCCAGCGCGGGCAGCGTCACCGACCGGAAGGCCCGCCACGGCGACGCGCCGAGCGCGCGGGCGGCGTCGGTCGTCCGCGCATCCAGCCGCGCCCACAGCCCGGCGACGGTCCGCGCGACGACGGCGACGTTGAAGAAGGCGTTGGCCAGCACGATCGGCAGCACGCCGCCGTCCGGCCACAGCGCCCGGAAGGCGAGCCCGACCACCACCGTCGGCAGCACGAACGGCACGAGCACCAGCGTCCGCGCCAGGCCGACGCCGGGCAGCTTCACCCGCGCCAGCAGGAACGCCACCGGTAGCCCGGCCAGCACCGCGACCACCGTCGACGCGGCCGCGCTCGCGACGGTGAACCCGGCCAGCTGCCAGGTCCGCGGGTCACCGAGCACGGCGCCGAGGCCGCCCGCAGCGAACCCGCGTCCGACGATCGCCAGCACCGGCCAGGCGAAGAACACCACCAGGAACCCGATCGGGGCGACGCCGATCAGGGCCAGGCCGAGTCCGCGGGCGGTCCGCGGTGGCGCTGTCGCGCTTCGGAGGCTCCGGGCCGGAGCGCCGGTGCTCACTGCACGAGCGTGCGCCATTCGCCGATCCACTTCTCGCGTCCGGCCTGGACCTGGTCCGCGGGCAGTGTCTGCGGCTTCTGCGGCAGCGGCGCGACCTGCGCCCAGCCCGCGGGCAACTCGACGTCCTGGCGCGCCGGGTAGACGTACATGTTGGCGGCGACCGTCGCCTGGAACTGCTGGGAGAGCAGGAAGTCGACGACCTTGTGCGCGTTCTCGGCCTGCTTGCCGTTCGTCAGCACGCCGGCGTACTCGACCTGCCGGTAGCAGGTGTCGAGCAGCGCCTTGGTGCGCGGCTTCCCGTCGTCACCGACCTCGGCGGCGGGCGACGACGCGTACGAGACGACGATCGGCCGCGGCCCCTTGCCGGACGAGCCGGAGAACTGCTTGGTGTAGGCCTCTTCCCAGCCGCTGACCACCTTGACGCCGTTGGCCTTCAGCTTCGTCCAGTAGTCCTTCCAGCCGGCGTCGCCGTACTTCGCGACGGTGCCGAGGAGGAACGCCAGGCCGGGTGACGCCGTCGCCGGATCCTCGGCGACCAGCAGGTCCTTGTACTTCGGGTCGGCCAGGTCGTCGTAGGTCGACGGCGCCGGGATCCCCTTGGCGGTGAAGTAGTTCGTGTCGACGTTGACGCACACGTCGCCGACGTCGACCGCGGACAGCCGGTGCTCGGGGTCGACGGCGTAGCGCTGCGGCCCGCGGTCGGCCTCGGGGCTGGTGTACGGCTCGAAGACGCCCTCGCCGAGTGCCCGCGAGGCGAAGGTGGAGTCGACGCCGTACGCGACATCGCCGATCGGGTTGGCCTTCGTCAGCACGAGCTTGTTGGTCAGCGATCCGGCGTCGCCCTGCTTGAGCACGGAGATCTTGATGCCCGACTGCTTCTGGAAGGCGTCGAGCACCTCCTGCGGCGCCAGGAAGGAATCGTGCGTCACGAGGGTGACGGTGGGCGTCTGCTGCGTGCCACCGTCGCCGTCCGACAGCGAGCACGCCGTGGCGACGGCGCTGACGGCGGCGATGGCCGTCGCGACGCGCACAGCCCTGCGTTTCATCTACCCTCCTGCACTTCGCCGACGCGGAGGGAAGCCCTCCCGTCGCCGGCATGATCCGGTCAGGTGCGAACGGTCGCGGGGTGACCCGCCTCTCAGCCCGGCTGACCGGACTCCCGTGGCAACCGTGCAGCGTAGTCCAGGACGGACGACCATGGAGACATGACGGAAATCTTGAGCGACTCCGAGGCCGACGGACGGCTGGGCGCGGGCTGGACCCGGTCCGGGGCCGTCATCACCCGCGAAGCGGAGCTGGCGAGCTTCCCCCAGGCGATCGAGGTGGTGAACCGCGTGGCCGAGCTCGCCGAAGCCGCCGACCACCACCCGGACATCGACATCCGCTGGCGCACGCTGACGTTCCGGCTGAGCACCCATTCGGCGGGCGGGCTGACGGCGAAGGACTTCGACCTGGCCGCACAGATCGATTCGGTCCTCGCCGGGATGTGACCTCGGTAACTCTGGGTGAACTTCACCGCCGGTTCGGCGTCTCTCGGTTACCGGAACCTTCGGGAGGGAGACGAGATGACTCAGGCAATCGTGGTCGGTACAGCGGCGTTCGCAACGATGGTGGCGGCGGCCGGGGGCGTGCTCTGGTTCACCGCCCGCCACCGTCATCGCCTGGACGGCTGAGAGTTCGGTCACAGCTGTTAACGCGAGGCATGATCAGCGCGCTGAGCAGGCGGAAGCATCGGTTCGGCCCTTAGGAAACGCCATGAACAACACCGCCGCCCTCACGCCCGCTCAGCGCGCCTGGATCAACGCCCTCGCTCCCGCGGTGGTGCTGATCGCGATCGCGGTGCTGGGCCTGCTCGGCTAGTTCGTCCGTACCTGGCGGTCCGGCGGCTACAAGACGATCTGCCCGGCCGACGGGAACCCGGCCGGCCGCTCGTCGGCCGTGGACCAGTATTCGAGGCACGACAACCGGCCGTCGTCGACGAACAAGATGAGACCGCCGTCCGGGACGTCGGCCTCCACCGCCACTGATTTCTTCACCGCCGCGCGCGGGGTCGTTTCGTCCACCGCGAGGTCGATCGTGGGGCACCCGCAGCCGCAGCGGCCGATCACCCGGGCCGTGGCGGCCTGCGCCCGCAGTTCCCCCGCACCCGGGAAGTCCGCCGCGAGCAGCGTGTCCAGTGCCGTCCGCTCGTTCGCCGTCAGCGGGCGGCCCGCGGAGTCCTCCATCAGTAGCGGGGCATGTTCGGGATCGTCTTCTCGGCGACCCCGATGAGATCGTCGACCTTCGCCACATCGGCGGTCACGTCTTCGGCGGTCACCGCGGGCGCCTCCGAAGAGCGGTACGCGACTTCGTTGCGCCGGACCCGCATCCGGTTGAAGGGACGCAGAAGCGACCCCAGCGGCGGGTCGAGCTGCGCGAGAACCGCTTCGTAGACGGCGATGTGGCCACCCCGGCTCGTCGCGCGCAAACCTTGGTTCTGCAGCACGGCCGCCAGCGCACGACGGGCACCGTCGTACGCCAGTGTGTAGGCGCCTTCCGGATCCGACTCGAGCAGCTGCCGAGCCGAAGCGACGTGCGTCCGGGCCCGGACGAGTTCGGCTTCCGCGGCTTCCCGCGAGGCCGGGACGTGCTCGAGCGAGCCGCGCGCGATGAGCGCGTCGATCGTGGCGCGCCCCTGGTTCCACCGGGTCATCGGGTCTCCTGCTCGAGCGGCAACGGAACCAGCGGACGCTCACGCACGCTGGTGAGGAACGGATCCGTGGTGTCCGCCACCGCCCACGAAGCCGGCGAGACCCGGTGCACGTTGACCTCGCGGCCCAGCCGTCGCGACACGCCTTCGGCGAGGTCGAAAAGCGCATCCGCATCGGGCGAGCCGACAACGAGGACATCGACGTCTCCGGGAGGCGGCCCGGGTTCGCCGCTGTAGCGCGCGGCCCATGACCCGTAGATGTAAGCCTCGCGCACGCCGGCAAGACCGGACAGGGCCTCGGCGAGCAGCGGCAGCGGCCCGAAGGTGACCGACAGGAGCTCGCTCAACGGCCGGTAGAGCGGAGTGTCCGTCCGGGCTTTGACGAGCCGGCTCCGGCCGACCCGCCGGTCTTCCAGGATGCCCCCGCCGACGAGCCGTTCGACCTCCCGCAGCACGGCCGTGGGCGTGACGCCGGAGGCTCCGGCGAGCTCGGTGATGCTGTACTCGCGCTCCGGGTGGAGCAGGACCAGTGCGAGCAGCTCACCCTGCATGCGTGACCGCAGCAGGGGCAGCAGGCTCGGCGAAGCTTTCATTGGACGCAGTATATCCTGCGCCCAATGAAAGCAACAGTCAGTAGTTGAGTGCTGGGGAACGGGTGGTGCCCGCGATGACGATCGTTGCAGTGGACCGGCACGGCCTCGTCGCGATCGGCGAAGGCGATCACCCGGCGACGTACCAGGCCGCAGAGTGGCTGCGGTCGTCCCGACCAGCCTTCGGCCTGTTCGACGCCGACGAGGAGCCAACCTGCACGAGCAAGCTGTGGACGGAACCATTCACTGTCGGGCTGCCCATCGAGTTCGCCCGAGCAGTGTCCAGTGCGCTCAGCGAGGGGCCCGGTCTCCCAGCGGGACCCTCACGATCGACCGCGCAGGCTTCGACCTGGTCAATTCGTCCGAGACGGTCTTCGGGCAGGCGGCAGCCGTGCTGAAGACCGCCATGGCCGCGCAGCTTTCGGGCCGGGATGCCGACGCCGCGGCCAGGTCGCTCGTCAGCACCTGGTGAGTCCGAGCAGTGCCGGAAATCCGCGAAGTGCTGGTTCCGTTCCTCCTGGCCAAGTCGGTTATCCCCCTGGTGTCGGCGGCCTGGTACCAGGAACCGACCGCGCCGGACCGAAGCAGATCGGCGGCCTCTCGGCCCTCGTGCCTGGCCAGGAAAGCCCTGCTGCGGGCGGCGGACCAGCGCTCCGCCAGCGCCTTGCGCATCACGTGCTGGAAGCCTCGCGGGCTTCCGACACGGCTGCGCCTTTTGGTGAGGCTTGAGGTTGCTCCGTGTCGGAACTCCACCACGTCGCCGTCAGACGTTGAAGCGGAACTCCACCACGTCGCCGTCGGCCATGATGTAGTCCTTGCCCTCCATGCGGACCTTGCCCGCCGCCCGGGCGGCCGCCATCGAGCCCGCCGCCATCAGGTCCTCGTACGAGACGATCTCCGCCTTGATGAAGCCGCGCTCGAAGTCCGTGTGGATGACGCCCGCCGCTTGGGGGGCCGTGGCGCCCTGGGGGATCGTCCACGCGCGGGACTCCTTCGGGCCCGCCGTCAGGTACGTCTGCAGGCCGAGGGTGTGGAACCCGGCGCGGGCCAGGGAGTACAGGCCCGGCTCCGGCTGGCCGACGGACTCGAGCAGCTCGCGCACCGACTCCTCGTCGTCCAGCTCCAGCAGCTCCGACTCCACCTTCGCGTCGAGGAACACCGCATCCGCGGGGGCGACCAGCTTGGTCAGCTCCTCGCGGCGGGCTTCGTCGGTGAGGATCGACTCGTCGGCGTTGAAGACGTAGAGAAACGGCTTCGTCGTCAGGAGGCTGTGCTCGCGAAGCAGTTCGAGGTCGACGTCCTTCTGCGCCGAGAAGAGCGTGCGGCCGCTGTCGAGGATTTCCTTCGCCTTCTGGGCGGCCTCGAGCGCCGGCTTCGCTTCTTTCTTGGTCCGCGCTTCCTTCTCCAGCCGCCAGACAGCCTTCTCGAGAGTCTGCAGATCGGCGAGGATCAGCTCGGTGTTGATCGTCTCGATGTCGCTCGACGGGTCGATGCGGCCGTCGACGTGCACCACGTCAGGGTCGTCGAACACGCGGATAACCTGGCAGATCGCGTTGGCCTCACGGATATTCGCCAGGAACTTGTTGCCCAGCCCGGCGCCCTCGGACGCACCCTTCACGATGCCCGCGATGTCCACAAAGGACACGACTGCCGGGACGGTCTTCTCCGACTTGTACAGCTCGGCCAGCTTGTCCAGCCGCGGGTCCGGCAGCGGCACGACACCGACGTTCGGCTCGATCGTCGCGAACGGGTAGTTCGCGGCGAGCACGTCGTTGCGGGTCAGCGCGTTGAACAGGGTGGACTTGCCGACGTTGGGCAGGCCGACGATACCGAGGGTAAGGCTCACGACCTCGCAGTCTACGGGTCTCCCCCGGCCGGACCCCACGCACCCAACGCCGTGGCGGATTTCCGCCAGCGACGGCGCTGACCTGCTGGCATGCTCGGATCAATGGTCACCGAAACGCTCTCACTCTGGCGAGACGCCGAGCGCTGCTACCGCGTGGTCACCGCCCGCGACTCGCGCTTCGACGGCCAGTTCATCATGGCGGTCCGCACCACCGGGATCTACTGCCGCCCGTCGTGCCCGGCCTCGACGCCGAAGGTGCAGAACGTCCGCTTCTTCCCGACGTCGGCGGCCGCGCAGGCCAACGGCTTCCGCGCCTGCCGCCGCTGCCTGCCGGACGCCGTGCCCGGCTCGCCGGACTGGAACGTCCGCGCCGACCTGGCCGCGCGAGCCATGCGCCTGATCTCCGACGGGACCGTCGAGCGCGAAGGCGTCCCCGGCCTCGCCCGGCGGCTCGGCTACTCCGAACGGCAGCTCGGGCGGGTGCTCACCGCCGAGCTGGGCGCGGGCCCCCTCGCGCTGGCCCGGGCGCACCGCGCGCACTCGGCGCGGCTGCTCATCGAGATGTCCGAGCTGCCGCTGACGGACGTCGCCTTCGCGGCGGGCTTCTCCAGCGTGCGGCAGTTCAACGAGACGATCCGCGAGGTGTTCGCGACAACTCCTTCGCAGCTTCGCGCCTTCGCCTCGTCACGACGTGGCCGGCAGAGCGATGTGACGGGCACGCGGCTCAGCCTGCGGTTGCCGTTCAGGCCGCCTTTCGACGCTCAGGGACTGCTTCGCTTCTTCGCGGCCCACGCGGTACCGGGAGTCGAGAACGTCACCGACGGCTCGTACGCCCGGACGCTGCGGCTCGCCCACGGCACCGGCGTCGTGAGGCTGACGCCGCAACCGGACCACGTGCGCTGCGAGCTGCTGCTCACCGACCTGCGTGACCTCGGCAGTGCGGTCAGCCGGGTGCGCCGGCTGCTCGACCTCGACGCCGACCCCGCGGCGGTCACCCGCGTCCTGGGCGCCGACCCGGCGCTGGCAGCGGTGGTCGAGGCTGCACCGGGCATCCGGGTCCCGGGCACGGTCGACGGCGAAGAACTGCTGTTCCGTGCCCTGCTGCACGAGGTGCCGCCCGGCGAGGAGGTGCCGGGCGAGTGGGGCGTGACGAGGCTGTTCCCGGCCGCGGCCCGGATCGCGGCCGCGCGTCCCGCCGACGTCGTCACCGGGGTTGCGACGGCGCTGGCCGAAGGGCGCTTGGAGGTCCACGTCGGCCGGGAGGCGGCCGAACTGCGCGCGGAGCTGCTGGCGTGCCCGGGCGTCGACCCGCTGACGGCGGACTACGTGCTCATGCGCGTGCTCGGCGCCCCGGACGTCCTGCTCGCCGGCGACCCCGAGGTCCGCCGCGGCGCCGAGGCGCTGGGCATCGCGCCGGATTCGCTGGGCGAGCGCGCCCGCGCGTGGACGCCGTGGTGTTCCTACGCCGGGATGTACCTGCGGCGCGCGGCCGGCTAGCTAGCCCTGGTCGCCTCGCCACAGCACGGCCTGGCCGACGACGACCTGCTCGCCGTCGTAGGTCAGGGTCGGCGAGCCGTACAAGCGATAGCCGAGTTCCAGCGCCTCGCTGACCCGGTGGCAGAACTTCGCGTCGTCCGGGCCGGTGAGCACGCGGTAGCGGGGCAGGCCGTTCGGCGGCAGGTCGCTCATCGCTTCATCTTGGCCGAGTGATCAGCCCGCGCGCACCTCCAGTGTCGAGCCCGTGCGGGCCTTGCGGACCCGCAGCCGGGTGGGGATGCGCTGCCGCAGCTCCTCGACGTGGGACACCAGCCCGACCACCCGCCCGCCGGCGCGGAGCTCGTCGAGGATGTTCATCACGACGTCGAGGGTTTCGGCGTCCAGCGTGCCGAAACCCTCGTCGACGAACAGCGTGTCCAGGAGCGCGCCCCCGGTTTCCCCCGCGACGACGTCGGCCAGCCCCAGCGCGAGGGACAGCGACGCGAGGAACGACTCCCCGCCGGACAGCGTCTTCGCCGGGCGGATGGTGCCCGAATAGTCGTCCAGCACGTCGATGCCGAGCCCGCCGCGGGTCCCGCGCGCCCCGGCCGCGTCCGAGTGCACGAACGAGTACCGGCCCTGGCTCATCGTGCGGAGCCGGTGCGTGGCGGCGACCGCCACCTCTTCCAGCCGCGCCGCCAGCACGTACGACCGCAGCGACATCTTGCGGCTGTTCTGCCCGCGCCCGTTGACGACGTCCGCGAGCGCGCGCAGCTCGGCGAACTCCGCCTCGGCCGGGGCGAGCCCGGCCAGCGCCTTGCGCAGGAGCCCGGCCAGGCGGGTCAGCTCCTCGTGCTGCGCGATGGCCACCCGCAGCGCCGCGTACGCGGAATCGGCGTGAAGCAGATCCCGAAGGAGCTGTACGAGGCGGCGGAGCTGGACGGTGCCGGCCGGATCCGGGT
>NZ_JBEZYB010000101.1:0-25679 GCF_040638285.1 Amycolatopsis sp. NPDC026612
GGAGGGGCGGCCGGGGCTTTTGCGGACCCTCGGCCCCCCCCCGGGCCCGGTAGTGCCTCAGTTGCTGAGGCATACGACCGACGTCCGAGGCCTCAGCTGCAGGGAGCTGGCCCGGTCGCGGAGGTTCGTCGGCAGCGAGTGCACGGTCGCGCCCGGGTTCACGCAGAACAGGAACCCCGAGTGGTTGGCCCCGTCGTAGTAGTGGCTCTCGCGGTTGCCCGTGGAGGAGTTGCTGGCTGCCCACGAGTTGTTGTCGACGGGGTCGCCGGCTCCGACCCCGTTGCCGCCGCTGAACGTATCGCCGTTGAAGTTGTCGACGGAGTCGAAGTACTGGTGCTTCGACGAGGCCACGCTCGAGAAGAACAAGCAGTGGTTGCCGGGGCTGCAGTTTTCCCCGGCCACCGCCGGCGCTGCCGCGACGGCACTGCCGGCCAATACCAGGCCGGCGAGCACACTCACGTTCCTGACCACGTGTGAGATCCTGCTGCTGTTGTTGTCCATGACCACCCTTTCGAGTCCCTGGCGTCGATCCATGGACCAGACTGTCAGCACTCGACGATCCGGTGAGCGAACTTCGAGCACAATCGAAACGGGGCCCGCCGGTGATCACGATGTGCCGAGGGGACCGGACGTGAGGACCTTCAACCCCAACGGGGTGATGAGGTGCGTCGCGAAGTTCTCCTGGCGGTCGGTCGTGATGAGTCCCGCATCGCGCAGGACGCTCGTGTGGTGGCTGGCGGTGGCCGGTGTGACGCCGGCCTGCCGCGCCAGTCCGGTGGTGGTGCTGCCGTTGACGGCCGCCCGCAGGATCATGGCCCTGGTGGTCCCCAGCAGCGCGCTCACGTGATCGCCACTGCCGGGACCGGCCAGCAGCCGGGACTCGGTCCGGATCGGGAACACCAGCACCGGGCGCAGCAGGGGATCCGCGAGGGCGATCGGATGGTAATGGCAGAAGTAGCCGGGGATCAGCACCAAGCCACGGCCGTCGAGATGCAGGTCGCGGTCGCACGGATAGTCGACCAACAGGATCGGTGGCTGCCAGCTCACGGCCGGTCGGAGCCACCTCAGCAACCCTTCGGGACCCGTCTGGAGGTACCGCTGGATCCCGCCGGCGCAATCGGTACGCAGCCCGTCCCCGATGATCTGCAGGTGCGGTTCGATCAAGGCCCTGAAGTACACGTGCAAGGCGTGCCGCAGATACCGTAGCGCCGCCGACTTCCCGTGCGCGAGGTCGTCCAGCCACCTCGCCCCCGCACTGTCGGCCGGCCGGAGCCGGCCGACCTCCTCACACAGACGACGGGCTGGCGTCGACAGAACCGTTTCGACACCTGCGTCGATGTCGGACACATCCGTTGCGGGAGTGAGAAAATCCGGGAAGTAGACCGCATGCGGCGCAACCGTGATCAGCGCCTGTACGGCCCTCCGCAAGCCACTGTCCTGGCCCGCGCGCTCGCGCACCTGGCGTCGCCAACGGTCGAAGGACAGATCACCGTCCGTGTGCTGCAAGACCTGCACACTGCTGATGATCTCCCACATGAGGTCGATTTCCGGCTTCAGCCGTGTCCGCGCGAGGTCCGCGTCCGTGAAGTGAATACGCAACTGTGGCACGTCGTCCCCCCGGACCCGTCGACACCCGCTGAAGTGCGGTCGATTCTCCTCTGCGGGCTGCCTCCCGACCCATGTCATTCCTCCTCTGTCACCCCAACGCACCAAGGGTGGGTAGCGTCGCGGGTGGGTACTCCGTCCCTGGGAACGGAGCACCCATCAACCGATGTGGAAGTCACCCTGCACGACCGTTCGTGTGAACCGGATCGCCTTGCTTGGCGAGGTGACAGCACAGGCCGGTGCGTGGCCGGTGGACCTCGGCCCCCCGCGGTCGACCTGCTTCGCTTCCGCGCGCTGCGAAACCAGGCCGAGGGCACCAGCGACGACGGTCGCACCGTGGCCCTGCGGAGCAACAGGCTGCCGCGGCGCTCGCGCTGGCCCGTGACCTGCTGAACCGCAAGTAGCGGCGGGGTCAGGAGCGAACTCGGGCTTCAGGCCGGGAGCCGGCTCGGTCTTCGCGGATTCCGGGAACCGGCCCGATGGAGCCGCGTTCCACGAGCCTGGCCGGGAGGGGATCGAGCGGCGCGGTCTGCACCGCCCCGTCGACCAGTGCCGCCAACCGGGCGCCCGCCGCGTAGCCGATGTCGTACGTCGGCTGCGAGACCACGGTGATCGGGGGGCGGACCAGCCGGGCCCACGGCTGGTCGTCGTACATCAGGACCGAGACGTCTTCCGGGATCCGGCGGCCCTGCTCCTGCAGGGCGCCGACGACGGCCAGGCCGATCAGGCTGTCGGACGCGATCAGGGCCGTCGCCGGGTCAGGGCCGGTGAGGAGGTCGGCGACCGCCGCCCCGATCCGGGCTTCCCCTCGTAAACCGGACCGCAGCAAGGAGCGGTCCCAGGTCAGCCCCCGGGTGGCGAAGGCGGCGGCGACCCCGGCCACGCGGGCGGCGACTGGCGACGGCAGGGGAGCGGGGCTGCCCGGGTCGGGATCGTCACCGTCGGCGGTGGTGATGTAGCCGATGCGGCGATGCCCCAGGGACAGCAGCCGGTCGGCCGCCTCCCGGGTGGCCGGCGCGATGTCGGCGACGGCGGCGTCGACGGCCAGCTGCGGCACGGCCCGGTCGAGCAGCACGAGCGGGCGTCCGGCATCGACCACGGCCTGCAGGTGCGCGGTCTCGGTCGTCGATGCGGGGGCGACGATCAGCCCGTCCACCCGCTGGTCCATCAGCATCTCGACCGCGCGCTGTTCGGCCGCGACCCGTTCGCCGGTGTTGGCGAGCACGAGCCCCAGGCCGGACCGCTCGACCGCGTCGGAGATTCCTCGGGTGGCCAGCGAGAAGTACGGGTTCTCGATGTCGCCGACGACCACGCCCACGCTTTGGGAGCGGCCGGTGTTCAGGGCGCGGGCGGGCAGGTTCGGCCGGTAGTTCAGCCGGGCGGCCGCGGCCAGCACCCGCGACCGGACGGCGTCACTCACGGCGCCGTACGCCCCGAGCGCGCGGGCCGCCTGTGCTTTCGACACCCCGGCCTCACGGGCGACGTCGCTCACGGTGTGGTCCCGGTGCTGGTCTGGCTTCGCCAAGGTGCCCTCCTCGCTGCATTCTGCCTCGACGCCGGGAACGCCGGCACCGGGACCCCGGACGTCGGCGCTTGACGTGCGAGCGACGACGACCTAATCTCCGGAAATCCCATTGAGACCGGTCTCAATACAGCCTACCGCATTCGTTGAGACCGGTCTCAATACGTTGAGACCCAAGGACGGGGCCCGTGTCTGCTACCCCTCGCAAGTCGCTTCTGGCCGTGCTGATCGCCTTCGTCGCCGTGCTCGGGCTGGCCGCCTGCGGCAGCGGCTCCTCGGCCACCGGGGCCGGTAACCCGTACGGCCTGATCACGCCCGGACAGCTGCGCGTCGCCAGCCTCGGCGACGCCAAGCCGTACACCTTCACCGCCGCCGACGGCCAGTTCACCGGCTTCGACGTCGAGCTCTTCCGCGATGTCGCCAAGCGGATGGGGGTGACCGACGTCGTGTTCACCGGCCAGGACTTCTCCGCCATCCTGCCGGGTGTGGCCAACGGCCAGTTCGACACCGGCGTCGCCGCGATCGGCATCACCGACGCGCGCCGGAAGACGGTCGACTTCAGCACCGGCTACCTGGCCGGCTACCTCACCGTGATCACGACCAAGAACTCCGGCATCACCTCGGCGGACGGGCTGGCCGGCCGGCGGCTGGGCGTCGTCCAAGGCTCGCTGCAAGAGGCGTACGCGGTGAAGCACTTCCCGCGGACCGATCTCGTCCGCTTCCCCGACAACAACGCCGCCGTCTCGGCCCTCACCCGCGGCTCGGTCGACGCCCACTTCCTCGACTACGAGGCCGCGAAGTCCTACATCACGCAGTTCGGCCTGGCCAGTGCCGCCGACATCCCCTCGTTCGACGCCCCGGCCGGTTTCGCGATCAAAAAGGGCCACACCGCCTTGAAGGACGCCCTGAACAAGGGGCTCGTCGCCGCGATGGAGGACGGTACCTGGAAGAAGCTGTACGAGAAGTGGTTCCCCGGCTCGCCGATGCCCAAGCAGTACCTGCCGGGCGGCGACCACACCGGCGTGCCGGCCGCCCAGTGAACCCGGCCGCACACCGAAAGGGGCTCCCATGGACTGGCTGAACGACCTGATCCGCACCTTCTTCGACTTCCCGGCCATGGCCGAGGTGCTGCCGCAGATGCTGACGGTCGGCCTGGTCAACACCTTGATCATCTCGGTCGCGGCGACGGCGATCGGGCTGGTCCTCGGCATGCTCTTCGCGATCATGGGGATCTCCGCATCGCCGTGGCTGCGGATCCCGGCCCGGATCGGCACCGACCTCTTCCGCGGGCTGCCGGCGATCCTGACCATCCTGCTGATCGGCCAGGGGTTCGCCCGGCTGAGCCAGTCCCTGTTCGGCCCGTCGCCCTACCCGCTGGGGATCATCGCGCTCAGCCTGATCGCCGGCGCCTACATCGGCGAGATCTTCCGGGCCGGCATCCAGAGCGTCGAGAAGGGCCAGCTCGAAGCCTGCCGGGCCCTCGGCATGAACTACGCCAAGGCCATGCGCCTGGTCGTCGTGCCGCAGGGCGTGCGGCGGGTGCTGCCCGCACTGGTCAACCAGTTCATCGCGATCATCAAGGACTCGAGCCTGGTCTACTTCCTCGGCCTGCTGTCCGGTGAGCGCGAGCTGTTCCGGGTGGGGCAGGATTCCGCGATCCTCTCGGGCAACCTGTCCCCGCTCGTGCTGGCCGGGCTGTTCTACCTGGTCATCACCGTGCCACTCACCCACCTGGTCAACCACTTCGACCACCGGTTCCGCACTGGCCGCCGCAAAGCCGCTCCGGTCAGCGGCCTGAAGGAACTCGACGAGCTCGACGGCCGCGCCGTCGCCACCGGGAGCAAGGCATGAACCAGACTTTGTCCAAAGTGGATAGTGGGACCACCTTCCACGGCTCCAGCCTGGAACTGACGGGCCTGTCGATGGCCTACGGCAGCTTCGACGTCGTCCGGGACGTCAGCTTCGCGGTCGCGCCGGGCAGCACCACCTGCGTCATCGGCCCGTCCGGCTCGGGCAAGTCCACCCTGCTGCGCGGCATCAACCGGCTACACGAGCCCAAAGGCGGTGAGGTGCTCCTCGCGGGCGCGGCGACCTCCACCATGGTGCCGGAAAAGCTGCGGCAGCGGATCGGGCTGGTGTTCCAGCACTTCAACCTCTTCCCCGACCACACCGCGCTCGACAACGTCGCCCTGGCGCTGTGGAAGGTCAAGGGCCTGTCCCGCGCGGCGGCGCGGGAACGCGCCGCCCGGAGCCTGGCCGAAGTCGGGCTCGCCGAACGGGCCGAGCACCGGCCCCGGGACCTCTCCGGCGGCCAGCAGCAGCGCGTCGCCATCGCCCGGGCCCTGGCGATGGAACCCGAAGTCATGCTGTTCGACGAGGCCACCAGCGCGCTGGACCCGGAACTGGTCAAGGGCGTGCTCACCCTGATGGCCGGACTGGGCGAGCGGGGCATGACCATGGTCGTGGTCACCCACGAAATGGGCTTCGCCCGTCGGGCCGCCGACCAGGTGGTCTTCATGGACGAGGGCGAGATCGTCGAACGCGGGACACCCGGCGACCTCTTCGAACGCCCGCAGAGCCCGCGGCTGCAGCGGTTCCTCTCGGAAGTCCTCTGACCGACCGCCATTCCCCTCGGCCGCGAACCTCGCGACCCTCCTGAAAGGACTCTTTTTCCCGATGCGCAGTACCCAAGCTCCCGTTGTCGTCGTCGGCGGCGGCATCCTCGGCATCTCCACCGCCCGCCACCTCGCCCGCGCCGGGGCCCCGGTCACCTTGGTCACCGAGGGCGAGCTGACGAGCAACGCCTCCGGGCGCTCGCTGTCGTGGCTGAACTCCGCGGGCCCGCGCAGCGAGGAATACCACCGGCTGCGGATCGCCGGGATCGACCGCTACCGCACCCTTGCGACCCGGCAGCCGGGCGTGGACTGGCTGCGGTTCGACGGCGGCCTCGCCTGGCTCCCCGAGGATCGCGCCCCCGAGCTGCGGCAGCAGCACGAGCACGAGCTCGCCCACGGCTACGAAAGCCACTTCCTCGACCCTGGCGGGGCCGCGGCGGCCGTCCCCGGCGTCGATCCGGCCGCGGTGCCGCCGACCGGCGCCGTCTGGAACCCCGGCGAGGGCTGGGTGGACCTGCCCAGCCTCGCCGAATTCCTGATCAAGGACTTCGCCGAGCACGGCGGGCAGCTGCTGACCCACGCGGGGCCCGCCGAGGTGGTGACCGCGGACGGCGCGGTGGCCGGCGTCCGCACCGCCGCGGGTGAGCTGCACCCCGCCCGAGCGGTCGTGCTGGCGACCGGACCCGCCGTGCCCGCGATGGCGTCCCGGCTCGGCGTCCCGGTTCCGGACGCGACACCCGTTTCCCTGCTGGTGACGACAACACCGGTGGACACGCCGCTGCGCGCGGTCCTCAACACGCCACGGGCCTCCCTCCGGCCGACGCCGCACGGCGGGCTGGCGGTCGACGCGGACTGGACCACCGCGAGCATCCGGCCGGCCGGCGACGGATTCGACGTCCCCGCCGAAATCGTGGCCGAACTGCTGGCGGAGGCGTCCCGGCTGCTGGCGGGCCACCCGCACCTGACGGCCGCCCACCACGCGATCGGCCCGAAGCCGATCCCCGGCGACGGCGACCCCGTCCTCGGCCGCACCGACGAGATCGCCGGTCTGTACCTCGCCTTCACCCACAGCGGCGCCACGCTCGCGCTGATCGCGGGCGAGCTGCTGACGTACGAGATCACCACCGGCACCCCGCACCCGATGCTGGCGCCGTTCAACCCCCGCCGGTTCCGGTAGGGGAAGGTGCGCGTCCTGATCGGCCTTACCCGGAATGGTCGCTCAGAACCAATGCCGCCGTGACATTGTCACGAGCATTCTGGACCGACCACGTCGATGACTCCGCCATGCGGGGTGGGGCTCGTGGCGAGGGAAACGGGCGGACGGGCACTCGTCGTGCTGTCAGCGCAGGTCACCGAGCACGTGTCGTTCGGCCGGCTCGCGCGGCGCAGCACGCCGATCTGCGCTACCTACGGCACCTCGTGGCGCTGCACACTCCGGGCCGGCGGACGCCGGTATGGAGGCGTCGGCGGGAAGTCCGTCCGGAGGGCGCCCGCGATCGGTCCGAGGTCGACGCCCGCGACGGTTCGGCACATTCACACGGCAGCCGGTGCCGGTCGGATGTGGCTGGTTCGGACCGCGCCATGATTCACTGGTAACCGGAACACCCCGTCCGGAACTGGAGGCGAGACACGTGCGCACCGACGCGAGCCAGAACCGTGCGCGAATTCTGGACGCTGCGCGGGAGCTGTACGCGGCAAAGGGCCTCGACGTCACCATGCGGGCCGTCGCGAGGCGCGCCGGGCTCGGGGTGGCCACTCTCTACCGGCATTTCCCGGACCGGGAGGCGTTCGTCGTCGCGGCCTTCGAGCACGAGCTGGCCGACTGTGGCCGGCTGAGCGAGGAGGCGCTCGCCGACCCTGATCCGTGGCGGGCATTGCGCGGCGTGGTGGGCCACGTCGTCCGCGCCCAGGCCGGCCACCGGGCCTTCCCCTGGGGGTTCCGTGCGGAGTCGCTGGACGAGGTGGAGATGGGCGAAGCGCGGGCGCGGGCGATGGACAACATCAACGAGCTGGTGCGCCGGGCACAGGAGAGCGGGGACCTACGGGCCGACTTCTCGCCCAGCGACCTCGCCTTGCTCGTTCAGGCCAGCGACAGTCTCACGGCGACATCTCCCGCCGCGGCGCGCCGTCTGGTCGCCTACCTCCTGCAGTCGTTCTCCGCCCGCACCGCGCCGCTGCCCGCTCCCGCGCCGGCCTCACTATTGGGTGCCGACTTCGCCTGAACGTCATTCGAGAAGCTTCCGCGCGGAGGATTCTCACTTCTCCCGGATCAGGCGGATTCCCGCATCGCGCGGTTAGCGTTCTTCTCATGAAGATCACCGCTCAGGAGCAAGAAGACCTGGTCAAGGGGTGCGCGGAAGTTCTTGCGCGCGTGCGGGCGCTGCGCACCGAAATGAGTGACAACGGCGTGCGCACCGACGCCGGCGGGACCGACGTGGCGGAGAACATGCGGTTGCTCGGCGAGGCGGGCGTGAACCGCCTCAGTGTGCCCGCCGAGTACGGCGGTCTGTGGGCCGCGGGCATGTGGAGCGGCTGGCGTGACACGACGGAGGTGCTGGTGGAGATCTCCGCCGCCGACGGTTCGACCGGTATGTGCTGGACCAACAACGGGCTCCACCCCCGCCGCCTGTTCACCGCCGACCTGCCGCGCGAGACCAAGGAGCAGCTGGCCGACGAGCTGATCAACGACGGCAGGCGCCTGGTCTCCTCCAACTCCGAGGCCGGCGCCAAGGGCCCGGTGACCGGCCGGCGGGTGCCGGGAGGAGTCGTGGTCAGCGGCACCAAGACGTTCAACACCAACAGCGGCGGCGGGGGCCGGGATCTCCTCATCGTCGGATTCGCCCTGCTGGGGCCCGACGCGGACCCCAAGACGGCGACGCGGCACGAAGCACTCGTCCGGCTGAACGCGCCGGGTGTGCGGCAGGCGCACGACTGGGACAACATGGGCCAGCGCGGCACCCACAGCCAGACCATCACCTACCAGGACGTGTTCGTCCCCGACGGATGGTTCTTCGCTTCGACGCTGACGGACCCGAACGCGTTCGGCGCGGGCATGCTGTTCCACGCGGCGCTGATGCAGGGCATCGGAGAGGGCGCTTTCGAGGCCGCGATCGGCTACCTCCGCAGCTTGAACCGGGGGAGCACGCCGAGGTTCCCCACCGCGCTGGAGGACCCGCTGATGCACCGGCAACTCGGCGAGATGTCCAGCGAACTGGCCGCTGCCCGGGCGTACCTGCTGAGCGTGGCCGGATGGCTGGAGGAACCGGACGCCGATCCGCAGACGATCACGATTCACGGGTTCCGCTCGAAGGTCGCGAGCAACCGGGTGAGCCTGGACGTGTCCGGGCGGATCCACGACCTGACCGGTGCCCGCAGCACCGCCAATCGGTACCGGTTCGACCGGTTCTGGCGCAACGCCAGGACCTTCGCCACGCACGACTCGATCGACGCGAAGAACGCGCTCATCGGAGCGTACGAACTCTCGGGCGAGTTCCCGGACGTCCTGGACTACTTCAGGATCTGAGGGTGAACGAGAAGATGGATCCCACCGTTCTGCGTGCTGCGTTCGCGTGCTTTCCCAGCGGAGTCACCGCCCTGTCCGGGCTGGTGTCCGGCAAGCCGGCGGGGATGGCGGTCAGCTCCTTCGCCTCGATTTCCCTGGAACCGCCGTTGATCGCCGCCTCGATCCAGCGCGCGTCCACCACGTGGCCGATTCTCCGCGACGCCCCGGCGCTCGGAGTGAGTGTGCTGGCGGAGCACCACGGGGAGGTGAGCAGAGGGCTGTCGGGCCCCGGGGACCGGTTCGCGGAAGTGGACTGGACGGCGTCGGAATCAGGGGCGGTCTTCATCCCGGGGGCGACCGCGTGGTTCGACTGCACCCTGCACCAGGAAGTGCCGGCGGGCGATCACGTGATCGCCCTGCTGAAAGTGACGGCAGTCGAGTTCCGGCGATCCTCCCGTCCGCTGGTGTTCCACGGAGGCGGCTTCCGAAAACTCGCCTGAACCGGACCCGCGGCGTCTGCCTGGGGGAGCAGGCGTTGCAGCACGGCGGTCGGCTCCTCGACGTCCGGCGAGCGGCCGCGTCCGCTGTGCTTGTGCGCAGGCCCGTACGAAACAAGTTCTTCATGCTGTTGTCGAACGTCCCCCGCAGTGCGGGAGGAAACCGCCGATCTTGGAACACTTCCCCCATGTTGGGGTGTCTGTCGGAAAAAGGTCAACAATTTCCTCGATCGCCGGATCGAGTGAATTTGGGGCGTGGCTCGTGGAATGAATGGTCGGCGATTGGGTGACGGCTTCGAAGCCGTATCGGAGCATGTCGGCCTCGTAGCGTGCGACGGCAGCGCCGCGACACGCGGTTCTGCCGCCGGTGCGATCAGCCGGGCAGGGTCGAACTGCGGGCGACGAACTTGGCCTGCAGCTCGACGTGGTGGGGGCGGCGGGCTCGGCCGCGGTCCGCGATGCGGTCGAGCATCTGGCGGCCGGCGCGGGTGCCGAGCTCGTAGGTGGGCTGCTCGACGACTGTCAGCTCCGGCCGGACGAGGGTGGTCCACGGCTCGTCGTCGAAGCCGATGAGGGACAGATCGCCGGGCATCCGCAGGCCGCGGTCCTGGACCGCCCGGTAGGCGCCGGTGGCGAGCACGTTGTCGGTGCAGTCGAGCGGCTGGTCCCGGACTTCGAAGCGGCGACGCAGGTCCCGTTCGGCGACCTGGTGGCGGCCAAGCAGGGCCGGCTCGGCACCCCGCAGGACATCGCGGAGGTGACGGCGTTCCCGGCGTCGGACCGGGCGAGCTGGATCACCGGCAGCCACTACGTCCTCGACGGCGGGCTGACCGCGTCCCTGGTGTGAACTCCTCGAGGCCCGGCCGGTCCGCGACGAACCGGCCGGGCCTCGCGTATTTCACCGGTCTTCCGGTCCGTGCTGCACGAACGAGTCAATGACACGCGGTCAGCGGCCTGCGGAGGTCACTCGATGGTGTCAGGAGGTGGAAAGCCGGACCAGCCCGGCAGTAATTTCTGCTCCCGCGCGGCGTAGAACGCTGCCCTGGCCACGGGGCACCTCCGCGGCGGCACGGGCCAGTGCCCTTGAGCCACCGCGAATCGGCGGTCGTGCGGAAACGGAAATGGGAGTCGACTGCAGAGTGACCGTCACCGAAGAGATCACCACGCTTCTGCACCGCAACTTCGGCATTGAACCGGAGGCCGTGCGGATCGAGGCGTCGTTGCACGACCTGGGGATGGATTCTCTTGCCCTGGAGGAATTGCGCGTCCTGCTCGAGGAACGCCTGGACATCGACCTCGAAGACGTCCAGCTGACCTCCCGGGAGACCGTGGGGCAGCTGGCGACGGCGGTCGACGAGAAGACCGCCCGGTGACGCCGCGTCCGGCTGCGGCGGTGACCGGGCTGGGCCTGGTCACCGCGGCGGGCGTCGGTGCCGGCGCCGCGTGGCAGGGGGTGACCCGGTCCGGAGCCCCCTCCGGCGTCCGCCACCGGGCGGAACTGCAGGGGCTGTCCTGCGATTTCCTCTACACCATCGACGATCTCGACACCGAGAGCGTGCTGGGCGTGCCGGCCCTGCGGATGATGGACCGGTTCTCCCAGCTCGCCGTGATCGCGGCCCGGGAGGCGGTGGCCGACGCCGGTCTCGACACCTCGGTCTGGGAAACGGACCGGGTCGCGGTCGTCATCGGGTCCGCCCACGGCGGCCTTCCGTTCTACGACCGGCAAAGCGCCGTCCTCGCGGAGAAGGGCGTCCGGCGGGTCTCGCCGAAACTCGCGCCGATGACCACGGTGAACAGCGCCGCCAGCAGCGTGTGCATGGACCTCGGCGCCAGGGGACCGAGCCTGAGCGTCTCCACCGCGTGTTCTTCGGGCACGGTCGCGATCGGGACCGCGCTGCAGCTGCTGCGCGGCGGAGCGTGCGACATCGTCATCGCCGGCGGCGCCGAATCCGTGTGCTCCCGGTTGCTGATCGCCAGTGCCTGCCAGATGCGGGCGGTGTCCACTCGCCGGGACGATCCGGCGACGGCGTGCCGCCCGTTCGACGCCGACCGCGACGGGTTCGTGGTGGGGGAGGGCGCCGGTCTCGTCGTGCTGGAGCGGCCCGAGCACGCCGCGGCGCGCGGCGCGCGGATCCGGGCGGGCATCGCGGGCTACGGCGCCTCCAGCGACGCGTACGCGGCCGTGGCGCCGGATCCCGGAGGTGCGGGGATCGAGCGGGCGCTGCGGACCGCACTGGCCGACGCCGGCGTGGCGGCGGCCGACGTGGGCCATGTCAACGCCCACGGCACGTCCACCGTGATGAACGACCTGATCGAGGCCACCGTGCTGCACCGGGTGCTCGGCGACCGGCCGCTGGTGACGTCGACCAAGGCGATGACCGGGCACGCGCTCGGCGCGGCCGGCGGCATCGAAACCGCGCTCACCGTGCTGGCCCTCGAGAGGCAGCTGGTGCCGCCCACCGGCAACTTCCGGACGCGGGACATCCGGATCCCGGTCGACGTCGTCGCGAAGGAAGCCCGGCCCGCCGCGTTCGAGTGCGCGGTCAAGACGTCGATGGGCTTCGGCGGTCACAACGCCGCGCTCGTCCTCACGAAGAGCTGCTGAGCCCGGCCCGGAGCAGAAGGAGATCATGCGCGAGGAAGTCGTCCGCCCGCTGACGCTCGGCGGAACCCGGTTCAGCTACCGGCTCCTCCGGCACCCCGACCCCCGGACGGAACCGGTGATCGTGCTCGGTGGCGGGTTCCAGGGCAGCCGGGGCTGGCCGCTCATGGAGGACCGGATCGCCCCGGTGGCGGACTTCGTGACGGCGGACCTGCCCGGCGTGGGCGAGTCCGATTCCCTGCCGCCCGGGGCCGGGACGGAGTTCGCGGGCGCCGCGGTCGACCGGATCCTCGACGACCTCGGCGCGCCGCGCGTCAACCTGTTCGGCTACTCCTACGGCGCGGAACTGGCCTACGGCTGCGCGCAGCGCAACCCAGGCCGTATCGCGCGGCTGATGCTCGGCGGCGTGGTTTCGCACACCAGCGACGCCCAGCGGGAGTCGTTGCGGCTGGCGGCCGGTCACCTGGAGCGGGGCGACACCGAGAACTTCGCCGCGGTGGCCGCGGGGATGCAGCTGTGCCTCGACGAAGACCGCCACATCCCCCGCCGTTCGCTGGTGTACCGCTACGTCAAGCGCTCGATGCAGCACGTCGCCGTCCACGTGCCCGACGTGCTGGCGTACCTGCAGCGGTCGCTGATCAGCAGCCCGTCCTTCGACGGCGGCCTGTCCGGGGTGCCGGCCCTGGTGTTCACCGGCGAGCATGACTCCATCACCGTCCCGGACCGGCAACGCGCCTTCGCGGCCACGATCCGGGGCAGCCGCTTCGCCGCCATCAAGGACTCCGACCACTGGGTCGTCCTGGAACGCGCGGCCGACGTCGCCGACCTGACCCTGCGCTTCTTCACCGACCAGTCTTGGGACGCTGCCCCGTACGTGGTGCCTCCGCCTTCGTGAGCGCGTCCGCGGTGAGGGTGAGGTGCCGGGTCAGCACCTCGGCCGCGGCGTCCGCGTCGCGGGCCAGTGCCGCCTCCTCGAGCCGGCGGTGCTCGGCGAGGTGATCCCGGCCGGGGCCGTGGTGCGCCGACCAGCGGCGCGCCAGTTCGCTCGCGGCCCACAGCCGGTCGAACGTCTCCAGCAGGACCGGGTTTCCGCAGCCCGCCAGCAGCGTGCGGTGGAACACCCGGTGGGCTTCCGACCACGCTTCGCTGTAGTACTCGCCCTCCTCGGGGACGAACGCCGGGGTGCGGGCCAGCCGGTGGCGGGCGGCCCGCACGTCGGCCTCCCAGCCGACGTCGCCGCGTTCGACGGACAGGCGCAGCACCATCGGTTCGATGGTCCGGCGGGCTTCCGCGATCTCTTGCCAGCGGCGGTGGGAGAGGGCCGGGACGGCGAAGCCGCGGTTGGGCAGCCGGTCGGCGAGTCCGTCGCCGACCACGCGCACGAGCGCCTCCCGCACCACGGCCAGGCTGACGCCCTGCTCCTGGGCGAGGTTCTGGGGTTTGAGCGGCGCACCGGGGGCGTGGTCGCCGCGCATGATCGCGGCCCGGATGTGGGCGTAGACGCGTTCGGAGAGCATCCGCGGCGACGGCGCGTCGGCTGGGGGAGTGGTCCGAGTCACCCCAAAAGCATAGACGATCGTGGCGATAATCGATTATTGCCGATATCGTCGATTGGGCGGCGGCTCTCCGCCCCGCGGCACGATCCGAGAGGAACGCTTTGAGCGTCAACGATCCCTTCGCCCGCCTGCCCGAGGCGGCGTCCTTCACCGTCACCAGCACCACCATCACCGACGGCGATGTCCTGCCGCCCGGGCAACTGTCCGGGCAGGACACGTCCCCGCAGCTGTCGTGGAGCGGCGCCCCGCACGGCACCAAGAGCTACGCCGTCACCGTCTACGACCCCGACGCCCCCACCGGGTCCGGGTTCTGGCACTGGGCGGTCGCCGACATCCCCGCCGCCGTGACCGAACTTCCCGAGGGAGCCGGCGACGACACCGGCTCCGGCCTGCCGCCGGGGGCGTTCCAGCTGCCCAACGACGCCCGCACGGCCCGGTTCCTCGGCGCCGCGCCGCCGGCCGGCCACGGCCCGCACCGCTACTTCGTCGTGGTGCACGCCCTCGACGTCGAGACCATCGGCGTCCCCGCCGACGCCACTCCGGCCTACCTCGGCTTCACCATGGCCTCGCACACGCTCGGCCGCGCGGTCCTCGTCGCGACGGCGGAAACGCCGGCGGCCGAACGCCTCGAGGTTTCCCGGCTGATCCCCGCCTCGGCCGGCGCCGTCTTCGCGGTGCTGACCGATCCGAAGGGCCACGTCGACATCGACGCGTCGGGAATGCTCATGGACGCCGAAGGAGACCGCGTAACGCGGTCCGGTGACCGGTTCCGGGTGCACATGGACCGCGAAGCCCTGGGAGACTTCCCCCTGGGCAAGTACCAGGTCGAGGTGGTCATCACCACGCTCGTCCCGGACGAGGAAATCGCGTGGACCGTGGAAGCCGGGCGCGGGCCCCACGTCCGGCACATCTACGGCTACCGGCTCGAACCGGCCGAGGGCGGCACCCTGGTCACGTCGTACTACGACTGGTCGCAGATCGACGAAGGGTGGAAGCGGCGCGCCGTCTTCCCGATCGTGCCCGAGTCCGCCCTCAAGGCCACGCTGGGAATCCTCGAACGCACCGTCCGCCGTCGAGGCCGTTAAACGTCACTTTCGGCTGATTCTCCGCCGGATTTCGAATTGCTGGCCGTCGCGATCTTGCCGACACTCGGGGAATGGAGAAGACGGCTTCCGAACCCGAGACGCTGCCTGAGTCCGACGTCCGCTTCCCGATCGTCCTGCGCGGCTACGACCGCCGGCAGGTGGACGAGTACGTGCGGGTCGCGGAGAAGCGCGTGGACCGCCACGAGAAGGCGCGGCGGCTCGCGGAGCGCCGGCTGGCCAAGGCCCAGGTGCCCGCGCCCCGCGCCCCGGAACCGGACGACCCGGCCGGATTGGGCCGGCGGATCGAGAAGATCCTCCAAGTCGCGAAGGCCGAGGCCGCGGAGATCAGGGAACAGGCCCGCAAGGAGGGCGAGGAACTCCGGGCGGCCGCGGAGAAGGCGGTCGCCGAGGCGGAGGCGGCTCGTGCGGAAACCGAGCGCGCGGCCCAACGGGAAGCGCAGCTGATCCTTTCCCGCGCGGAAGAGGAAGCTGCGACAATCCGGGCGACCCACCGGGCGGTGCTGACCCAGCTGGGCCAGATCGCCGTCGTGGTCGACGAGGTGCGCGACCGGTTCGGCACCGAGGCGGAAGAGGAGAGCCCGGCCTCGGTGCCGGAAGACTCGGAGGTGGTGTCGTCGCTCGCGTGATCCGCGACTGGTTCACCACCGTCGGAGACAAACTGCCCCAGGCGCTGCGCGAGGAGTTCGACGTACTGGCCCGGCACCTGGGCTAACCCCGAACCTCGTGGATGGAGCCGGAAGCACTTCCAAATCCCCCGCCTGGCTCCATCCACGGTTCCACCTTCGCTCGCCCCGCACGATGGAGACCCGATGACCGCTGTAGCGCCCAAGCCGATCGCCACGCGCCCCTACCCGGCGCGCGAGCCCGGGAAGGGGTCACTGCTGCTGCGTCTGTTCCGCACCACCGATCACAAGCAGATCGGGTTGCACGGGCGGCATCCGCCGCCTCGTTGGCGCGACGCAACGCCGTCAGGACGATGGCACGGCAGTTGCTCGCCGTGAGCAACACGAGGCTCGGCACGGCAGCGCCGGTGTCGAGTCGAGTCGAGTCGAGTCGAGTCGAGTGAGGATAGCCACCGCCTCCTCGGCGAGGGGCAGCGCCGCATCCGAGTCACTGGTGGTGAACCGGCTCAGCGCCGCATTGTTCAGTGCGAGGGGCAGCGCCTCGGAGCGCTCTGCCGAGACCGAGCTGCCCAGGCCGCGCAGGATGGCGATCGCCTCCTCTGTCAGGCTCGCTGACTCAGACTGGCGGCCGGCCGAGTTCAGGTCGGTGGCGAGGTTCATCAGCACGGTTGCGAGCTGCGCGTCGAAGACGCCGGGATTTTCGGCCCGCATCGCGCGGTACAAGTCGAGTGCGGCGGTTCCGACCTCGATCGCTTCGGGCCCGCGGCGGGCCCGCCATAGCGCGATATTCAGATCGACCAGGACCTCGGCCAGTGTGTGACGGAAACGCGCAGGGTTGCCGTCGGATAACCGGTTTGCTTCCTGTACGGCAGGGTCACGCCGTAGCCCTCGGAGAACCGGGAGTCCACCGAGGCGAGCGCATCCTGTATTGCGCTGGCGCGCCGGGTGGCAGCCATCGCTGCTTCCGGTCCGATCGACGTGCCCCAGCACGACGCCGAGCTGGTTCCAGGCCGCGGCGAGTACCGGTAGAAAGGCGAAGGGCTCCGACTCGTCCAGCGCCTCGTACGCCGCAACCGCTGCAGCGCGGGGACCTGCTGATCGTCGACCAGCGCCGCGTCGCCCACGGCCGGACCGCTCTCGGCCGCCAGGACGGCGTCGCGCCGGCCGCGCGGCGGCTGCTGTGCCAGGCCAAGGCCCGGTTCGACGCGGCCGCCCCGGTGCACCAGGTGGCGGGTCTGCGGAGCGCGGCGTGACCGGCCGGGCGGTCGACGTCGCCGTCGTCGGGACGGGGTGGTCGGGCTGGCGGCCGCGCACGAACTGCTCGCCCGCGGCCTGAGCGTCGCCGTGCTCGGCCCGCACCCCGCTGCGGCACCCGGGCAGGCCAGCGCGGCGGCGGCGCGATGCTGTCGACCTTCTCCGAGGTCGACGCGGCCCAGTTCGACGAGCGAGTCGCGCTGGAGGTCGGCCAGCGGCTCAAGGCGAGCGCCCGGTACCCGGCGTGGCTGGACGGTCTCACCGCCGCGTCCGGCCACGCGCCGGTTCCGTTGGCGGCCAGCACGTGGGTCGTGGCCAACGACGCCGACCTGGCCGCGATCGCGCGGGCTGCCCGCTCGGCGAGCCACCCGGCCGAGCTGCACCACGGTGCCGCCGTCGACGGGCCCCGGTTTCCAGCTTACCGGGGGCCACCGGCAGTTCCTGGAGGGACGACGGGCCGGGGTCGCATGTGGACGATCGCTGGCGGCTGGCGCAGCTGACCGTGAACTACCGCACCCCCGCGGAGATCATGGCCGCCACCGCACCCCTGTTCGCCGCCCACCACCCCGGTCTCCGGCCGCCGCGATCCGTCCGCGAAGCCGGCGAACACCCGTGGCGCCGGCGCACCACGCTCGCTGAGCTGCCCGGTGTCCTTTCCGGCATCGCCGCCGACCACGGGACGGCCACCTCGCGATCATCGCCCCGGCGGCGCACCACGCCCGGATCACCGCGGCCGTGCCGGTGCGCACGCCACCCGACCTCACCGACCCCGTCGTGGTGCTGACGCCCGGGCAGGCCAAGGGCCTGGAGTTCGACGCCGTGATCGTCGTCGACCCGGCCGAGATCCTCGCCGCCCCGTTGGGGGACAACGATCTCTGCGTCGCCATGACCCGCGCCACGCGGCACCTGGGAATCGTGCACCCCGGCCCGCCACCCGCCGTGCTGGCCGACGTCCGGGAACGCTCCCACTGACCGATCCGCCCTTGTGGTCCAGACCCCGGAAGCCCTACGGTCGACAGGAGTCCGGGTCGTCGCGGGGGAGGAGCCTCGGATGTGGGGAACGGTTCTGGCGAGCGCACTTCTGCTGACCGGCGGCACCCCCGCCGTGGCGGACGCCGGCTGGTCGCCGTCCCCGATCGTCTGGACGGACTGCCCCCTTGACCCGGACAGCCCGCCACCGGACGGCGAATGCGGGACGCTGCAGGTGCCGCTGGACTGGAACCGGCCGTCGGGACCGACGATCTCCCTCGCCGTGGCCCGGCACCGGTCCACGGATTCCGCGCACCGCATCGGGGTGCTGCTGGCCGATCTCGGCGGGCCGGGCTCGGCGAGCACGGAATTCGCGCTGACGCCGGGTTTCTTCAGCCCGGAGGTTCAGGCCCGGTTCGACGTCGTGGGCTTCGACGTCCGCGGCACCGGCCGCAGCGCGTTCATCGAGTGCCCGGACACGGGCCGGGCACCGAGTGACGAGCCCGCAGGCCAGGCCGAGTTCGCCGCGCTGCAGGCCTACAACGAGAAAGCGGTCTCCGGCTGCCGCGCCGCCAACCTCCCGATCTTCGACCACGCGAACACCGCGGACAACGCCCGGGACATGGACGCCCTCCGCCGCGCGCTGGGCGAAGCCCGGATCAGCTACCTCGGCATCTCCTACGGGACGCTGCTCGGCCAGCAATACGCCGAACTGCACGGTGACCGGGTGCGGGCATTGGTGCTCGACAGCTCCATCGACCACAGCGCCGGCCTCGAGCGATTCCTGGGCGATCGGGCCACCGCCGCGGACGAGGCGTTCGGCCAGTTCGCCGCGTGGTGCGACAGGGATACGACCTGCGCGCTGCACGGCCAGGACGTTTTCGACGTCTGGCGGAAAGCCCTCGCGGTGACCTCCGGAGAGCCGCGGAATCAAAATGATCTGCGCGACCTTGTGCTGAAGAGCTTCTACCGCCCGGACTGGGCCTACGCGGCCCAGTTGATCGCCGACACCGCGGCCGGGAACCCGCCGGTGACCGCGCAGTTCATCTTCAACTACCCCTCGATCCGCCTCGCGGTCATGTGCCAGGACTTCGACCTCAGGATCCGGAGCTTCGCGCAGTACACAGCGTTGCACGCCGGAGAACTGCGCCGCGGACCGCTCATGCGCGGCAGCACGCTGAGCCACAGCGAAGCGATGGCCTGCCTGGGCATCCAGGGCCCGCCGGCGAACCCGCCCCACCGGCTGAGCATCCCGCGGGCGCCGCGAATCCTGATGCTGAACTCCCGGTACGACCCGGCGACCCCGTACGCCTGGGCCCTCGCCGTCCACCGCCAGGCACCGGCGAACACGACGCTGCTGACGTACGAGGGCGCGGGCCACGGGGTCTACCCGCGGAACACCTGCACCCGGTCGGCCGTGGACCGCTACCTGCTGACGCTGGCGGCACCCCCGCACGACGTCAGCTGCCCGGCCTGACCGCCACTACCGGTACTCGGGTGTCCAGCGCGCCTCCCGCACCGCCTTCGCGACTTCGTCCTCGCTCTTCCACGGCGCGACGCCGTCTTCGACAGCCTGGACGGCGACGGCGGTCGCGATCCGGGTCGCGATCTCCGGGACGTCGTCCCACGCCGGCAGCAGCGGCTCGTCCGGGTCGGCCAGCGCCGGGGACACCTCGCCCAGTGTCTTGGCCGCCACCCGCATCATCCCGTCGGTGACCCGGGTGGCGCCCACAGCCGTCACCACCAGACCCACCGCGGGGAAGATGTCGACGTTGTTGCACTGCGCGACCCGGCGTTTCCGCCCGTGCCGCTCGACCGGCGCGAACGGTGAGCCGGTCGCGACGAGGGCCCGCCCGGACGTCGTTCGCGATGCGCGGCGAACACGGGTCGTCCGGCGAGCGGCCGGTCGAGACCGCGGGAGAGGGGCCGGCGAAGGCATCGACGAGACGGTGCTGCGTCTGGCGGACATCGACGGGAGCCTGGTGGTGACCCGGCCGCTGCTGCCGTTCACCCCGGTCGAGTTCGCCCGGGCCAAGGCGGTTCTCGACCTCCGGCGCCACCTCGCCGGCCCGCCGACGCCCACGGCGGGCCCGGTCTCGGCACCTGGCCGCACCTGACCGGCGGCGCCCTGCTCCACCCGGCTCTTGGTCTCCGCCGTCGGACCGCAACCACCACCTTCTGCGTGAGGGTCAGATCCTGTTGGCGGACGAGCTGACCATCGAGGAGGTCGGCGGCACGGTTGAGCGGCTCGCGTGCCCGAAGTGTGAGGGTGGGCTGGGCGTGCCGGACCCGGGCGGGCAAGGTTGCCGCGAACTACCACGCCGCGCGGTTCATGGTCGTGCTCGCGAGGAGCTCGCCTTCGCGGCACCGCCGGACCGCGGCTCCGGCCGAACGTGGATGGCCCGGCCTGCCGGTCGCTGCGGCCGCGCCGCCGGCGGCCCCACCGCGCCGGTCGGATCGGCTACGCCCGCCGCGGCACCGAACGCAGGAGCCGGCCGGCTCGACGCGCGCACTCCACCCGGTGTTCTCCGGGAAGAGCCAGCGCCGGCCCAAGGTGTGGCCCGAGTGCGGCAACGCCCTCGCCTCGGCTCGCGAGATTCGCCAGGCCGGCTGCGGTCAGCGCCACTCGGTACGCGTTGCCTTCCCGACGGCCGGCAAACGCCGTGCCCGCCACGCGCCCGGACTCGATTGCCCCATCGGTAGTCGTCGGGCATGCTGCCGGCATGGCGTATGGCACCGTCGAGTTCTTCAAACCAGAGAAGGGCTGGGGAGCGATCGCCTCGCCAGACCTGCCGGCGGACTGCGACGCATGGGTCCACTTCAGCGCGATCGAGATGGACGGCTTCCGCGTCCTGGAAGCCGGCTACCAGGTCGAGTTCGACTACGAAGCCGCCCAGCAGGACAGCTTCCGCTTCCGCGTGACCCGCGTCCGCAAAGTCTGACCCTCGTCCACGATGGAGCGTGCCTATCTGCCCGGCCGGCGACCTGGTCAACGCGTTCACCCGGCTGACCGCGCTACGCGACCGATCACCTGACCACCGGCTCACGTCCCGACGAGCAGCCGAACGGTCGGCGAAGGGTTGAGTCCGGCTTGACGGCCGCCGCCGCGAGCCCCAGCGTCTCATCGGGGACTCCCTGCGAAAACCTTCCCGTTACATCTTGACGCGGCCGACGTCATCGTTCAGAGTCCAATGGTGCGTTCAGTCACACCGCCGTTGGCTATCTGACACCCATACCCCTCATATTCCTGCGCAGATCGCTCTCGAAAATGTTAGCGCTAACACGACGACTCGGGGCGCCGGCGTCGTCGGGATCCGCACCGATGCGGAACCCTCCTGAAAGGACAGGTGCTCATGCCGGTTGGGTTCGTGCGGGCCGCGAGGTGGCGTGGTCGGTGGCGGTCGGGGTTGGCCGCTGCGATAGCTGTCGTGATCGCAGGTGGGCTGCTCACTGGGGTCCCCACGACTGCGTCGGCTGCCACTGTGGACACGGCTGCCTGGTATGTCCTGGTGAACCGCAACAGTGGCAAGGCCCTCGACGTCTACAACTTCTCCACCGCCGACGGCGCCAATGTCGTCCAGTGGGCCCGTACCAACGCCGGCAACCAGCAGTTCCAGTTCGTGGACTCCGGCGACGGCTACTACCGGATCAAGGCGCGGCACTCGGGCAAGGTGATCGACGTGTCGAGCTGGTCGACAGCCGACGGTGCCGCAGTCCACCAGTGGACCGACGGCAACGGCGCCAACCAGCAGTTCCGGCTGGCCGACTCCGACAGCGGCTACGTCCGCCTGATCAACCGCAACAGCGGCAAGGCCGTCGAGGTCCAGAACGCGGCGACCAACGACGGCGGCAACGTCGTGCAGTACAGCGACTGGGGCGGCAGCAACCAGCAGTGGCAACTCGTCCGCGTCGACGGCGGGACCGGCTCCGGTCCGTGTGACATCTACGGTGAAGGTGGTACGCCCTGCGTGGCGGCGCACAGCACGACGCGCGCCCTCTACAGCGCCTACAACGGAGACCTGTATCAGGTCAGGCGCGCAGACAACACAACCCGCAACATCGGCGTACTGACCCCTGGCGGCGTCGCCAACGCGGCGGCCCAGGACTCTTTCTGCGCCAACACCACCTGTGTCATCACGGTCCTGTTCGATCAGTCCGGGCATGGCAACGACCTGTGGTACCAGGGTTCCAGCGTGGTCCCAGGCTCAGCACAGAGCCGCCCGGCGGTAGCGACCACCGAATCGCTGACGGTCGGTGGCAGCAAGGCCTACTCGCTGTACATCAACCCCGGGACCAGCTACTGGCGCGACGGCCACCTGACGGGGGTCCCGACGGGCAGCGCACCCGAGGGCATGTACATGGTCACCAGCGGTACGCACGTCAACAGCGGCTGCTGCTTCGACTACGGCAACAGCGAAACCACCCGCAAGGCCGACGGGCCAGGTGCCATGGACGCCATCTACTTCGGGACGAGCTGCTGGTTCGGCGGCTGCTCCGGAACCGGACCCTGGGTACAGGCCGACCTCGAATGGGGCCTGTTCCCAGGTGGCAGCAGCACGTGGAACCCGAACCAGCAGGCGTTCACCAGCAAGTTCGTCACGGCGACGCTCAAGAACAACGGGACGTCGCGATTTGCGCTCAAGGGCAGCAATGCCCAAGCCGGAAACCTGTACACCCTATGGGACGGCGCGCTTCCCAACGAGCCCAACGTATACAGCCCGATGAAGAAGCAAGGCGCCATCGTCTTGGGAAGCGGCGGCGACTGCTGCTCACCCGAGGTAGGCAATATCAACGACAGCGCGGGCACGTTCTACGAGGGTGCCGTGGTCTCGGGCTACCCGTCGGATGCGACCGAAAATGCGGTCCAGGCGAGCATCGCCGCCGCCGGCTACCGATGAACCAGACCCGGCAGCCGGCCTGACAGGGACAAGCGGTGCCGCCGCTCTGCGACGGCGGCGCCGCTTCGCCCAGATGTGGCGATAAACCAGCGCAGGGTGAACCACGGGCAGTTGTCCGTGCGCGGGTGTCGTCGGCGTGCGTGCCGACATGCGGCCCGTCTCATGTCGGCGGTTCCCATTGATGGAAGGGAAGATGCTATGTCGGTTGGGTTTGCGCGGGCCGCGAGGTGGCGTGGTCGGTGGCGGTCGGGGTTGGCTGCTGCGGCCGTCGTGGCAGTCGTGGGTGGGCTGCTCACGGTGGCCACGACGCCGGCGGAGGCCACCACAGTGGACACCGCCGCCTGGTACGTACTGGTCAACCGCAACAGTGGCAAGGCCCTCGACGTCTACAACTTCTCCACCGCCGACGGCGCCAATGTCGTCCAGTGGGCCCGTACCAACGCCGGCAACCAGCAGTTCCAGTTCGTGGACTCCGGCGACGGCTACTACCGGATCAAGGCGCGGCACTCGGGCAAGGTGATCGACGTGTCGAGCTGGTCGACAGCCGACGGTGCCGCAGTCCACCAGTGGACCGACGGCAACGGCGCCAACCAGCAGTTCCGGCTGGCCGACTCCGACAGCGGCTACGTCCGCCTGATCAACCGCAACAGCGGCAAGGCCGTCGAGGTCCAGAACGCGGCGACCAACGACGGCGGCAACGTCGTGCAGTACAGCGACTGGGGCGGCGCCAACCAGCAGTGGCAACTCGTCCGCGTCGACGGGGGCACCGGCACGTGCGCTCTTCCGTCGACGTACCACTGGACATCGACCGGCCCGCTGGCGAGCCCGAAGGCGGGGTGGGCCGCGCTCAAGGACTTCACCAACGTCGTCTACAACGGACAGCACGTCGTCTATGCCACGTCGCACAACACCGTCGCCGGACAGGAGGGGCGCTGGGGATTGATGAGCTTCAGCCCCTTCACGAACTGGTCCGACATGGCCACCGCCACCCAGAACACGATCCCCTTCGATGGCATCGCGCCGACGCTGTTCTACTTCGCCCCGAAGAACATCTGGGTGCTCGCCTACAACGGGGGCTGGCCGTACACCTTCTCCTACCGCACCTCGAGCGACCCCACCAACCCCAACGGCTGGTCCGCGCAGCAGGAGCTGTTCACGGGCAGCCTCCCGGTTGGGGGCCCCCTCGACGTGACCATCATCGGCGACGACGCGAACATGTACCTGTTCTTCGCCGACGACAACGGCGGCATCTACCGGTCCAGCATTGCCATCGGGAATTTCCCGGGCAGCTTCGGTTCGTCGTTCACGAAGATCATGAGCGACACGCCGCTCAACCTGTTCGAGGCGCCGGAGGTCTACAAGCTCCAGGGTCAGAACCAGTACCTCATGATCGTCGAGGCCCAGAATTACACAGGGTATGGCCGCTACTTCCGCTCGTTCACGGCCACCAGCCTCGGCGGCACGTGGACACCGCAGGCCGACACCGTGACCAACCCCTTCGCCGGCAAGGCCAACAGCGGCGCCACCTGGACCAACGACATCAGCCACGGCGATCTGGTGCGCACCAATCCCGACCAGACCAAGACCGTCGACCCGTGCAATCTCCAGTTCCTCTACCAGGGGCGCGACCCCAGCACCGACGGCACGGACTACGGCATCCTGCCGTACCGGCCGGGCGTACTGACATTGCAGCGCTAGTGTCCTGCGTCTGAAGTCCGTTATCTAAATTGTAGGATGCGGTGATGGCGGGTCGTGGACGGTCCAAGGTCGAGCTGATCCTCAGCGATGACGAGCGTGCGACGTTGCAGCGGTGGGAGCGGCGGGCGAAGTCTGCGCAGTCGCTGGCGTTGCGGTGCCGGATCGTGCTGGCGTGTGCGGAAGGCTTGTCCAACACCGAAGTTGCGGATCGGCTCGGGATTCACCGGATGACGGTGGGTAAGTGGCGGTCCCGGTTCGTCGCGCAGCGACTGGACGGGCTGGTCGACGAGGACCGGCCCGGCCGGCCGCCGTCGATCACGCTGGAGAAGGTCGAGGACGTGATCGTGACAACGCTGGAGCAGACGCCCCGCAATGCCACGCACTGGTCACGCGCGTCGATGGCCGAACGGGCCGGGTTGTCGAAGTCGACGATCGGGCGGATCTGGCAGGACTTCGGGCTCAAGCCCCACCTGAGCGATACGTTCAAGCTGTCCACCGATCCGCTGTTCGTGGAGAAAGTCGTCGATGTGGTCGGGTTGTATCACCATCCGCCGGAGCGGGCGGTGGTGTTGTGCACCGATGAGAAGAGCCAGGTTCAGGCGCTGGATCGGTCCCAGCCAGTGCTGCCGATGATGCCGGGCATGCCCGAGCGGCGCAGCCACGACTACGTCCGGCACGGCATCACCACCCTGTTCGCCGCGTTCAACACCGCCGACGGCACCGTGATCAGTGAACTGCACCGCCGGCACCGGGCGACCGAGTTCAAGAAGTTCCTCACCACGATCGACAAGACCGTCCCCGCCGGGCTGGACATCCACCTGATCTGCGACAACTACGGAACCCACAAAACCCCGGCGATCAAGGCATGGCTGGCCAAGCATCCCCGGGTGCATATGCACTTCACCCCGACCGGATCCAGCTGGATCAACCAGGTCGAACGCTGGTTCGCGTTCCTCACCGATCAGCTGATCCGCCGCGGAGTCCACAAAAGCGTTACAGCGCTGGAGAAGGACATCCGCGACTGGATCAAGACCTGGAACGAGAACCCCCGCCCCTTCGTCTGGCGCAAGACCGCCGAAGAGATCATCGACTCGCTCGCACGATATTGCCAACGAATTTCAGGCGCAGGACACTAGATGTATGAGGCCACGACGTTGGTGACGCCTGCGTGGAGCCGAGAAGCTGGTGGCTGATCTCCGGCGGCGGTGTGTGGTCGATGGTAGTTGTAGTGC
>NZ_JBEZYB010000102.1:0-25650 GCF_040638285.1 Amycolatopsis sp. NPDC026612
GAGCTGCACCCACTCGTCCGTGCGTCCGGCGGCGGTGAGGCGCAGGTGTTCGGCCACGGTGTGCTGAGCGGCCGTGCGGCGCTGGGCGTCGCTTCGTTCGGATGTCATCTGTACTCCTAAGTTAGTGATTGATTGATAACTTATCAGGCGGTGGGTTTGGCGTCGAACTCGGCCTTCGTGTCGGTCTCGTAGAGGGTGATTGCGGCTACGGCCCGCGGCTTCCGTATCGAGCCGGCGATCGGATTCCACGGTGGCGTTCGCGCGGCTACTCCGTGAACATGGTCAGCGACCGAACTCGGTCGAAGCGTCGGGCGGCCAGGTCTTCGTGGCGGATCAGGAAGCGGCCGACGTGTACCTGGTCCTCCAGCTGGAACTGGGCCAGCGGTATCCACTCGCTCATCAGCCGGATGGTCTCCTCCTCCACGAGCCGGTCGCGGTCCGGCACGTCGTGCGCGATCGAGTTCTCCGCCATGCCGTACTCGGCGTTTTCGCCGATGCCCAACTCCATCGAATAGCCGCCGAGGTAGAGGTCGGCGCCCGTCGTCACCTGGGGCCAGAGCTCCTTGAACAAGGTGCGGAGATCTTCGAGGTGGGTGGTGTCGCCCACCTGCAGCCGGACGACGTCCGACTCGAACTCGAGGTTCTCGGGTTCGTCGAACCAGCCCGGCATCTCCGGCTGGACCAGAGCGGCAAGGTCGGACTGCGGCCGGAGAAAACCCGATTCGAACCAGTCTTCGTCGTGGGGCGGTGGCTCTTCCACCTGCACGGTGGCGGTGCCGGCCGGAATGTGGACGACCCGTGCGAACTGGTGCTCGTCGGGTGCCTGCAGAGCGTGCTCGTGCGCCAAGAAGAACAGGAGTGACCCGTCCGCCGGGAGCCCGAGGCCGTCGGCCCGCGGCAGCTTCGCGCAGTCGAGCGAGGCGATGAACGGAAGCGGCAACCGGCCCAGGCCGCTGATGTCGGCGTACGGCCATTCCGTGCCGACCGGCAAGCGGGGCAGCCCGCCGTTCTGTCCCACCACGCCACCGTGTTGCCCGGCCGATCCGATGCCGTACCGGTGGGCATTGCACACCCGGATCGCCACCCGGAGAAAGCGGCCGATCCGGTCGGCCGCTTCGGTCGGGATGCCGCGCTCGATCGCCGTACTCCGAAGCTGTTCGAGATGGTTCATGGCCGAGCACTCTCGCACATCCGCCGGTGATCATCCGGCCGGACTCGCGATGACCGCGCGGCCGCCACCGTGGACTCCGCGCACCACCATCGACAGCCGAGGCCACCGCCCGTAGCGGGCGTCTCGCGCTCCGCTGGGCCGCCGGTTCGCCGCGACCGCCGGCGAAACCCCCATGGCCGGCTCGCGCTCGCGGCCGCGTCAGCCCGGCGAAGTGCCGGTCTCGGGCCGCAGCCGGGTGAGCGCCTCGCCGGTCGCGGCGTCGAACGGCACCGAACTGTGTTCGTGGACGATCTTCCAGCCGTCGTCGTCGCGGCGGAGGCCGGCGGTCGAGCGTACCCACATCGCCACGTCGGTTCCGTCCGCCATGGTCCCGCTTACGTGGAACAGGTAGGACGCGAACGCGACGTCGCCGTCGGCGACCACGTCCAGGTCGCAGATGTCCAGCTCGATCGCGGTCCGGTAGGCGCCGAACCACTCCCGCAGCCGGGCCCGTTCCGCGTCCCGGCCGGTGTCGCGGAGGGGACCGACCGCGTCGAACAGCGTGACGTCCTCGGCGTAGCAGGCCAGGAGGGCGTCCACGTCCTTGGCCGCCACCGCCGCGACGCGGGCCTCGATCACCGCCCGCGGGCCGGCGGTCACTTCAGCTTCATGGTTAAGCATGTACTTAAGTTATCCTGGACAGGCCCGTTAGTCAAGTAACTACTTAACTTTTCGGGATGTCTGGGCGAGCAGCTCACACCGTGGCGGGAAACCGGACACCGAGATCGTCCAGCGCCGCCGCGATCCGCTGGTCGTCGGCCTCGTCCGCGGCCCACCAGACGTGTCCGTCCGGGCGGACGAGCACGACGACCGCGGTGGTCCACGGCAGTGACGTCGTGACCACTTCGATTCCGCGCTTCTCCGCCGAGGCCGTGGCCGCCGGGATCGGCGCCGCCGAAGCGACGAGCAGGACAGGGCGTCCGCGGCGCAGCAACGCCAGGTGATCCGGCACTCTCCGGCCGGTCGACGGGTGGCCTTCCGCCGGGTAGGCGACGTCGAGGGCGGACAGCTTGCCGGCCAGCGCCAGCGAGAGCTCGGGCACGTCGGCGATCAGCCGGCTCAACACCGACCGCAGGGCCAATCCGTCGGGAGTGGTGGCGGTGATGAGCGCCGACTGACCCAGGGTGTGTTCGATGAGCTCCTCGCCGACCGGGTGGCGTTCGGCGTGGTATTCGTCCAGCGACGCCGGATCCGCGTCGCCCCGGGCGACCGCTGCCAGGCGCCAGCCGAGGTTCATCGCGTCCTGGACGCCGACGTTGAGCCCGACGCCTCCCGCCGGGAGGTGCCGGTGCGCCGCGTCGCCGGCGAGCAGGACCCGGCCGTGGCGGTAGCGTTCCGCGAGCTTCGCCGCGTCCCCGAAGCGCGAGAGCCAGCTGGGGTCGTGCATCCCGAAGTCGCTCCCCGCCACGCGAATCGTGGCTTCGCGCAGGTCGTCGAGGGTCAGCGGGCCTGCTCGATGGCTGGTCTGCTTGTCGACTCCGGAGATCCGGTACCGGCCGTCGCGCAGCGGCACCGCCAGCATGGCGCCGTGTTCGTTGTGGGCGCTGCGCACCGGCTCCGACGTCACCCGCACCTCGCCCAGGTGGCCGTAGAACGTCGTCTCGGTCCCCTGGAACGCGATCCCGGCCGAGGTGCGTACCGCACTGCCGACGCCGTCGGCCCCGACGACGTACCGCGCCGAGCGCGTGTAGGGACCGTCCGGTCCGGAGACCTGCAGCTGGACGCCGTGCTCGTCCTGCGTCAAGCCGGTGACCGTGTGTCCGCGCAGAACCTGCGCCCCCGACTCGAGTGCGTGCTGTTCGAGCAGTTCTTCGGTGCGCACCTGGGGGATGGCGAGCAGGAACGGGTAGGCCGTGTCGAGCACGCCGAGGTCGAGCGGGGTTTCCAGCATGCCGAAGTGCCATCTCGGCATGGGGACGCCTTCGGCGAGGAACTGCTGTTCCAGTCCGCGCATCGCCAGCACTTCCAGGGTGCGGGGGTGCACGCCCAGCGCTTTGGAGTGCGGGCTGCGCTCGGGCGACCGCTCCAGGACCACGGCGCGGACGCCGCCGATGCCCAGTTCCGCCGCCGTCCACAGCCCCACCGGGCCCGCTCCCACGACCACGACATCGTCGTGGGCCGGCTGAGTTGAGTGTGCAGTCTCTACATTCATAGTAATGACCATACTCTGAATGGAGGGAGGTAGCATCGGGCCATGGCTGTACGTGACTACCGGTCGTCGGTGCGGGAGAGGCACGCCCAGGACACCCGGCAGGCCATCCTCGACGCGGCCGCCGCGTTGTTCGCCGAGCGGGGATACGCCCGGACGACCGTCGCCGCCGTCGCGGAAGCCGCCGGAGTCGCCGTGAACACCGTCTACACCAGCGTGGGCGGCAAGCCGGCGCTGGTCACCGCCCTGACCGAGGACGGAGCCCGGGACGAGGTGGCCGTCAGGACGGCACGCGAAGTCACCGGGTGCACCGATGCCCGCGAGGTGGTGCGGCTGGTGGCCCGCAACACGGGCTCGGTGCAACAGCGCAGGCAACGGATCCTCGCGATCCTCATGGACAACCGCACCGCCGACGAGGACGTCGCCGCGGCCGCCGATCTGGCGATCCGCGCGACCCGGGCGCGGCTCGACGTCGCCGCGGGCCGGCTCGTCGAGCTCGGCGGCCTGCGTCCCGGTCTGGACCGGGACCGGGTCGGGCAGATCCTGTGGTTCTACTTCGGGTTCGAGTCGTGGCGCACCATGTGGACCTTCGGGTGGGGCCTGGACCAGGCAGCGGAATGGCTGGCCGAGCAAGCCGAATCCGCGTTGCTGGGAGCGCGTGCCTGACTGTGTCGCTGTCGTTTGTCCACTGTGGTCGGATGAGCTGGTCGAGGGTGCTGGGCAACCGGGTCGGGCTCGCCGGTCAGGGGACCGGCCGTGGCCGGGTGCGCGATCCGTCCACTGGGGACGAACCGGCCTTTGTGGACGGTGCCGCGGGCGGGCGGCCCGCGGTCCTGTCGACGGGATGCCGGTGACCTCGATCCGGTCGACGGCCTGAACGGCGTCCTCCCGCCCGGTGTGGCCGCCCGGGATCGTAGCTAGGCTGACGCGAATGAGCGCGGTATCCGGCACGGAGCACTCGATGGTCGAAACCCGGCACCAGACCCGGTTGCTCACCCTGCTGCGGGACGAGGGCCCGATGTCGCGGGTCGAGCTGGGCGAACGGCTCGAGCTGCCGCGCGCGCGGGTGGGGGCCGAGGTGGCCCGGCTCGGTGAGGTCGGGCTCGTGGAGACCGCGGGGCCGTCCGCCAGCCGTGGCGGGCGCCGGTCGACGCTGGTCCGGCTGGCCGGCGACCTCCGGGTGCTCGCGGTGGACGTCGGGGCGACGTCGGTGGGGGTGGCCGTCACCGACGCTTCGTGCGAGGTGCTCGCGCACACCGTCGAGGACTGTGACGTGCGGCAGGGGCCGCACCCGGTGCTGCGGCGGGTTGCCGAGCTCGCGGCGAAGGTGCGGGACGAGGCGCCCGGCAGGCTGGTCGCGGCGGGCATCGGGCTGCCGGGGCCGGTCAGCTTCGCCGAGGGGATGGCGGTCGCGCCGCCGATCATGCCGGGCTGGGACCGGTTCAACGTGCGGGACCACCTCGGCGGGCTCTGGGGCTGCCCGGTCGCGGTGGACAACGACGTCAACGCGATGGCACTCGGGGAGCGGCACGCCGGGGTCGCGCGGTCGACCGACGACCTGATGTTCGTCAAGATCGGCACCGGGATCGGCTGCGGGATCGTGCTCGGCGGCAAGGTGTACCGCGGGGTCGTCGGCACGGCCGGCGACATCGGGCACATCCGGCTCGACGACTACGGCCCGACCTGCGCCTGCGGGGAGGTCGGCTGCCTGGAGGCCTACTTCGGTGGGGCCGCGCTGGCGCGCGACGGGCTCGCGCTGGCCCGCAGCGGACGTTCGGCGTACCTCGCCGGGGTGGCCGCCGAACGCGGGGCGGTCACCGCCCGGGACGTGGGCTTGGCCGCCGCGGCGGGCGATTTCGGCGCCGTCAACCTGATCCGGGACGGCGGGCGCCGGCTCGGCCAGGTCGTCGCCTCGCTGGTCTCCTTCATCAACCCGGGGATGGTGGTGATCGGCGGCGGGGTGGCGCAGCTCGGGCACCAGCTGCTCGCCGAACTGCGCAGCGCGGTGTACCGGCGGTCCTTGCCGTTGGCGACCGGGAACCTCCCGATCGTGCTGTCCGAGCTGGGCGAGACGGCGGGCGTGATCGGCACTGCCTGGTCCGCGACCGACCGGGCCTTCACGCTCAGCAGTTGAGCGTGCCTCTTCCGTAACGTCCAATCCGAACAGACTTTTGTACTTCTGAATCGAAAGTCAGCTCCGATTGGTGCGGCTATCCGGGTGAAAACCGGACTTAATGCGCCTTTGTCACCTTGACGGGTGATCCGCGTCACCCTACTTTCGCTCCTTGCGTGACAAAGTCTGTTTCGCCTGCAGCACCTGTGGGGGCATCGTGGCCGGGACCGGTACCAGGCGAGCCGACCCGGTGAGCCCGCGTACGGCGAACTTGGCCGCGGTCCTGCGAGCGCTGCGGGCCGGCCCCCTGTCGCGGACGCAGCTGGCCGCCCGCTGCGGAGTCGCGAAGTCGGCGGTCCCCGGTCTGCTCGCCGAGCTGGCGGATCGGGCCCTCGTCCGGCCCGCCGGTGTCCTCCCCGGCAACGGCCGGCCGAGCCGGCTGGTCGAACTGGACGGCGAAGACGCGTACGCACTGGCGCTGCGCATCGAAACCGACCGGCTGTCGGCGGTGGTCGCCGACCTGTCCGGCCGCGTCCTGGCCGAGCAGGCGGAGACCGTCGACGTCGCCGCGGCCGGCCTCCAGCGAAGCATGGACGAACTCGCCCACCTCGCGCACCGGGTGCTGCCCGGCCCGCCGGTCGGCGTCGCGATCTCGGTGCCCGGGCTGGTCGATTCGGCCGCCGCGGTGCTGCGGTTCGCCCCGGCCCTGCGCTGGCGCGACGCGGAGATCGCCGGCCTGATGGCGGCCCGGCTGAACCTCCCCGCCGACGCGGTCGCCGTGGACAACGAAGCCAACCTGGGCGCGCTCGCCGAGTCGCTCACCGGGGCCGGCGAGCTGTTCTACCTCAGTGGCGGGACGGCCGTGGGCGGCGGCCTCGTGTCCGGCGGCGCGATCCAGCGCGGCGCGCGCGGCTTCGCGGGCGAGGTCGGGCACATCGCCGTCGACCCGTCCGGCGAACGGTGTTCCTGCGGCCGGACGGGCTGCCTGGAGACGAAGGCGAACCTCGCCGCGGTGCTGCGCGCGGCCGCGTCGCCGGGCGATCCGCTGCACGACCCCGCCCTCGGTGTCGAAGGCCGGGTCGCGCTGCTCCAGCACCGCGTCCGGCGCGGCGACCAGCGCGCGGTCACGGCGGTGCACGAGCTCGGGGTCGCCCTCGGTGTCGCACTGTCCACTGTAGTCGATGTGCTCGACCCGGACGTCGTCGTGCTCGGTGGCTACTTCGCGGAGCTCGGGGAATGGCTGGTGGAACCGGTCCGCGTCGAGCTCGCCGCGCACGCCCCCTCCGGACTGCACGCCCGGGTCGTGCCGTCGGAGCTCGGGCTCCGGGCCCCGTTGCGCGGGGCCGCCCACCTGGCCGCCGAACGGCTTTTCGCCGACCCGACGCTCGCCCCCGTCACCGAGGAGGCCTCGGTATGAGCGAGCTTGCGAGCGAATCATTCAACACTGCGCTTCCGGCTCAGGCGGCACCGAGCGCCAGCGAGGTGTGCGCATGAGCCTGCTTTCCGTCCGCGGGATCGTGAAGACCTTCCCCGGTGTGCGCGCGCTCGACGGCGTCGACCTCGACGTCGAACCGGGTGAGGTGCACTGCCTGCTCGGACAGAACGGCGCGGGGAAGTCGACGCTGATCAAGGTCCTGTCCGGGGCACACCGGCCGGACGCGGGCGAGCTCACCTGGCAGGGCGAGCCGGTTTCGCTCGGCTCGCCGGTCGACGCGCTGCGGCTGGGTATCGCCACCATGTACCAGGAACTCGACCTGGTGCCCGGGCTTTCGGTGGCGGACAACATCTTCCTCGGCCACGAGCGCGCCCGCTTCGGGTTCACGCGGATCTCGCAGGCCCGGGCCGAGGCCGCCCGGCTGATGGCCCGGCTGGGCCACCCCGGCATCCGGCCCGCGGACGAGGTGGGCCGGCTGTCCGCCGCGGGACAGCAGCTGGTGTCGCTGGCCCGCGCACTGGCGCACGACGCCCGGCTGCTCGTGATGGACGAACCCACCGCCGCGCTCGCCGGCGAAGAGGTCGACAACCTCTTCCGCATCGTCGGCGAGCTGACCGCCGACGGCGTCTCGGTCGTCTACATCTCGCACCGGCTCGAGGAGCTGCGCCGGATCGGGCACCGGGTGACCGTGCTCAAGGACGGCCGGACGGTCGGCACCGGGCTCGACGCCCGCACCACCCCGACCGCGGACCTCGTCGCGCTGATGGCCGGGCGCAAGGTCGAGACCGTCTTCGGGCCCCGTCACGACGGGCACGCGGACCGGACCACCCCGGTGCTGGAGGTCGGCGCCCTCTCCCGCGCCGGGGAGTTCGAGGACGTGAGCTTCACCGTCCACGCCGGGGAGGTCGTCGGGATCGCCGGGCTGGTCGGGTCCGGCCGCAGCGAACTGCTGGAGACGATCTTCGGCGCGCGCAAGGCCGACGGCGGCACCGTCGCCGTCGACGGGAAGGCGCTGAGCCCCGGCAACGTGCTCGCCGCCGTCAAGGCCGGGATCGGCCTGGCCCCGGAGGAACGCAAGAGCCAGGGCCTCCTGCTCGACCTGCCGGTGGCCCACAACGTGACGCTGGCCAGCCTCGGCCGCTACGCGAAGTTCGGGTTCACCGACCGCGCGAAGGAACTGGAGGACGCCGGCGCGAGCCTGCGTCGCCTCGACCTGCGCCCCGCCGACCCGCGTCGGATCGTCCGCACGTTGTCCGGCGGCAACCAGCAGAAGGCGGTGCTCGCGCGGTGGCTGGTCCGCGGGTGCCGGGTGCTGCTGCTGGACGAGCCCACACGCGGCGTCGACGTGGGCGCCCGCGCCGAGCTGTACCGGCTGATCGACGAGCTGGCCGCGAGCGGCGTCGCGATCATGCTGGTGTCCAGCGAAATCCCGGAGGTGCTGGGGCTGTCCGACCGGGTGCTGGTGCTGCGCGAGGGCCGCGTCCTCGCCGACCGGCCGTCGGCCGGGCTGACCGAAGCCGGGGTGCTCGACGTGATTCTCGAGGGGAGCGCGGCATGACCGACACCGAAGCGCCACCGCGAAAGGCGGTGGCCACCGGCGGGCGGCGGTTCGCCTTCCGGGCCGACCCGCGGCTGCTCGGCCTGGCCGGCGTGCTCGTCGTGCTGTGCCTGGCCGGCCAGGTCACCCGGCCCGAGCTGTTCTTCACCGAAAGCAACATCTCGACGATCCTGCGGCTGGCCGCGGCGATCGGCGTGGTCAGCGTCGGCATGACGTTCGTGATCATCAGCGGCGGCATCGACCTGTCCGTCGGGTCGATCGTCGCGCTGTCGAGCGTCTGGCTCACCACCCTGGCCACCCAGTCCTACGGGCCGTGGGTGATGGTCGTCTGCGGGCTCGCCGTCGGCCTCGGCTGCGGGCTGGTCAACGGGGTGCTCGTCGCCTACGGCAAGGTCGTGCCGTTCATCGCGACGCTGGCGATGTACATCTCGGCGCGCGGGCTCGCCGAGCGAATCAGCGGCCGCCGCACGCAGGTCGTCGCCGACCAGGACTTCCTCGCCTTCTTCCGCGGTGACCTGCTGGGGATCCCGGTGCTGATCTGGCTGTTCGCGCTGGTGTTCGCGGTCGGCTGGGTCGTGCTCAACCGCACCACCTTCGGGCGGCGGACCTACGCGGTCGGCGGCAACATCGAGGCGTCGCGGCTGGCCGGGATCAACGTCAAGCGGCACCTCGCGCTCGTCTACGGCGTGGCCGGGCTGTGCTGCGGGATCGCCGCGCTGATGGTCGTCGCGCGGACGACGGCGGGGGCGTCGACCAACGGCATGTTCTACGAACTCGACGCGATCGCGGCCGTGGTCATCGGTGGCACGCTGCTCACCGGCGGCCGCGGTTCGCTGATCGGCACCTTGATCGGCGTGCTGATCTTCACGGTGCTGTCGAACCTCTTCACGCTCAACAACCTGGACACCGACATCCAGAACATCGCCAAGGGCGTGATCATCGTGCTCGCCGTGCTCTTGCAGTTCCGGGCCAGGAAAGCCAGGACCGGTCCGTAGTCACCACCGATGGAGGTCATCATGGCCGAACACCCCTTCCTCGGCCGCCGGGGATTCCTGCTGGGCGGGGCCGCCGTCGGCGCCGGTGCGCTGCTGGCCGGCTGCACGTCCAACACGCCCGCCAACTCGGAGTCCAACGCGCCGGTAGCCAACGCGGGCACCAACGCCCAGCCGGGAAAGCCGGTCACCATCGGCTTCTCCGCGCCGGCCGCCGACCACGGCTGGATCGCGGCGATCACCAAGAACGCCCGGGCGCAGGCGCAGAAGTTCAGCGAGGTGAAGTTCACCGCCACCGAAGGCACCAACGACGTCAACCAGCAGATCTCCCAGGTGGAGACCCTGATCAACGCGAAGGTCGACGTCCTGGTGATCCTGCCCTTCGACGGCAAGGCGCTCACCTCGGCCGGGCAGCAGGCGATGGACGCCGGCATCCCGGTGATCAACCTGGACCGCGTCTTCGACACACCGCTGGCGTACCGGACGTGGATCGGCGGGGACAACTACCGGATGGGCGTCAACGCGGGCAACTACATCGCGGCGGAGCTCAAGAAGAAGAACGTCGCCAACCCGGTCATCGGCGAGGTCGCCGGGATCGACTCGCTGCCACTGACCCAGGAACGCAGCAAGGGGTTCGCGGACGCGCTCGGGCGGGCCGGGTTCAAGGTCGGCCCGCGGGTTTCGGCGCAGTTCACGTCGGAGTCGGGGGAGCAGCAGACGGCGAACCTGCTCCAGGGCGCGCCCAAGCTGGACGCGCTGTGGAACCACGACGACGACCAGGGCATCGGCGTCAACGCCGCGATCGACACCGCGGGCCGCAAGGAGTTCCTGATGGTCGGCGGCGCCGGCTCGAAGAACATGATGAACCTGATCAAGGCCGACTCCTCGCCGATCAAGGCGACCGTGCTCTACAGCCCGTCGATGGCCTCGACGGCGATCGCGCTGGCCCGGCTGCTCGGGCAGCGCAAGGGCATCGGCGACCTCGCCGAGCACGACATCCCGGCCGAGATCACGACCTACTCCGCGGTCGTCACCAAGGAGAACGTCGACCAGTACCTCGATGTCGGCTTCGACTCCTGACCGGTCTTTCCAGAGCGAGAACAAAGGAGGGGTATGTCCCCGGCACGGGAAACCATCGGGATCGGCATGGTCGGCCACGCGTTCATGGGTGCGGTGCATTCGCACGCCTGGCGCAGCGTGCACCGGTTCTTCGAGCCACCGCTGGTGCCGAGACTGGCCGTCCTCGCCGGCCGCGACGAGACCCGGGCCACGGCGGCGGCGCAGCGGTTCGGCTGGGCCGCCGTCGAGGCGGACTGGCGGAAGCTGATCGCCCGCGACGACGTCGACCTGGTCGACATCTGCACGCCGGGCGACAGCCACGCGGAGATCGCGATCGCCGCGCTGGAAGCCGGGAAGCACGTGCTGTGCGAGAAGCCCCTTGCCAACTCGGTCACGGAGGCCGAGGCGATGGCGGAGGCGGCGCGAAAGGCCCGTGAACGCGGGGTACGGGCCATGGTCGCGTTCAACTACCGCCGGGTGCCCGCGCTCGCGCACGCCAGGAACCTGGTGGCGAGCGGGGCGCTGGGGGAGATCCGGCACGTGCGGTCGGTCTACCTGCAGGACTGGCTGTCGGACCCGCAGGCGCCGATGACCTGGCGGCTGCGCCGCGAGTCCGCTGGTTCGGGTGCGCTGGGCGACCTCGGCGCGCACATCGTCGACGCCGCGCAGTTCGTCACCGGTGAAGTGATCACCGGCGTGTCCGCGCTGACGAACACGTTCGTGAAGCAGCGGCCGTCCGAAGGCGGCGGGACGGACGAGGTGACGGTCGACGACACCGCGCTGTTCCTGGCGAGGTTGTCCGGGGGAGCGGTGGCGACCTTCGAAGCGACCCGATTCGCGCTGGGCCGGAAGAACGCGATGCGGCTGGAGATCAACGGGTCCGAAGCGAGCCTGGCGTTCGACTTCGAGTCGATGAACGAACTTCAGTGGTACGAGGGAACCGGCACCGAGGCGGGCTTTCGCCGCATCCTCGTCACCGAGCCGGAGCACCCGTACGTCGGTGTGTGGTGGCCGCCAGGGCACCTGCTCGGCTACGAGCACACGTTCACCCACGAGGTCGCCGACTTCCTGGATGCCATCGGCGCGGGCACCGACCCCGAGCCGGGCTTCGACGACGGCCTGCGCGTCCAGCGGGTGCTGGACGCCGTCGAAAAGAGCGCTGCCGAAGAGGCGAACTGGACCACGGTGGAGGAACAGCAATGAGTCGTCCCGTCACGTTGTTCACCGGCCAGTGGGCGGATCTGCCGTTCACCGAGGTCTGCAAGCTCGCGTCGGAGTGGGGGTACGACGGGCTGGAGATCGCCTGCTCGGGTGACCACTTCGAGGTCGACCGGGCACTGTCCGAAGAGGACTACGTGCCCGGGCGGCTGCGGCTGCTCGCCGAGCACGGCCTCAAGGTGTTGGCGATTTCGAACCACCTCGTCGGGCAGGCCGTCTGCGACGACCCGATCGACCACCGGCACCAGGCCATCCTGCCGTCGCGCATCTGGGGCGACGGCGCGCCCGAGGGCGTCCGGCAGCGGGCGGCCGCGGAGATGGCCGACACCGCCCGCGCCGCGGCCAAGCTCGGCGTGGACACGGTGATCGGGTTCACCGGGTCGAAGATCTGGAAGTACGTGGCGATGTTCCCGCCCGTTTCGCGCGATGACATCGATGACGGCTACGCGGACTTCGCCCGCCGGTGGCACCCGATCCTGGACGTCTTCGACGAGGTCGGGGTCCGGTTCGCGCACGAGGTCCACCCGTCGGAGATCGCGTACGACTACTGGACGACCAAGCGCGCGCTGGAAGCCGTCGACCACCGCCCGGCGTTCGGGCTCAACTGGGACCCGTCGCACTTCGTCTGGCAGGACCTCGACCCGGTGGGGTTCATCCTCGACTTCGCCGACCGGATCTACCACGTCGACTGCAAGGACACCCGCAAGCGCTTCGACGGCCGCAACGGCAGGCTCGGCTCGCACCTGGCCTGGGCGGATCCGCGGCGGGGCTGGGACTTCGTGTCCGTCGGCCACGGCGACGTCCCCTGGGAGGACTGCTTCCGGGCGCTGAACTCGATCGGGTACCGCGGCCCGATCTCCGTGGAGTGGGAAGACGCCGGGATGGACCGGCTCCGTGGCGCGGCGGAGGCGGTGAAGTACCTGCGCGAGCACCTGTTCGACCAGCCGTCGGCGGCTTTCGACGCGGCTTTCAGCAACCAGAGATGAGGGAGTTCCATGTGCGGTCCGCAAGCTGAGCAATACTCCCGAAGGACGATCCTCAACGTGGCGACGGCGGCCCTCGCGGCCGGTGCCGCGGTCGCGTTGCCCGGCACCGCGGACGCCTCCCCGGCCCGCCGGCGCATCCCGCTCGACAAGATCAGCATCCAGCTCTACTCCCTGCGTTCGCTGCTGCAGAACGACCCCGAAGGCACGCTGTCGGCGCTGGCCGACATCGGCTACCGGAAGGTCGAGCTGGCCGGCACGTACGGCCGCAGCGCGACGGAGTTCCGCGCGATCCTCGACCGGTGCCACCTGACGGCGTCGTCGACCCACGTGGGCATCGACGGCGACTTGACCCAGATCATCGCCGACGCGAGGATCCTCGGGAACTCCCTCGCCGATGTGCCGTTCGCGCAGTTCGCCACCATCGCCGAGTGGGAGGCCTTCGCGGGCCGCCTGAACACCGCCGCGGCCGCCTTCAGGAAAGCCGGGATCAGGCTCGGCTACCACAACCACGCCCACGAGTTCGCGCCGATCGACGGCGTGCTGCCGTACGACGTGCTGACCGCGAAGACGAACAAGCGGGACGTGCACCTGGAGATCGACCTGTTCTGGGCGGTGACCGGCGGCGCGGACCCGGTCGAGCTGTTCCGGCGCCACTACCCGCGCGTGACGCAGTACCACGTCAAGGACCGGACCGCGGACGGGCAGATGACCGACCCCGGTACCGGCGTGATCGACTTCCCACGGATCTTCGCCGCGTCCTGTCACACCATCGGCGAGTACATCGTCGAGCACGACCAGCCTGCCGATCCGCTGAACACCGCGAAAGTCGGGTTCGAGTACCTGCGCACCGTGCGTTTCTGAGACTCCCGGGGGAATTCACATGCGAGTGTCACGTCGGTCGATGCTGGCCGGAACCGCCGCGGGCGTGCTCGTGCCCGCCCTCGGCGCCGCCGACACGGCGTCGGCGGCGGGCCTGACCCGCCGCGTCACGATCTACGCGGAAGCGCTTCCCGGCGGGCTCTACGGCTACGGCCTCGAACCGGGCAAAGCCACGATTCCCGGTCCGCTGCTGGAGATCTACGAGGCCGACACCCTCGAGATCGAGCTGGTCAACCGGACCGACCAGCGGCTGTCGATCCACCCGCACGGCGTCAACTACGACACCGCGTCGGACGGCGCCCCGCTGAACGCGTCGTTCAACAACCCCGGTGAGACCCGGACCTACACCTGGAAGACGCGGACCCGGTACGAGGCCGGTGGCGGGTTCTGGATGCCGGGCAGCGCCGGGTACTGGCACTACCACGACCACGCGATGGGAACCGACCACGGCACCGGCGGCCTCGCCCGCGGGCTCTACGGCGGGCTGATCGTGCGCAAGCGCGGCGACCTGCTCCCCAGCAGGCAGTACACCGTCGTGTTCAACGAGATGATGATCAACCACGAGATGGCGCCCGACACGCCCGTGTTCGAAGCGCGGCTCGGCGAGCGCGTCGAGTGGGTCTGCATCGGCTACGGCAGTTTGCCGCACACGTTCCACCTGCACGGGCACCGCTGGGCCGACACCCGCACCGGGATGCTCGGCAGCGCCGCTGACAACGCTGTCATCGTCGACAACAAGAACCTCGACCCCGGCAGCTCGTTCGGGTTCCAGGTGCTCGCCGGCGAAGGTGCCGGGCCGGGCGTCTGGATGTACCACTGCCACGTCCAGACCCACTCCGACGGCGGGATGGCAGGCCTCTTCCTGGTCCGCAACGCCGACGGCAGCCTGCCCGACGGGGCGCAGGAAGCGATCGACCGGTTCAAGCAGCACGGCCACGCCGGGCACGACGTGCATCCCGACGGCCGCACCCACGCTTAGGAGGGATCGATCATGAGGAAACGCTGGTTCGGCCGTCGCATGGCGGTCGTGCTCGCCATCGGGTCGGTCCTCGCGGCCGGGGCGCCGCTGATGGCGATGCCGGTGGCCCAAGCGGCCCCGGCGGTGAACGTCGCGGTGAACGTGCTGGTCTTCCACGGCGCGGCGGCCGGCCAGAAGGACCCGGTGCTGCGCGCGGCGGACGCGATCGCGCGGCTGGGCCAGGACAACGGCATCACGGTCACGGCCTCGTCGGATCCCGCCGTGTTCAGTCCGGCGAACCTCGCCCGGTACCGCGGCGTGGTGTTCCTGTCCGCGCAGGGCGTCACGCTCGCGCGGGAGCAGGAAGCCGCGCTGCAGGCCTACATGAAGGCCGGCGGCGGGTTCCTCGGCATCTCCGACGCCGCCCGCGCGCAGGACTCGTCCCAGTGGTTCACCGGGCTGATCGGCGCGCGCCCGGTCGGCGCCCGCCCGACGCCGGAGGCGGTGGCGGCGGTGACCGCGAGCGCGGAGAACCCGCCGAACGAGACCAAGGAGAAGCTGGCCGACAACAACGAGAACACCAAGTGGCTGACGTTCGCCACGACCGGCTGGGCGGCCTACAAGCTGGCCACCCCGGTCGCGGTCAGCAGCTACTCGCTGGTGTCGGCGAACGACTTCCCCGGCCGCGATCCGAAGAGCTGGACGTTGCAGGGCTCCGCCGACGGAGCCACCTGGACCGACCTGGACACGCGCTCGAACGAGACGTTCACCGACCGGTTCCAGACCCGCACCTTCACCTTCGCCAACACCACGGCCTACCCGAACTACCGGCTGAACATCACCGCGAACGCGGGTGAGCCGCTCATCCAGCTCGCCGACCTCAAGCTGTTCAAGGACACTTCGACGACCCCGCCACCGCCCGAGCCGGCGCCGCAGCAGGCCGTCGTCGACGTCCTCGACGCGCAGCACCCGGCCACCGCCGGGCTGCCGCAGAACTGGACGCGGACCGACCGGTGGCTCAACTGGGAGACCAACCCGGTCGGCACCGTGCACACCGTCGCGCAGGTCGAGGAGAAGGGCTACAACCCCGGCGTCGGCGCGAACGGCGCGTTCCACCCGGTTTCGTGGTGCCGCGACTACGACGGCGGCCGCTCCTTCTACACCGGCATGGGCCGCACCGAGGCGTCCTACGGTGAAGGGCAGTTCCGCGACCACCTGCTCGGTGCCCTGCGCTGGACGACCGGCATGGTCCGCGGCGACTGCCAGGCCGGCATCGCCGCGAACTACAAGATCGAACGGCTGACCGGCAAGAACGCGGCCGGGCAGCTCGACCAGATCGGTGAGCCGCACGGGCTCACCATCGCCCCGGACGGCAAAGTGTTCTACATCGGCAAGGCCGCCTGCCCGACCGGCCCGATCGTCAGCTGGGACGACCCGGACGTCGGCCTCGGCTGCGGGACGGTCCACCAGTGGGACCCGGTCACCAAGAAGGTCAAACTGCTCACGACCCTGCCGGTGATGGGCAACCGCGGCAGCGGTGACGAGCTCGTCAAGAACGAAGAGGGCCTGCTCGGGCTGACCCTGGACCCGAAGTTCGCCGAGAACGGCTACCTGTACGCCTACTGGATGCCGCACGCGTCGATCGACCGCGACAAGCGGATCGGCAAGCGCACGGTCTCGCGGTTCACCTACAACGCCACCGCGCAGACGCTCGACCAGGCGACCCGCAAGGATCTGCTGTCCTGGGACGTGCAGATCCACAGCTGCTGCCACGCGGGCGGCGGCATGGCGTTCGACAAGGACGGGAACCTCTACGTCGGCTCCGGGGACAACAACTCCTCGGGCGGCTCGAACGGCTACTCGGGCAACAACTGGACGCTCGACTACAAGGGCATCTCGTTCCAGGACGCGCGCCGCACGGCGGGCAACACCAACGACCTCGACGGCAAGATCCTGCGCATCCACCCGGAGGCGGACGGGACGTACACGATCCCGCCGGGGAACCTGTTCCCTAACGGGCCGGCGGACAAGACGCGCCCGGAGATCTACGTGATGGGCGTCCGGAACATCTCGCGGCTGCAGATCGACCCGGTGCACAACTGGATGACCGCGGGCTGGGTCGGCCCCGACGCGTCTTCGCCGAGCCCCGAGCTCGGCCCGGCGAAGTACGAGACGGCGACGATCATCACCGAGGCGGGCAACCACGGGTGGCCGTACTGCATGGGCAACCGGCAGCCCTACCGCGACCGCAGCAGCACCAACGCCGCGGAGCTGACCGGCTGGTACGACTGCGACAACCCGGTCAACACCTCGCCGCGCAACACCGGCCTGGTGAACCTGCCGCCGATCAAGGACAACATGATCTGGTACTCGCCGGACGGCGGCGGGCCGGTGTTCCCGAAGCGGCCGGGCAGCTCGATCCCGACGTACAACGCGGCGGACGCCACCTACACCCAGCCGTACCTGCGCGGTGGTGGCCAGGCGATCATGTCCGGACCGACGTACCACCGTTCGCTGGTCAACACGAACAGCGGCGTCGCGTGGCCGGCCTACTGGGACAACAAGTGGTTCATCGGCGACGAGGCCAACGCCCAGAACCGGGTCGCCGTGACCGTCGATCCGGCGGGCGTGCCGACGCACCAGCCGCCGGTGTTCGCCGAGACGTTCCGGCAGATCATCCCGGGCGGCTCGGGGGACACCCGGGTGCAGAGCTGGATGGACGCCAAGTTCGGGCCGGACGGCGCGCTGTACGTGCTCGACTACGGCAACGGCTTCTTCTCCCTCGACGCCAACCAGAAGCTGCTCAAGATCAGCTACACCGGCGGCGCGCCGACCCCCGCGCCGGCCGCGTCGTCGACGATGGTCCAGAACAAGGCGCTGACGGCGGCGTTCACCGGCTCGAAGTCCGGCGGGGTCTCCTACCGCTGGGAGTTCGGCGACGGCTCGGTCTCCACGCAGGCCGACCCGCGGCACACCTACCCGCGCACCGGGATCTTCACCGCCAAGCTGACCGTGACCTATGCGAACGGCGAAGCGGTGACCACCCGGACCGCGGTGAACGTCGGGTGCGTCGTGGCCGATCCGAGTCCGGTGGTGATACTGGGCGACGCGATCACGAAGGTGCCGAACCGCAACGCGGGCGGCGGCTGCACGGTCGACGACTTCATCGACGACGAAGGCTCGTGGAGCACGCACGCCGCGTTCGTCAACCACGTCGAGCAGGCGACCGAGACGCTCTCCGACCTCGGCGTGCTGAACGACGCCGAGGTGGCCGAGCTGACCGCGGCGGCGGAGGCGTCGCCGATCGGGAAGCCGGGCACCACCGGCTACGACGCGCTCTTCGACGGCACAGCGCAGTCGCTACGCGGCTGGGAACAGGCGCCTTCCGGGCAGTTCACCCTCCAACCGGACGGGTCGATCCGCTCGGCCGGCGGACTGGGCATGCTCTGGTACACCCAGCGCCAGTTCGGCGACTTCTCGGTGAAGGTGCAGTTCAAGGACATCGCCCCGGATCCGAACCGGGCCAACAGCGGGGTCTTCGTCCGGTTCCCGGATCCGCGGACCCCTCTCGAGCAGCGGCCACCGGGCAGCTGCGGCACGGTCGGCTCGGCGCGGACGTCGCAGGCGTGGGTCGCGATCTACTGCGGCCACGAGATCCAGATCTACGACGGTGACAGTGGCGAGCCGCAGAAGACCGGCTCGGTCTACAACTTCGACCCGCGTCCGCTCGACCAGGCGGGGGCCCGCCCGAAGGGCACGTGGAACGAGTACGAGATCAAGGTCGTCGGGCAGCACTACACGATGATCCGCAACGGCGTGGTGATCAACGAGTTCGACAACACGCCGGGTCAGCAGTCCTCGCGCGCCGGCGACCCGCCGACCGACCTGCGGCAGTTCGTCAGCGGGTTCATCGGGCTGCAGAACCACAGCGACAACGACCTGACCGAGTTCCGCAACATCCGGGTGCGGCAGCTGTAGCGCGATGGGGGCCGGGCGCGCGCCCGGCCCCCATCCCTCCCAGGAAGGTTCTCCCGCGATGTCCCCACGACTGATCGCCGTGCTGCTGGCCGCTTTCCTGGCCTGGCTCGGGCTGACCACCCCCGCGATGGCGGCGCCGGTCCAGACGCTGACCTGGACCGCGAACAACAGCACCACCGACTACGCGTCCGCGCCCACCGGCGCGCTGCCCGGGGAAACCACGATCGTCTTCGAGAACAGCGAAGCCACCGGCAACACCACGGGGATGTCGCACACCCTGACGTTCGACACCTCGACGCCGGGCTACAACCACGACGTCACCCTGAACGTCTTGGCCAACCCGTTCGACCCCGCGAACGGGCGGCACGAGGCGGTCGTGACGCTCACGCCCGGCAAGTACCGGTACTTCTGCACCATCCCCGGGCACACGACGATGACGGGGGAGTTCGTCGTGTCCGACGGCGGCGGCGACACGATCCCGCCGACGGTGCGCGCTTCGGTGACGGGGGACAAGGACCCGTCCGGCAACTACGTCGGGTCCGCGACGGTTTCGTTGACCGCGACCGACGCGGGCTCCGGGGTCGCTTCGGTGCAGTACCAGCTCGACGGCGGGAGCTGGACTCCCTATCCGGCACCGGTGGTGGTGTCGTCGGTGGGCATGCACATGGTCCACTACCGGGCCACGGACGTCGCCGGGAACACGTCCGCCGAAGCCGTGGAGCACTTCACGATCGTCGAACGCCAGGGTGACCGCACGCCGCCGACGGTGACCGCGTCGATCGCCGGCTCGCAGGACGCGTCGGGCGACTACGTCGACGTCGCCACAGCGACCGTCACGGCCACCGACGCCGGCTCCGGCGTGGCCGCCGTGGAGTACAAGCTGGACGGCGGCGCGTGGACCGCTTACACCGGACCGGTTCCGGTGACGGCGGCGGGGATGCACATGCTGTCCTATCGCGCTCGTGACGTCGCCGGGAACACCTCCCCGGAAGGGATGGCCCACTTCACCGTGGTGAAGAGCGACACGACCGCGCCGGTCGTCACGGCTTCCGTGGGTGGCACGCGGGACGCCGACGGCAACTACGTCGGCAAGGCGGTCGTCACGGTCACCGCGGCGGACGCCGGCTCTGGCGTGGCGTCCGTGGAGTACCGGGTGGACGGCGGCGCGTGGACCGCCTACGCCGCACCGGTTCCGGTGTCGTCGCCGGGCGCGCACACGGTGGGCTACCGTGCGCGTGACGTCGCCGGGAACACGTCTCCCGAAGGGTCGGTTGCCGTGACGGTGGTCGCTGGTGGTGACACCACCGCGCCCACCGTGTCGATGCAGGTCAGCGGCAAGCAGGACGGCAACTGGAACTACGTGGGCCAGGCGGCGGTGACGGTCACCGCCACCGACCCGGAGTCCGGTGTGGACTTCGTCGAGTACAAAGTAGACAGTGGTGCGTGGACGCGCTACGTGGCGCCGGTGGTGGTGGCCGCACTCGGCTCGCACACGGTGCGTTCGAGGGCCACGGACGTCGCCGGGAACGTCTCGGCTGAGGTGCCGGGGACGCTCACCGTGGTCGCGGCCGCGCCGCCGCCGGACGCCTGCCCGTCCTCGGACACCCGGGAGACGGTGGTGATCGGCGGGCTCGACAGCCAGGTCGAGAACATCGACATCGGCAACGGATGCACGATCAACGACGTCATCGACGAGAACGCGGAGTACGCCTCCTCCGACCGGTTCGTGAAGCACGTGAAGGCGGTGACCCGGGAACTGGTCGCCGACGGGGTGCTGTCCCCGGGCGACCGGAACCGCATCGTGACGGTCGCGATCGAGTCCGGCGTCGGCGGCCCTCCCGCCGCCGGTCGCGGACCCGACATGAAGAAGCGGTGGTAGCCGGCCGTCCCGTACTTCCGGGGCGGCCCGTACCACCGCATGCCCTGCCGCACGTGCGGATGTCCGTGCAGGAAAAGGCTCCGAAACCGGGGTGCCGGTCCGGCGGGAATCTGCGCGTGCAGATCCCGAAGGGTTGTTGCGGGCTTGCGCAAATCGTTGTACGCCGGAACTCCGGGTTGCCCCGATCGGTGGAGCAACCCCCTGTGCCAGAAGCTAATCTGTCCTTCAACCCTTGTCCTGCCCCTTGACCCCGGCGACGCCTGACCGGTCGAGCGATTCGGGAGGACACCGTGGTGCGCGGATCGGTGTCGCGCCGGCGCCCGGGAGGAGGTGACGGGCCGCATGACCGTGGAACCACGACCCGAGCACCCGCGGGCCGTCCGGATCGGGGAAGCGGACGTCCGCCGGCTGGAAGCCGCGACCCGGGCGTTCCGGGCCCTGGATTACCGCCATGGCGGTGGGTCCTGCCGCGACGCCGTGGAGGCGCTCGTACCCTATGCCGAGCTGATGCTGCTCGGGGTGGTGCGGGAGCCGACCCTGCCCCGGCTGTGCACCACGGTCGCGGATCTGCACAACCTGGCCGGCTGGACCAGTTTCGACGAAGGACGACCGGGTGTCGCGCTGGCCGAGTTCGGCCGGGCCCTCGAGCTGGCCACGGTCGCCGGCAACGACGAACTGGTGGCCAACATCTGCTACCGGATCGGCCGGGTGCACCTGCACTACGACGCCGTCGACGAAGCGGTGGACCAGTTCGAGCACGGACAGGTCGCAGCGCACCGGGCCGGCTCCATGCACGCGCGCGCGATTCTCTCGGCCAACCTGGCCTGGGCGGACGCGAAACAGGGTGACGCTCGCGCGGCACTCGCGCAGCTGAGCACGGCGACCGACGAATTCGCCGCCGCCACCGTGGCCGCACCACCGCCGTGGGCGGCGTTCTTCGGCGAGACCGACGTGGCGGCCATGATCGGGACCGTGCACACCGAGCTGGCCCAGGTGGTCGGCGCGCGGCACGCCGGTGAGGCGATCGACGCGCTGGCCGTCGCCACCGACGGCTACGGGCGGGCGATGACGCGGAGCCGGGCGCTGACGCAGATCTGGCTCGCCACCGCGCACGCGCTGGCCGGGGACCTCGACGAGGCGGTCCGCGTGGGCGGTGCGGCGATCGAGGTCGCGACCGAACTCCAGTCGGCGCGGACGAAGCAACGGATGTCTCCGCTGGCCGCGGCCGCGAGCCGGTTTCCCGCCAACCCGGACGCACGCGAAATCCTGGAACGGGTCGATCTGCTGCGCGGCTTGGCCGGTCCCGAACAGGTCACGCTGCAGTGACGGCGTCGCCGACCGGAGAAGCGCGCACGGCGGATCGAGCCGTTCCTGCCCCCAAGGGAAGCCGGCACGTGGCCGAACTGGAGTCCCTCGCACGCGACGCTGACTCCGCGGAGGCGTCGCGCGCGATCGTCCGGTGGATCGTCGTCGGCCTCGCCGTGGCGTTGTGCTACTACCTGGGTGGCGCGCTCGGGTTGTCACTGGCGCTGGTACGCGGGCAGGTGACGCCGTTGTGGCCGCCCTCGGGGGTGGCGGTGGTGAGTCTGCTGTTCTTCGGCCGCCGCGCGGTGCCCGGCATCCTGCTCGGCGCGGCGGCCGTCAATGCCGTGTTCGGCCCGACCGCCATCGCGGTCGCCGGGATCACCGCGGGCAACACCCTCGCCCCGCTGCTGGCCTGGCGGTTGCTGACCTGGGTGGATTTCCGTCCACGGCTGGAACGGCTCCGGGACGCACTCCACCTGATCATGCTGGGCGCGCTGGGCAGCATGGTGGTCAGTGCCGTCATCGGCGCCGGCGTGCTGAGACTCGCCGGCGCGATCGAGGACGGGCAGGTGTGGTCCACCGCGCTGGTCTGGTGGGCCGGGGACGCGACGGGGGTGCTGGTGGTGGCCCCGGTTCTGCTGGCCGGCGACGCGTTGTGGCACGCGCCGCGGCGGATCGCGGCGGCACCGCGCCTGGCGGAGGCCGCCGCACTGGTCGTCGCGACCGGGGGCGTGGCGTTCGGGATCGCCAACGGCCAGGTCCCGGTACTGGTCATGGCCTTTCCGTTCCTGGTGTGGAGCGCCTGGCGGTTCGGGATCGCCGCCGCGGCGCCGCACACCCTGATCGTGTCCGTGGCCACGACGATGGCCGCCGTCGCCTCGCGGGGCCCGTTCGCCGATGTCGGACTCGCCCCGCGGATGCTGGCCCTGCAGGTGTTCAACGGATCATCGGCGCTGACCATGCTGCTGCTCGCCGCGGCCGCCGCGGAGCAACGCCGGGCCCGGCAGTCGATCGAACTGGCGGGCCGGGCGCTGGAGACGCGGGTCCGGGAGCGCACCGCCGAACTGGCCAGAACCGTGGAGCGGCTGGAACGCAGCGAGAAGAGGTCCACCGAGGCCGAGCGCGTGGGTCACGTCGGCAGCTGGGAACGCGACCTCCGCACCGACAAGATCATCTGCAGCGACGAGCTGTACCGGTTGCAGGGTCTGGCGCCGCAGTCGGCCGAGATCGAATACGCGTCCGCCCTCGACGTGGTCCATCCCGACGATCGGCCCGCGGTGCTCGCCGCGAACGAGCAAGCGTCGCGCGACCATCGCTCCTTCGAATCGGACTTCCGCGTGGTGTGGCCCGACCGGACCGTCCACTGGCTGCACCTGCGCGGCCGCGTCGTGGTCGACGGCAGCGGGAAGCCGGTCAGGATGATCGGCACCGCCCAGGACATCACCGCGACCAAACTCGCCGAGGACGCGCTGCGCCGCAGTGAGGAGAAGGGCCGCACGCTCCTGGCGTCGATCACCGATGCCATTGTGGGGGTGGACGGTTCCGGGTGCATCGCGTTGGTCAACGACCGCACGGAAGAGCTCTTCGGGTATTCGGAGCGGGAGCTGACCGGCCGGCCGGTCGAGCTGCTGTTGCCCGGACGGTTCCGCGGGGCGCACGAAGCGCACCGGCAGGCCTACCTGACCGCACCGCAGGCCCGCGCGATGGGCGTGGGGCTCGACCTGGTCGGCCGCCGCAAGGACGGCACGGAGTTCCCGGCGGACATCGCCCTGCGCCCGTTGACCACCGCCGGGCCGGGCTACGGCGGGACGCTCGTCGTCGCCGCGGTGCGTGACGTCACCGAACGCCGGCGAGCCGAACGCACTGCGCGTGAACTGCTGGACACGCGGCGGCGGCGACGGCAAGCCCTCGAAATCAACGACACCGTGGTGCAGGGACTCACCACGGCGGTGTACGCGCTCGAACGTGGTCAGTTGCCGAACACCATGCGCACGCTGCGCGGCACCCTGGGCACCGCGCGGCAGATGATGCACAACCTCCTCGGCGAGAACACCCTGATCACCGCGGGTGAGCTCATCCGGGAGAGCCCGGCCACGCTGCCGCCGGCCGTCGACCTCGAACTCGTATCGCCGCTCCCGCTCGAGCCGGCCCGCCGGATCCGGGTCGTGCTGGCCGATGACAGCAGCGAAATTCGCCTGGCGCTGCGGTCTTTCCTCAGATCACTCTCCGGCGTCGACATCGTGGGCGAAGCCGCCGACGGCGAGGAAGCCGTCCGCGTCGTCACCGAACGCCGTCCGGACGCGCTCCTGCTCGACCTGGCGATGCCCGTGCTGGACGGTCTGCAGGCACTGCCCCGGATCCACCGCGCCTGCCCGGCCACGAAGATCATCGTCCTGTCCGGGTACGGCCGCGACCAGGTGGCGAAACAATCGCTCGAGCTGGGCGCGGTCGCGGTCGTCGAAAAGGGCGGTTCCCTCCGGCACCTGGCCGAGCTGCTCACCGAACTCTTCCCCGACGCGATCGGATCGGACACCGGCATGCCCGAAGACGACCTGGAGCCGCCGCCGACCGGCGCGGAGGACGACATCGTGGCCACCTACGCGCACGAACTGCGCACCCCGATCGCCGCCGCCGCCGGCATCGTCGAACTGCTCCGCGAACGCATCGACCGGCTGGCCTCGTCGACGGTGAACGACCTGCTCGCCGCCACCGCGCGGAGCCTGCGCCAGGCCGACCTGCTGCTGCGCGCCGTCACCGACGCGAGGAAGCTGAGTGAGGGCGAACTGGACCTGGTCCTCGAACCCACCGACGTCGGCGATCTCCTCCGCACGATCCTCGGCGAACTGGGAGAACTGACCCGGGACCACCCCGTCACCAGCGAGATCCCGGCCGGAATAGTGACCGGGCTCGACCCGCTGCGCATCCGCCAGGCGTTCTCGAACCTGATCTCCAACGCGGTCAAGTTCAGCCGCCGCGGCGCACCGATCGAAGTAGCCCTGATCGAGCTCGAGGACACCGTCGAAATCACGGTCACCGATCACGGCTCCGGCGTCCCGCCCGAGCACCAGGACCGGCTGTTCGGCAAGTTCGCCCGCTTCGGGCCCAGCGGCGGCATCGGGCTGGGCCTCTACATCTGCCGGCAGATCACCCGGGAACACGGTGGAGACACGGTGTTGGCCGACACCAGCCCCGGCGGCACGACCTTCGCCGTGTCACTGCCCCGGTTCATCGACTGAGGGCCCGCAGGGCCGATTTCGCAGGTTGCGGCACGACTCGCAGAGGTTCCCGTTTTCCGCGATGCTTCGGGCAGGGGTAAAACGTTTCCAAGGTGGTTGACGCCGTTCGGGCACGGCTGGCACGGTCGGCCTGGCGAGAGCGTCTCACCCGGCGGGGAAGCAGAGTGACGGTTCCGGCGCTTTCGGCAACGGGGGTTGGCTTACGGGGGAAGGCGGAAGACCGCATGGCGAGGAACTGGTCGAGCCGCTGGTCTGCAGCGGCCTCGCGGTGATCCGCATGATCCTTCCAGGCGCTGAACCCCACCTGGTGGAGTCGCACCACATCCGTTGACCCCGGATGAATCGCATCGGCCAAACGGTGCCGTTCATCGGTGTGTCGACTTTGCCGGTTCCTTCTGGGGCAATGGAAATCGAGAGAAAGCGAATTCCGTAGTGAATCTGAGAACCAAAGTTCTTGCCGTCATCGCGTTCGCCCTGTCCTCGGTCGTGGCCGTGGCTGCGCCGGCTCCGGCGGCCACCGGCACGCAGACCGTGGAACTCGCCGCGCCGGCCGGGAGTGGGCTGCCGGCCTACGTCGCCGTCATCAAGCCGGTCACCGCGGAGCGGCTGGGGAACAGCTGGCACGAGGGCTGCCCGGTCGGTCCCGATCAGCTGCGGCTGGTCAACCTGAGCTTCCTGGGCTTCGACGGGGCGGT
>NZ_JBEZYB010000103.1:0-24388 GCF_040638285.1 Amycolatopsis sp. NPDC026612
GCGCGACATCGGCGTGAAGCTCGCCGGCTGAGCCGCACTTTCACGTGAAAGTGCCGCCCGCAGGTGGTCACTTTCACGTGAAAGTGCCGCTTCGGTCACCCGACCTCGACGCGGTCCCCCGCGTCGCGCTTGGCCGCTTCGAGCAGATCGGCCCAGCTCTCCACGTCCGGGCGGCGGCGCAGCAGCGCTCGCCGCTCCCGTTCGGTCATGCCACCCCAGACGCCGAAGTTGATCCGGCCGTCGAGTGCTTCGGCGAGGCATTCCGTGCGGACCGGGCAGCCCAGGCACACGGCCTTGGCCCGGTTCTGCTCGGCACCCCGGACGAACAGGCCGTCCGGATCGGCGTCCCGGCAGGACGCGTTGATTCGCCAGCTCGACTGGTTGGTTTCCATACCCCCAGCTCCCTACCCTGGTGATCGACGCACCAGCGGGGAAAGGCACTGCGCGCCCTGCCCCCGCGAGCGTGTCTCCCTCAGCTCACGTCGGTTACCCGGGCACCTCCCCGGTGCCGGTGCCGCCGGATGGACCACGTGAGCTCCCACCCGCGTTGATCCATCCGTCGGCTTTTCTTCGTGAGACGTTGACGGACTGTAGGGGCCTTCGGTTCCCCCCGCCAAGCCCCAGAATGCCTTTCGTTACCAACCGTCACCAAAGGGGGGCGGTTTTGTCACTGATCTCACCTCTCCGGAGACACGGCGTCACCGGCGCCCGGCTCACTCCGGGTAGCCTGGCCCTCGTGCGAAAAGCGGATGGTTTGTTCAAGCTCATCGGCCTCTGCCTGCTCGCGGGGGTGCTCGTCGCCGGCATGCTCTTCCCGGTCGTGGGGGCCGCCGGTGTCATGTCCAACCAGGCCAGCGAGACGGTGGAGAAGACCTCCTCCGACCTCGCGGACATCCCTCCGCCACTGGTGACGACGGTCACCGACAGCACCGGCAAGCCGATCGCGACCCTGTACGACCAGTACCGGCTGCCGATCACCGAGAACCAGATCAACGAGGCCATGAAGTGGGCCCTGGTCTCGGTCGAGGACAAGCGGTTCTACGAGCACCACGGCGTCGACTGGCAGGGCACGCTGCGCGCGGCCGTCAGCAACACCACCGGCGCCGACACGCAGGGTGCCTCGACGCTGACCCAGCAGCTCACCAAGAACTACCTGATCAACGTCGTCTACCGGACCGACCCGATCGGCCAGAAGAAGGCCCAGGAGCAGTCGATCTCCCGCAAGCTCAAGGAAGCGCGGATCGCGATCCAGCTCGAGACGAAGCTGACCAAGCAGCAGATCCTCGCCAACTACCTCAACATCGTCGAGTTCTCCCGGCAGATCTTCGGCGTCGGCGCGGCGGCGCACGCGTACTTCGACACGACTCCGGAGAAGCTCACCGTGCCGCAGGCGGCGCTGCTGGCCGGGCTGGTGAACAACCCGATCAACAACGACCCGTGGAAGCACGCGGACAAGGCCACCACCCGCCGCAACCTGGTGCTGGACCGCATGGTGGACAACAAGAAGCTGGCGAAGGCCGACGCGGACCGCTTCAAGGCCGAGCCGCTGGGCGTGGTCCCGGACGGCCCGAAGAAGCCACCGGCCAACTGCATCGGCGCGGGCCCGGAGTCCGGGTTCTTCTGCCAGTACGTCGAGGACTACCTCCTCAAGGCCAGCGGGATGACCAAGGACCAGCTCTACACCGGCGGCTACACGATCAAGAGCACGCTGGACGAGCGCGCCAACCACGAGGCGAAGGTCTCGGCCGAGAACCAGGTCGACAAGACCCAGCCGTACATCGCGAACACGTTGTCGTTGATCAAACCGGGCAAGGACCGGCACGAAGTCGTCGCGCTGGCGGCGAACCGCGACTACGGGCAGAACCAGGACGCCGGCCAGACGACGTACACGCTGCCTGCGGGGGTCTACAACACGGGTGGCGCGGGGTCGACGTTCAAGATCTTCACCAGCGCGGCGGTCCTCGACAAGGGGATCGCGGGGATCTACTCACCGGTGGAGATGCCGGACAGCTACACCTCACACATATTCTGGACCAGCAAGAGCGGGTGCAGTACCACGCCGACCGGAAAGCCGGCCAGTTACTGGTACTGCGTCGGAAACGCGGGCGACTACAGCAAGGCCGCCGCGAATGCGACGCTCCAGACCGCACTCGCCACATCCCCGAACACGACGTTCGTGGAATTCGAAGACAAGCTCGGCAGCACCGCCCCGGCCATCGACATGGCGCACCGGCTGGGCCTGCGCGACACGATGGCGAGCAACATCGGTGGCGGACCGGTCGACCCGAAGTCCCCGGACCAGAACAAGAACAAGAGCCAGGCCGCGACCTACGGCCCGACCGGCAACAATCCCGGCTACGGTTCGTTCACGCTCGGGTTCAGCCCCGTGAGCGGCCTGGAGATGGGCAACGTCGCCGCGACGATCCTGTCCGGCGGCGTCTGGTGCCCGCCGACGCCGATCGCGGGAGTGACCGACCGCAACGGGAAGCCGGTGGCGATCAAGGAAGCCCCGTGTGAACAAGCCGTGCCGGAAGGCCTGGCGAACACCCTGGCCGTGGGCATGAGCAAGGACGACCTGCCGGGCGGGACGTCCTACAAGGCCGCTGCCGAAGTCGGCTGGGACCGGCCGATCATCGGCAAGACCGGGACGACGCAGGCCAACGTCTCGGCGACGTTCGTCGGCGGCACGCCCCAGCTGGCGGGCGCGGCGATGACGTTCAAGTTCGGCGGCGGCAAGGGCGGTATCTGCGACGGCGGCCCTGGCCGGGTCAGCCTCTGCCCAGGCGGCCGCGACGGCAACATCTTCGGTGGCCACGCCCCGGCCCGGACGTGGTTCGGCGCGATGAAGAACATCATGGACGCGAGTCAGCCGCGAATGGACCTGCCGCAGCCGGACCCGCAGTACATGGGCGGCCCGGGCCGGTAGTCCCGGAACCGAGCGGGCCACGGCAAGAACCGCCGTGGCCCGCTCGGCCGTTTCCGCTCAGCAGTGCGCGATCCCCGGCGCGGGATCGTGCCCGGTGGACAGCCAGTAACCCGTCACCCAGCCGCTGGTGAAGACCGGCACGGCGTTCTCGTCGTGCTGGTACAGGCCGTAGTACCAGACGTTGTCGCCGTTGATCGTCTCCCCGGTCGTCCAGCAGTCGAGCCCGAAGGGATAGTCATTGGGAATGGTGACGATGTAGCCGCTCTGCGAACTCGCGCGGGCCCGCAGGTTGACTGACGTGAGCGTGTTCGCGCACGAGGTATAGGAGCTGTCCATCCAAGAGGGACACGACGTCACGCTTTGTGTCGAATCGGTCGAGGCCGCCGCAACTCCGCCGAACCCGGACAAAAGGCCAACAATTGCCGTCACCGCGGACAGCTTTCCGAAAACACGCATAGTGGTCTTCCCCTCGATTACTGTCCGGCCCGAAAGGCCGGGAAATCAGGAACGAGTCACCAGAACTTGGCAACTTTTGAAGCCTGCTCAGCAGTGCCTGATCTGCGGCGCCGGGTCGTGTCCGGTGGCCTGTGCCAGCGCACACCACGGCGCAGCCTGGAAGCCACACGTGTAAATGCATTCAGCGGAGCTCCCGGATGCCACCGCAACGTCGGCCGTGGCGGCCATCAGCACCATTGAGGCGCCGATACCCGCCAATGCTCGCAGGAGGTTCCCCATTCAGACCAGCCTCCCTGATCCGCGAGCCTGAAAGCCGCGGCTTGCCGAAAGAAAACGGACATAAAGGGGCGAGGGGCATGGCCGTCGGTCCGGTTGACCCACCGGCACCATTCCTCCCCGGCAAAAGTTACCCACGCTTCACAACTCTTGATCAATCGCCCGTTCGAGTGATGAGGAGCCCGCAGCGACACGCCGGATCTCGTGACCACGGATCACCCTTCCAGCCCATTGATCACCAACACTCTCTTGCTGTTTACTGCCATGACCTCCAAATTCCACCAGTTTCATCGATGCGCGCCTCTGCGGAGCAGAAATGCGTCGTTTCCGAAGAGCCAAATTCCTCTGTCTCACCACCGTCGCGTTGACTCTGATCGGATCGGTCGCGCAGGCAGCACCCGATCCCGACGGCAGACCGTCGCCGGCCGCCGCTGCGACCACTGCGCCACCGGTCGAGCTGCCTACCACCACTCCCGGCCGGCGCAACGAATTGCTCGGCAAGGACCTGGGCTCAAGGTGACGTTCGCGAACCCGGGGACGGCATTCGACACTCACGGGATATGAGGACATACCTCATGGTTCCACAGCGTTTCGCTCAGCCCGGACGGCGACGGCGACTTCCACAACGGTGACAAACCGACGCCGTTCTGCATTCCTTGGACCAATTGGTGCCTCAGCCGGGAATCCTTCCACCCCAACGGCAGCGGAGCCACGGGGTACGCCCAAGTTCTGCAGAACACGCTCAGCGCGATCGGTTACCATGGCTCGTGAGTAATTCCGCTGACAGCACGCGTCCCCGAGCAGCCAGGACCACCGCCTGGCTGCTCGGGGGCGCGCTCATCCTGGTCGCGGCGGTCTTCCTCTGGGTTGCGTACGGACCGGCCGGAGCCGACCGGCGGGCGCTCGAGACGGCGTCGGAGGCTTCCCGGAATCAAGCCGGGGAAGCCGTGGGCAGGCTTGTCACCGCGGCACACGAAGGCGCTCTCACGGATGCCCGGATCAACCGCGCGATGGGGTTGTCGACCGCCGAAGTGCGCAGCATCCGCCGGCTCGACTCGGCGATCGTGGTGACCGCGGAGGTCCACGCCGTCACGTCGGGCGCGTTCGGCACGCTTTCGGCCGATCCCTGCTACGAGTACGACATCACCTTGCCCGTCCGGAACGAGAGCAGCATCAATTTCCACGAGATCCCCTCGTGCCAGACGTAGGAACTGCTGAAGACGGTCTCCCCAGGTAGCCGTCACGAAAGCCGGAAGGGGCCCGCGGCTCGCGCGGGCCCCTTCCGGCTTTCCGGCTCAGAACCAGCCGGTCAGGATCTGCTGTCCGTTGTGGTAGCCACCCGCGCGGAACACCCAGCTGGTGCTCGGGTTCGTCAGCTGGGCCGCCGAGGTGATGCTGGCCTTGTTCTTGGGGTTGCCGAAGGGCCCGCACTGGAGCCAGGTCCGGCCGCCGTCGCGCGACCAGTCCATCCACACCGTGCCGGTCACCGGCACGTCCCAGGTGCCGTTCCACAGCTCGGCGTACCCGCGCGTCCGCCCGCCGAACGTGCCGAAGAACAGGTTCACCCGGGTTCCGTCGGACCAGTAGAGCTCGGGCCCGACCGGGCGGTAGTCCGCCGCGCCGTCGTCCGAAATGTCGACGAAGCCGTTGGCCCCGCCGGCGCAGTCGGCCGCGCTGGCCGACGCCGTCCCCACCGGGACGACCACGGCCGCCACCGCGGCGAGCACGGCGGCCAGCGCCGCTGCCTTGCCGGAAATGATTCGCATCCAGAGCCTCGATTCACCGATGGGCAGGAAAGTCCGGAACCACAGTAAACGAGAGGCGAGAACGAGCCGACAGCTCAATGAACGGCGCCCATTGCGGGACACCGACCCCCTCCTCCCGAACGGAGCATAGCGGCGGCCGACGACCTTCCCTCAATCCGCCGTTCGAGTGGCGACCGGCGCGCACGACGATCTTCCCGGGCCAGTGGCCAGTCACCCGGTCAGCCCTTGATCACGTCAATTCCCACCTGTTAGCGTCACACGCTGCGGCGATGCCACGCAGGCCGTCGCGGTCACCAGCCCTGGGGAGGGGGTGAACGGCTCCGGCCCGCGTCCGGCCCGAGTCGCACACATGTTCGGTTCCGAGTCGCAGCGACACGTATTCGCCATTTCAGAATTCGAACATTTCGCCGATTTCCGCCTGACCTAGTCCGGCTTCCCGCGGTTTACCCGCGTTTCGACGACCGCCCCCAGGGACTCATTCCCGTGCCGGTCTCCGCCGGCCCGGACTTCCAGGAAGGCACGCGCACATGCGCAAGGTCCACAGACCTGTGTGGCAGCCCCTCGCGGCGGCCGTCACCCTGATCTCCGCTCTCACGGCCGGGCAGAGTCCCGCGTCCGCCGCGACCGCACCCCCGCCGCCCGGTGCTCCGCAGCCGTCCGATTCGTCGATCCCCCTCGGCCAGCGCGCCGGCGTGCTCGGTTCCGGCTGGGCCGGCTCCCCCGACCGCGCGGTGACCACCGTGGGCGACACCTCCGGACTCCACGTGCTCGTCGCCGACGCGAAGGACGGCTACGCCTGGCGCACCGCCGCGACGCTCGCCGAGCCCGGCGCCGAAACCAGCCAGTGGATCGGGCAGGACTGCGTGACCGGCTCGGGCCGGTTCGCCGCCGTCGTCTACGCGCCGCGTGAGGCGGTGAACCGCGAGGAGCGGTTCCACGCCGGCGGGCTCGCCGCCGTCGTCGACCTCGCCAGCGGTGCCGTGCGCAAACTTCCGTTCACCGTGAACCTCGCCTACTACAACCCCGGTTGCGGCGCAGGTGACCAGGTCGTCTTCACCCGCAACCTGACCGACGGCGACACCTACGAATCGCGGCTGGTGACGGTCGACGCCCCCACCGCGCAGGTGGTGCGTCAGGTCGACGCCACTGGGCAGGTCACCTCCGCGGTGCCCTTCGGCGACGGCATACTGGCCGCCGCGGTGGACGGCCTCGCCACCGTCGGAGCCAACGGGAAGCTGCGGCACGTCGCCGACACCGCCGACACGCCGTTCCGGTTGAGCGCGGACAAGGACGGCGGTGTCGGCTACGAAGTCCGCACGAAGGCGGGAACCGAACTGCGCCGCTACACCCTGGCCGGCGACACGCGGATTGCTTTGGCACCGCTGGATTCCGTGCGGCTGAGCCAGGTCGCCGGGCACGTCGTCGTGCAGGGACCGGCCGCGGCCCGGCTCACCGCACCGCTGCCCACCGGCTGGCAGGCCGCCGACGTCCCGGCCGGCGCAAGCCTGTCGACGACGGGCGCGCTGGCCGTGCTGTCCGCCACGAACGTGCACAGCGCGCCGGACCACCCCGGTGCCGCGTCGCCGGTCGAAATCGAAGCGCAGGTGCTGAAAACCGGTGCGCGGCCGAAGTTTTCCGTGCACCCCGACGCGCTGGTGCCGTCGGCCGGACGGGCGGCCTCGCCGGCGATCGGCGCGCCGGCCGCCACCGGTCAGCGGGCCGCCGTCGATCCCTCGACCACGACGACGGACCCCGACCGCGCGTGCGCGGTGCCCCGCAACGACCCGAAGATCCAGTCGCTGCAGGCCACACCCGAGATGGCCGAGTGGGCGGCCGACCTCGCGGTCAAGGGGCAGCTGACCGTCCAGCGCCCGGCCGGCTGGAACGGCTCGACGCTGCCCGCCTACACCCCGCAGGGCCTGTTCCCGTTGCACGCGCTCACCGGTGGCGGGCAGGTGCCCGCCCAGGTGCTGCTCGGCGTGATGGCCCAGGAATCGAACATGTGGCAGTCCGGGATGAACACCGTCGACGGCGAAAGCGGCAACTTCAACCAGGGCGGCTTCTACGGCAAGGGCGTCGGCGTCGACAGCGTGAACTTCGGCAACGTCGACTGCGGCTACGGCGCGACCCAGGTGACCACCGGTATGAAGGTCAGCGAAGGCACCTCGGTGTACACGCCGACGCAGCAGGTGGCGCTGACCGTCGACTACGCGGCCAACATCGCCGCCGGGCTCAACATCCTGATCGACAAGTGGAACCAGATGAAGCAGGTCGGCATCACCGTCAACAACGGCGATCCCGCCAAGATCGAGAACTGGTGGTACGCGCTCTGGGCGTACAACAGCGGCTGGCACGCACCGGGTGAAGTGGCCGGCGTCTACGGCCTCGGCTGGGCCAACAACGTGGCGAACGAGGACTTTCCGCCCGACCGCCAAGGCTTCCTCGACGACAGCTACGACGATGCCAAGACGCCCGGCCACTGGGCCTACCCCGAGCGCGTGCTCGGCTGGGCGAAGCACCCGCTGGTGCGGCTGGACTGGAAGGCCGGCACCTACAATCCCGCCTACCGGCCCGCGCTGTGGCCGGGCAGCGGCACCCCGCAGCGGCCACCGCTGGGCACCTTCTGCAGCACCGCGGTGCAGTGCGACATGACCCAGATCCACAAGCCGTCGCAGTACCCGGACGATTCCGGAAGCCACTGCTTGCGCGACGATCTGCGCTGCTGGTGGCACACGTCGGTGAGCTGGACGACCTGTTCGACCGCGTGCGGCGACGAGAGCGCGAACTACACGCCCGGCACGCCCGAGCCGGTGCTAGCCGCGTCGAAGGTGCTCTACCGACCCGACTGCGGGGGCGCGGCGGAACTGCCCGCCGGCTCACTGATCATCGACGACGTCCCCGGTGACGTCACGACCTACCGCGGCTGCAACAAGGACTGGACCAACCACGGTTCCCTGACGTTCAAATTCGCCGCCGACGGCCAGGGCCACTACCCGTCGAAGATCGACTTCCACCAGGTGGACGGCGGTTTCGGCGGCCATATGTGGAGCGCGCACGCGTGGAACGGAGCCAACGCCAACAACGCGAAACACAAGATCAACGGAACCTGGACACTGAACCAGCAACTCAACGGCTGGGCACGGGTCCTGGTGTACATCCCCGATCACCGGGCGCGGATGCCGCAAGCGTTCTACACGGTGGGCGGGTCCGACTCGACATCGCCGACCCGCTCGATCGTCGAAGGCAACTACCTCGACGACGGGCGCAATCCTGCGCCCGGACACTGGGAGTCGCTCGGAGCGTTCAACTTCACCGGCACGCCGAGCGTCTCCCTGGACAACTTCACCCACGCCCCGGTGGACAGCGCCTGGGACGAAAAGTACGAAGGCGTTCGCGACGTACCGTGGGACGCCGTCGCTTTCCAGCCACTTCCGGGGAAACCGGGTGACCAGGTCGTGGCGCTCGGCGACTCGTACGCCTCCGGCGAGGGTGCCAGCGGCGACCCGGTGAACGGTGTCTGGAGCTACTACCGTTCGAGCGACCACGACGGAAGGGACGCACACGGCGACGACCCGAAACTCCGCGATGCCTGTCACCGGTCACCCAGTTCCTGGGCACGGCAGGCGGTTCTGCCCACCAACACCGGCCGGACGATCGGCGCGCGGGCCGACGCCCTCGATCCGACGCTGGACTACCACATGTCAGCCTGCAGCGGTGCCACCACCGACATGCTCCTGCCGGCTGCGAAGCCGAACGACTCCGGGCAGTACCAGGAAGGCAGGCAGCTCGATCAGGGCTACCTCGACCAGAACACGTCGCTCGTGACCTTTTCCATCGGTGGCAACGACGCCAAGTTCACGGCCGTGTTCCAGAAATGCGCGGCGCCGTTGCCGCAGGACTGCCCGAACGCGGTCATGGACGGGGACACCGAGCCCTTGTCAACGGCCGAACCGAAACGCATCGATCAGGTCGGCGTCAGCCTGCGGAACGTCCTGAACGCAGTCAAGCTCAAGGCTCCCCACGCGAAGATCCTCGTCATGGGCTACCCGATTCTCATCGAACACAACGGTCAGTGCATTCCCACTCTCGGCACCGCGGTCGAAGGACCGTGGCTCGTCACGATGAACAACAGACTCGACGACGTCCTGCGGAACACGGTCACCGACGGCCGCGCAGCCGGTATCAACGCCACGTATGCCGATCCCCGGGCGGCTTTCGCCGATCACGGGTTGTGCGCCGACAACGGCTCGACTCCGCAGAAGGTCAGCTATATCCACAACGTCGTGCTGTCGCTGACCAGAGGGGACGACACCTCGGTGCGCTGGGGCGACACGGGCATCATCTCGGCGCAGTCGTTCCACCCCACGCTGGATGGTGCCCGGACGTACGCCGACGTAGCCACCGGGGCGATCTCGGCGATGTAGCCTGAAGGTATGCGGAAATCGGCGCTCTCGGCGGTGTTGTGCGGCTTGGTCACGCTGTGTTGCACCGCTTGCGCCAGCTCGTCGGAAAAGGCCCGCGCGACCTCCACCGAGGCCGCGCGGGCCGCCGCGCAGAACGCATTGCAGCAACTGCGTGGCGCCGACAAGGACCGGTCCTCACTCGAGGCGGCGATCGAAGGCATCCGCACGGCCCAGCCCGGCTCCAACCTCGTGTTGCGGAAGACCGCAGCCGATCGGGGCCGGTTCGGCGTCGACTTCGCGTTCCTGACGTCGACCGAAGCGGGGGGCGGCGGCGATTACACCAAAGTCGCCGTGCGGCTGTGCGTTTCGTATTCCGGTGATGTCGGCGTACCCGGTTCCGTCGTCGTCGTGGATCTGGCCTGCCCACCCGGCCTGCCGGACAAGGTGGGCAGCGTCCCGATCTCCGGCGACGTGCGGCTCTCCGGCTGAACGCCGCGCTCGGCCAACGCTCCGGTGGTCAGCCGCCGGACATCGTGGACAGGATCTGCTCGTTCCACCAGTAGTAGAGCTGGTCCAGTTCGTCGGCGTTGGTCACCTTCTCCGACTTCAGCAGGCCGGCCGTCAGGTTCTGCCCGTCCGTCCACAGGAGAATTGCCGGGTCGCCGAGGTAGCACGTCAGGAAGTCGCCCGGCAGCGGATTGCGTGTCTCGGCGCGGTAGTACGTGCCCCAGATGTTCGGCGCCTTCAACGACGGCAGGCGCCTTGGGCGTCGTTTCGGGTCAGCCCCTTCGCCTTGACGATGGTCTGGAAGAACGCGTCCATCGAGCCCGCGTCCGGGAACCGCATGAAGCGTGCGCCGGTGGGCTGGTTCAGGATGACGTTGCCGGACCTGACGTCACCGACGTTCGAGTCCACGCACTGCACCGCCGCGACGGCGCCCGCGTCCGGTTCGGCGTCGGCGCAGGCGGCGTTTCCCTTGTACGCTGAAGGAAGCGCGTCGGACAGCTTGGTGTCGTGCGGCGGCTTCGATTCCGCGGTGGGCTTCGACTCCGAAGTGGACGAAGTGGACGGTGGTTCGGTCGGCGGGGTCTGTGTGTCCGGTGTGGAGCTTCGGGCGTCGGCCGTGGGGGTCGACGGTCCCGGCCCGCCCGTCTGCACCGCGTGGTCCCGTGTCACGACGTAGGTGATCACCAACGCCACCACGACGACTCCCGCCAGCGCGGCGCACAGCGCGATCCACCGGTTCCGCTGCGACTTCGGAGGGCGGCCCGGCTGGGTGATCGGCAGCGGTCCGGTGAACGGGCCCGGGAGCGGTGCGGAGAACGGGCCCGGGTGCGGGGCCGTCGGGACCGGCATCGGACGCGGCGGGGTCATCGGCGCCGGAGCGGCGTTCGGCACCAGGCCCGGCAACGTCTTCTGCCACGTCGGAACCGGCGGCGCCGGCACGGTCAGTGCCGCGCGGACGGCGTCGGCGAACGCCCCCGCGGTCGGGTACCGGTCGGCCGGGTTCTTCGCCATCCCGCGGGCCACCACGGCGTCCAAGGCCGGCGGCAGGCTCCCGAGAGCACCGGCGGCGGCGCGGTCAGGTGCGCGCCCATCTGCGCGACCGCGCCCCTCGGCTGGGAACGGGCGGCGGCCGGTCAGGCATTCGAAGAACACGCACGCCAGCGCGTAGACGTCGACGCGCCCGGCGACCGGGGCGTTGCCGAAGCGTTCCGGCCCCATGTAGTCGAGGTGCCGATCACGTTGCCGGTGCCGGTGACCGCCGGCTTCCACGTGCTCGGCCCTCGGCGATTCGTACGCCTCGGGTGAAGGCGCGAGCGGCGACCCGGTGAACGGCGTCTGGAGCTACTACCGCAGCAGCGACCACGACGGCCGGGACGAGCACGGCGACGACCACACCATGCGCGACGGCTGCCACCGCGCCCCCGGTTCGTGGGCGCGGCAGTCCTTCCTGCCGGACAACACCAGCCGCACGGTCGGCTCCCGCGCGGACTCGTTCGACCCGACGCTGGACTACCACATGTCCGCCTGCGCCGGAGCGACGACGCGGAACCTGCTCCCCGGCGGATCCGGGCAGTACCAGGAAGGACAGCAACCCGACCAAGGCTTCCTCGACCAGTACACGACCCTGATCACGTTCTCGGCCGGCGGCAACGACGCGCGGTTCACCGGCATCTTCAAGCAGTGCATCGCGTCGATCACGGTGTGCCAGGACCAGGTGTTCGAAAACGACGGCGAGCCGCTTTCGACGGCCGAACCTAAGAAGATCGACCAGATCGGCCCGGCGCTGCAAACCGTGTTGTCGTCCCTCCGGGACCCGCGGCGGGCGCCGAACGCGAAGATCCTCGTAATGGGTTATCCGGTTCTGCTGGAGCTCGACGGCGAGTGCTTCCCCGGGATCGGGACCCCCGAAGCACCGTGGATCAACGAAATGAACAACCGCCTCGACGACGTCCTGCGTACCGCGGTGGCGAACTCGAGGGCGGCGGGCATCCCGGCGACGTGGGCGGATCCGCGGCCGGCGTTCGCCGGGCGGGGTGCCTGCGCGGACGACCGGGCCGGCGCACCGAGCGGAACGGAGCTGCTGCACCGGAGCGTGCTGACGCTGACCCGGGGTGACGCCCCGGCGCTCGTCTCGCAGCAGACCCTGCACCCGACCGTGCAGGGAGCCCAGGTCTACGCGCAGGTCGCCACCGCGGCGATCAGCGGAATGTAACCTCGGGAGGTGATCTTGCGGGCGGGACTGGCCGGGCTGTGCGGCGCGATCGCGGTGGCGACGTGCTGCACGGCTTGTACCAGTCCCGCCGACGAGCTGCGGCCGACGGCCGTGAAAGCGGCCCGGGACATCGCGGCGAAGGCGCTGACCCGGCTGCGGGCGGCGACCCCGCCGATGCCGGCTTCGATCGACCGGGCCACCACGGAGATCGTGCCGGAAGCGAACTACGTCGGCGGCACCGTGCTGCTCGGCAAGGATGTCCCGGCCACCGGGCGGTTCACCGCCCGGTTCGCGTTCGTCACCCTGGTGGGCAACGGCGTTTCCGGGCAATACGAGCAGGTCGCCGGGCGGCTGTGCGTGTCCTACTCGGGCGACCTCGACCACCCCGGCACAGTGGAGATGGCCGACCTGACCTGTCCTCCCGGGCTGCCGGGCCCGGACAACGGCGTCCCGGTGGACCGGGAAATCAAGCTCGCCGACTGAACGCACCGGGCAGCCAGGCGGACTTACGCAGGCTCACGGCCGGGTTACACCGTCCCCTGGCTCATCGACAACAGCAGTTCGGCGTCGAACCCGTCATCGACTTCGACGTACGGTTGTTCGCCTTCGTGCTCGGCCCAGAACGTCTGGTTGCCCACCCACTCGGGATCCTCGGTGAACGACCGCGACACCGTGATCAGCGCGGTGATCGCCGGCGCGTCCGGAACGGATCGGACCTGCTCCAGTACCGCGCGGCTCAGCGCATAACCGCGGCGAAGCAGCAGCGCCGCCCGTTCGGTGCCACGCGGGAGATCGAGGTCGTGCACGGCACGGCCGTTGACCGCCGCTTCGTAGCCGGTCAGGTCGTCGAACGCGGCTCGCTGACCCGAGTACGACCGGCGCAGGGCCGCCAGCACCCAGGCGCCATCGGGCTCCCGAGCCCAGCCGGCCGTCAGAATTTCCGCCGCTCCGGGCGGCAGGTCCGCCGCGGTGACGGTGTCCAGCCTCGCCCGCTCGGCCAGTTCGCGCATCGGGCCGGTCATGATCAGCATGGCTCAGTTCCCCAGAATCTTGAGTCCCTGCTGGATCCCGCGCTGGAATCCAGGGTCACTCGCCAGTTGTTTGGCCAGCTTGCCCGGCAGGCCCTCGAACTGACCGGTTTCGAAATTGTACTGGCACTTGGGGATCCGGCCGCTCTGGTCCTGGAAGTGCAGCTGTCCCGCCCGCTGCCCGGGGTTCGGGTTTTCGACGTCGATCCGGTACTGGCCCTTGTTCCAGGTCGTCGTGCTCGTCGTCCGGGTGCCGTTCTCCCCGATCATGGGCTTCTTCGGGGAACTGCCCGAGCTCCCGCCGGAGCCGCGGCCCGAGTTCGCCGCCGCGTAGAGCCCGCCGGCCAAGCCGACCCCGGCCGCCGCACCGGCCCCCGCGGCCGCGAGTCCCGCGCCGGCCCCGACGAGCACGCTCCCGCCGCCGACCACCGCGACGAGGCCGAGACCGCAGGGCTCGGCGACGAAACAGATTCCGGCGCCGAGCACGGCACCCGCGATCCCGAGGCCGGTCGCCAGGTCACCCCAGAAACTCAGGCCCGTGATGTCGGTGAACGTGGTCGGGTTGCCGCCTGCGTACACATAGGGCTGGCGGGTCTGCGCCACGAGCGGATCGACCGTCAGGAACTGGGCGGTCGCCGGGTCGTAGTACCTCGCCCGCAGGTACAGGAATCCGGTCTCGGCGTCGGTGTACTGGCCCGCGTACTGCAACGGCGACGTCAGCGTGCCCGAAGCCGTGGCCACGCCGTAGGGGGTGTAGGCGTAGGTCCCGCCCAGCGCGCCGGCGGCGGTGAGCAGCCCGACGGTGGAGCCGAGCTGGTCGTGCACGAAGAACGCGATCCCGCCCGGCCCGCTCTGCTCGATCGGCAGGCCGCCGGGCCCGTAGAGGTAGCTCGTCGTCCCGTCGAAGAGCAGGCTGGGGACCTCCGCGCCGTCCCAGACGTACGAAGTCGTCGCCGGCCCCACCGTCTTGGCCATCCGCAGGCCGTCACCGTTGTACCGGTAGGTCGCCACGCCGGTGTTCGACGTCAGCCGGCCGGCCTGGTCGTACCCGTAGGTCTTCGTCCCCGCCTTCGTGCGGTTGCCGAGTGCGTCGTAGGAATACGTCGTGCTCGCGTCCGGCGCGGTGGCGCAGGACGGCGAAGCGACGGTGCCGGCCGGCAGCGTCCAGCAGAGCCGGCCCGCCGGGTCGAACGCCTGGGTCGCGGTCCCCACCTTCACCGGGTTGTCCGCCGCGTCGTAGGTGAAGGTCGCCGCGCCGGCCGACGCCAGCTGCTCGCGGGGGGTGTAGCCGAAAGCCTGTGCCGGCCCGGAACCGATGGTCTGCGCGGACAGCTGACCGGCGTTGTCCCGGCCGTAGGTGAGTGACACCACGGTCGTGCTGCCGGTGACGGCGGTGGTGCCCGTCAGAGCGCTCCGGTCGTCGTAGGTGTTGGTGACCGTGGTGCCGCTCGGATACGCGGTCGTCCGCACCTTGCCGGTCTTGGTGTACCCGAACGTCGTGGTGTTGCCGGCGGTGTCGGTCACCGCGTGCAGCTGCCCGGCGTCGTCGTAGCCGCGCACGACCGCCTTGGCCTGGCCCGGGTACGTCGTCGCGATCTCGTTCCCGTTGTCGTCGTACCCGTGGAGCACCGTGGCGCCCGAGCCCTGCTTGGCCGCGGTGAGCTCGCCGAAAGTGTTGTAGGCCCAGGTCGAGTTCCCGGTGCCGTCGGTCATCGAGATCCGGCGGCCCACGGCGTCGTAGCCGAAGGTCACGTTCGGCGTGACACCGTCCGAGTAGGACAGGGACGTCGCCCGTCCGATCGCGTCGTGGACGTAGGTCGTGACGCGCCCGGCTGCGTCGGTCACCGTCTTCGGCCGGCCGGCGGGGTCGTACGACGTCGTCGCGACACTGCCGGCGGCGTCGGTCCGGCTCGTCTGGCGCCCCTGTCCGTCGTAGCCGTAACGGGTCACCGCTCCGAGCCCGTCCACGGTGTCGGAGACGGTGCCGTCGGCGTTGTAGTGCGTGAGCTTGCTCGTGCCGTCGGCCTGGGTCTCCTGCACCAGGTGCCCGTCACCGTCGTAGGCGCTGGTGGTGGTCCGGCCGTTTCCGTCCGTCGCGGACACCGGGAGGCCGTCGGCGTCGTAGCCGACCGAGGCGGCGTGGCCGAGGGGATCGACGGTTCGCGTGCGCCTGCCGTGCGAGTCGTTGTCGTAGGTCGTGGTCTTTCCCTCACCGTCCACAACGGACGTCGGGAACCCGCGTGCGGTGTCGTAGCCGTAACCGGTCCGGTTCCCGACCGGATCGGTCGACGAAGTCACGTCGCCGAAGACGTCGAAGGTCGTCGTGGTGGTCTTGCCCATCGGGTCGACCGATCGCGTGCCGTCACCGGGGTGTGCCGCGTCGTCGTAGAAGAAACCGCTGGTGCGGACGGGCTCCGGACCGAAGTTGCCGGTGGTCGATTCGACCACGTTGTTGGCCTTCGTGATGGTCGAGGACGTGAGCACGCGCAGCCCGCTCACCCCGGACGGCAGGTGGTCGGCTTGGTCGTAGGTGTTGACCGTGGCGACTCCGTCGGGCGCGATGACCTCGACGAGGTTGCCGGCGTCGTCGTAGGCGTAGTTCGTCGTGTAGCCCAGTGCGTCCGAGGCCGAGATCCGGTTGCCGTGGTCGTCGTAGGCGAAGGTCTGCACCCCGCCGGCGGGGTCGGTCTGCGTCGTGACACCGAGCGTGACCGGGTCGTAGGTGTAGGACGAGGTGCCCGCGTCCGGCGTGCCGTAGCCTCGCGTTTCGCTGACCAGCAACCCGTTCTGGTAGGTCTGCAGGTCCTTGTGCCCGGCCGGATCGGTCACCAGGACCTGCCCGGCGGTGAGCCCGCCGTCGGGAGCGTAGGTGAACTTGGTGGCCCGGCCGTCGGGATCGGTCTGCACCGTGACGCGCTCGGCCGCGTCGTAGGTCATCGACGTCACGGCCGATGCCGGACCAGCGAAGTTGCCCGGGGTCCGCATGGAAGTCATCAGGTGCGTGCCGGACGCGTACGTGTAGCGGGCGTGGTCGTCGTCCCGCAGCACCGGTGCCCGGGTGGTGCCCACGCCGTAGACGTCGGTGAGGTTGCCTTCGCCGTCGTAGCCGTAGGTGACCGAGCGCCCGGTCTGGTCGGCCACCGCCGTGATGTGGCCGCCGGTCCAGGTGAAGGTGTACGTCCGGCCGCCGGGGTCGGTCGCGGTGGAGAGGTGGCCTGCTCCGTCGTAGGCCAGCGCGGTCCGGTAGGGCGGGTTCGCCTTGCTGCCGGTCAGGTCCGCCAGCGACAGCAGCCGGCCGGTCGCCTGGTCGAAGGTGAGGATCGTGGTGCCGCGACGGGTGTAGACGTACGTCGAACCGCTCTTGACCAGCGTCGCGTCGTAGCGGGGCGCGGCCGGCGCGTAGGTGCCGTTGCTGTTCACGAAGGCGACCGCGGACCCGTCCTCCTGCCGGACGGTGACGTTGCCGGTCGCGCTGTCGGTGGCGGCGGACATGTTGTAGGTGAACGTCCAGCCCCAGCCGAAGGGCCCGTCGGCCGCCAGCGCCTTGTTCGGCCCGTTCGGGTCGGCGATGCTCTCGGCGTAGCTGCGGGTGACCTCCAGTGGGACACCCCGGCCGGGCGTGGCCAGGTCGGTGAAGTCCTGGCCGAAGTAGCCGGTGCTCGTGTCGACCGGGTCACCCGCCGTCCGGCGCACGCAGCCGCAGGCGATGAACGCCGGGTTGCTGCCCTTCGGCGCGTCCTGGATCCCGGGCGGTCCCCCGATCGGCGAGCCGGGCGTGCCGCCCTGCGGGATGAACGCCACGGCGTCGAACGCCACGTCGTAGTCCGAGTTGTTCACGCCGCCGGTCGTGGTGGAACTGCCGTTGTTGTTCAGGACGACGTTGCCGCCGTTGGTCATCGCGAACGTGCCGATGGTGACCCACTGCTCGGAGTTCCACGCCTGGTTCACGCGGATCCGCCACGGGCTGACGCCTCCACCGGGGTTCATGGTGTAGACCACGTTGGTCGCCTGGGCACCGAGCCCGGGCAGGTGCAGCTTGATCTTGTAGTACTGCAGGCTGGGCAGGTTCGGCGTCCACGTACCGGTGTTGATCAACGCCGGGTTGCTGCCGTCCTCGGTGTGGCTGAAGAGGATGTGGCCGCCGAGCCCGGTGCCGAGCTGGTGGGTGTCGATCGCCCCGATCGGGTCACCGGCGGAATTGGTGCCGTAGGTGTAGGCGAAGGTCCCGCTGCCGGTCCAGTTCGCCGCACCACAACCCTGCAGGTTCAACCGGTTCGGCTCGTCGTCGACGATGATCGCGTTCCCCGCGACCTTGCTCGTGTCCAGCGTGCACGTCGGCGGGTTGCGGGTCGGGTTGGCCGGTTCGGCCGAGCCGGCGCCGACCGCGTAACCGCTCGTGGCACAGGTGGTCGCGCAGGTACCGATCCACGTCACGGGCTGGTGCCACCAGCACTGGAAGTCGTCGAGCAGGCAGTGGCTGGCGCCGGGCGTCGTCGGGTTGGTGTTGACCGGATCGCAGTGGTTGTCCGCACTGCACATCGCGGTGAACGGCGCGGGCTGCACCCAGGTGCGGCCGCCGTGGTACTCGGGGGTCGCGTACGCGCGCGACCCGTACCGCAGCAACGGGCTGGCCATCCAGCCCAGCACCCGCTCCTGGTACGGCCAGCTGGCCGGGTGTGCCGCGTCGGCGTAGGTGTCCTGCAGGTAGGGGTCGCGGTTGGGCGGGTAGTCCAGGTTCGCCGGGTTGTTGGTCCAGCCCAGCCCCCAGGTGCCGTGCGGGCCGGTGCAGGACGGGCCGGGCGTGCAGCCGGTCGTGTTGCCGTTGGCCGCGTTCGGCTGGATACCGGAGTTGTAGGCCCAAGCGGCGAAGTACCAGTTCTCGAGGTAACGCGGGTCGCCACCGTTGGCGGTGATGCCGTCGGTGTAGAGCTGGTTCCAGGTGCTCTCGAGGATCTGCAACCCGGCGGCCAGGTTCTCCTGGTAGTCCATCGCCACCTTGGTCTGCCCGTTGACCGAGTAGACGTGGTCGCCGGCGTGCATCCCGGTGGTGACCTGGCCGAGGCCGTAGCCGCAGTCGGAACCCGCGTAGTTGATCGACTTGATGTCGCCGCCCGCGCCGTAGTAGTCGGCGACCAGCGGACCGCCGGCGGTCCCAGCCGGGGCGTGCCACGACGCCTGCGACCAGTTCGACTCCTGGGCGACGATGGCTTCGTAGACCGACCGGGGCACGGTGTTCGCCGTGCTGCCCGCCGGGTGGGATAGCGGGATGAGGGGGAAGTCGCTGTTGGGCGCGTAGGCGGCGAGGCCGAGGTTGGCGAACCCGGCAGGCCGGGTGTAGGCGGAGCCGGTCAGTAGTCCCTGCTCGGCCATCTGGATCGCCCAGTTCACCTGGGCGGGGTTGGGCTGCATGACCTGGCGGTTCGCGTTGAGCCGCGGCACCGCGCACGTCGGTGTCTGGGTGGCCGCGGCGGTCTTCGGCGCCGCCGTCGCGCTCGGCGAGGCGTCGCCGTGCGGTTCCGGCTTGCCGATCGGCGCCGCCACCAGACCCGTCGTGGATGCCGGGGCGTAGGCGGCCGTCGCGGTCGTGGTGCGCGCCGGTTCGGCGGGGCGCGCCGGGGTGAGCACCTTCCCGGTCCGCGTCGCCAGCATGGCCGGGGTGTCCTTGTTCCCGTCGGCGTCCGGGCCCGCGAGCGCGTCACCGTCGAGGGACGACGCGGTGGCTCCCCGCACCAGCCCCTGGTCGGAGACGGCTTTGACGTGCGCGGCCGACAACGTCCTGGTGTCGGTCGCGGTCGCGCCGGCCAGCACCGCACCGCCCGCACGCCCCGGGAAGAGGTGGGTCCGCTCCAGCGCCCCGGTGCCGAGGGACGTGGTGACCCCGCCCTTGGCCAGCATCGCCGTCGCCGTGCGGGTGCCGGCCTGGGTGACCAGGTAGGCGACCCCGCCCGGGACCGGGCGGAGTTCGTAGGCGTCCCCGGCGACCCTGGCGACGGGGCTGGTCCGGCCGTCCTTGCCGACGGTGACCAGCTGCCGCCCCTGCACGCCGACGATTCCGGCGTCGGACGGCACGGCCGAGGTGACCTGACCCGGCACGGTCACGGAGACGTCGATGGTGCCGCGGGCGAGGTCGGCCTGCAGCAGGCCGGTGTCCCGGTCGTCGGCTCCGGTGTCGAGGGTGAAGACGGCCTTGGCGGCGGCGCCGCAGCCCGGTGAAAAGTATTTCAGGCCCACGCCGCTGGCCAGCGGGTGAACGGAACTGTCGAACAGGTCGACGGAATACGCGAACGCTCCGTGGTCCCGGGCGGCCTGGTGGTTGACGGCCGAGCCGGGCAGGATCGCCACCGCGGCGTACCGGCCGTCACCCGAAAGGCATTGATAGCCGGTCCACGACGATTCGTCGCGGCCCGCCGGGCGCAGAAGCGCCACTTCCCGCCACGCGAATCCGGCGGCCTCCCGGCCGAGCAGCAGGTGGTAGCCCGCCGCGTCCCCCCAGCCGTCGAGCGCGACATCGGACGAGGTCGCGGCCCGGTCGCCGAAGTCGCCGGCGACCGGCGCCTTCGCCACGGCCGGTGCCGTCGGCGTGGCCTCGGCCGCCACCGGCCGGGCCGTTCCGCCGGCGAGCGCGCACACGCTCAGAAAACCGACGACCGCGCCGAGCTTCGACCGCCTCTTGGACGCGCGCGCACCACTGACGCTGCCGAACATGAATTCCCCCTCTTGCCTTTCACGCAGAGCGCGCGAAAGCGCCACGGCGGAGGTTAAGGATCACCGCCACCGGAAAGCAAGAGACCAAAGGCTGGACCGATCAACCGGGCAAAAACGTGACCATAATTGCGCGAACACCACACTGATCACATATCGGACAAGTCACTCGGCAGGTCCCAGCGGCCGGGTCCCGGAACGGGACGAAGTCATCCCACCGTCGAGCACGTATCCTGGTCCCGTGAGCACGCTCAGTAACGCAAGCACGTCGGGGGCGGCCGTGAAGCGCCTCGCGGCGGGAACGCTGGCGCTCGGCGCCGCGACCGTCGGTTACGCCGTCGGCATCGAACGGCGCCGCTGGACGCTCCGCACCGCCGAACTGCCGGTGCTGGCGCCCGGGGCCCGGCCGTTCACCATCCTGCACGTCTCGGACCTGCACATGCTGCCCGGCCACCACAGCAAGCAGCGCTGGGTCGCCGCGCTCGACGAGCTGAACCCGGACCTCGTCGTCAACACCGGCGACAACCTGTCGCACCGGACGGCCGTCCCGTCCGTGCTGCGCGCGCTGGGCCCGCTGCTCGACCGGCCCGGCGTGTTCGTCTTCGGCAGCAACGACTACTACGCGCCCAAGCCGAAGAACCCGGCCCGGTACCTGATGCCGCAGGGCAAGAAGAAGCGCATCCACGGCGTCCAGCTGCCGTGGCGCGACCTGCGTGCGGCGTTCGTCGAGCACGGCTGGACCGACCTGACGCACGTCCGCCGTACGATCGACGTCGGCGGGCAGCAGGTGTTCGCGGCCGGCGTCGACGATCCGCACCTGCGCCGCGACCGCTACGCCGACATCGCCGGCCCGGCCGACAGCGGCGCGGCCGTCCGCATCGGCGTCACGCACTCGCCGGAGCCGCGGGTCCTCGACACGTTCGCCACGGACGGTTACGACCTGGTCCTGGCCGGCCACACCCACGGCGGCCAGCTCCGGCTCCCCGGGTACGGCGCCATCATCACCAACTGTGACCTGGATCGCAGCCGGGCGCGGGGGGCGTCGCGGTGGGGGGCGCACATGTGGCTGCACGTCTCCGCCGGGTTGGGGACGTCGCCGTGGGCACCGGCCCGGTTCGCCTGCCCGCCGGAGGCGAGTCTGTTGACGCTGGTCCCGCGCGGATCGGAGTCGTCGGAGCCCCGAAAGGCAGCCCGCCGCAAAGCCCGCGACAACGTCCGCTAGACTTCCTCACGACCCGTTAAGCAGTACCTCGGGGTGTGGCGCAGCTTGGTAGCGTGCCTCGTTCGGGTCGAGGAGGTCGTGGGTTCGAATCCCGCCACCCCGACGAGTAAGAGCCGGTGTCTTCGGACACCGGCTCTTCTGGTTTCCACGCCGGTTCACCGCGTGGCCGTCACCTCGACCCAGCACTGGCTGAAGTCGCCGTCGCCGCTGCGGACCCATGTCAGTGCCGAGCGAGCCGCACTCGCCAGCTGGTCGCGGTCGCGGCCGAACTGCGGGTCCGCCACCGCCTCGCCCAGCCGGGACTCCACGTACTTCGCCAGGCCGCGGTACGTCATGTCCTCGCGGTAGCGGGCGCGCGAGGCGATCTCGGTGAAGCCCGCCGACGCGCAGTGGTCCGCGATCGTGCGGCCCGCGAACGGGTCGCCGCCCGCGCGGCGGCGCAGCAGGTAGTGCCCGCGCAGGGCCGCGTCGACGTTCGCCGTCTTCGGGCGCAGGCGGGCCTTGCTCCAGTCCGATGTGGACAACGCCAGCCTGCCGCCCGGGCGCAGCACCCGGTGCAGTTCCGCCAGCGCGTCTCGCGGAGCGGCCAGGTGCTCGAACAGCGCGTGGGAGAACGCCACGTCCACGCTGCCGTCCGCGAAGGGCAGGTCGTACGCCGACGCGACCACGAAATCCACTGTGGACCTTCCGGCGCGGCGGGCCGCCGCGCGGGCACGCTCCACCTGGCCCGCGTCGCGGTCGACGCCCGTCACCCGGGACTCCGCGGCCAGGCCGAGGGTGATCGAGCCGGGGCCGCAGCCCAGGTCGACCACCCACATGCCCGGCCGGAACAGGGGCTGGGCGAACGTCGCGCGCTCCGCCGCCGTGCGCGCGGACATCATCGACACCGCGTCTCGCCCGTAGCCCGGCGCGTAACCCTCCAGCACCCCGCACACAGTACGGCCAGAAGGTGGCAGGATCGAGGGGTGAGCACGCAGTCAGCCAAGCAATTCCCGCCCGCGGTGGTCCCGGACCGGCTGTTCGACGACGCCGAAGCCGAAGCCCGCTGGCGCGCCCGCTTCCACGCCCCGCGCATCTCCGTGCCCGAGTGGGCCCGCGACGCACCCGAAGCCAACGTTTACGTCTCCAACGCCAGCGGTGTCTGGGAGGTGTACGCCTGGAACCGCGCGACGGACGAGCACCGGCGCGTCACCGACCGGCCCAACGGCACCCTGCACGCCACGCCGTCCCCGGACGGCGAGCAGATCTGGTGGTTCGACGACACCGACGGCGACGAGTTCGGTTCCTGGGTCCGCGAGCCGTTCGCCGCGACCGAGGGCAGCAAGCCGGAGAAGGCCGTCCCGGACGTCCACGACGGCTACCCGGCCGGCCTCGAGATCGGCACGCGCCTGGTCGCGATCGGTGTCTCGACCGACGACGGCAGCGAGCTGTTCGCCCGGGTCGGCGGCGAGACGCGCCGCTTCTACAGCCACCCGGACGACGCCGGCATCGCGTCCCTGTCCCGCGACGAGAGCCTGATCGCGATCTCGCACTCCGAGCACGGCGACTCCCGGCACCCCGCGCTGCGGGTGCTCGGGACCGACGGGTTCGGGACGGTCGCGGAAATGTGGGACGGCGAGGGCAAGGGCCTGTCCGCGCTCGAATTCTCGCCGCTGCCCGGCGACCAGCGGCTGCTGGTCCTGCACGAACGGCGGGGCCGCGAAGAACTGCTCGTCTGGGACGTCCGGGCCGGCACCGAGACCGAGATCGAGCTGGACCTGCCCGGTGAGGTCGTCGCGGGCTGGTACCCGGACGCCCGCGCGCTGCTGGTCGTCCACTTCCACGAGGGCCGCAGTTCGTTGTACCGCTACGACCTCGACACCGCCGTACTATCCTCTGTGGACACGCCGGCCGGCCGGATCGGTGGCGCGGGCGTCCGCCCGGACGGCACGGTCGAGTACTCGTGGTCGAGCGCCGCCGAGCCTGCCGTGGTGCGGGCGCGGGCCACCGACGGCACCGACTCGGTCCTGCTCGAGCCGCCGGGCGACCGGGCGCCGGGGTCGGAACCGATGACCGACGCGTTCGTCGAAGGCGTCGGCGGGCGGATCCACGCGCTCGTCTCGCGGCCGTCCGGTGCGCCGGACGGCCCGCTGCCGACGGTGTTCTCCCTCCACGGCGGCCCGCACGCGGCGGACGAGGACCGCTTCTCCGCCTACCGCGCGACCTGGCTCGACGCCGGGTTCGCCGTGGTCGAGGTCAACTACCGCGGCTCGACCGGCTACGGCTCGGCCTGGCGCGACGCCATCGAAGGCCGCCCCGGCCTGACCGAGCTGGAGGACGTCGCCTCGGTCCACGACTGGGCCATCCAAAGTGGACTCAGCGATCCGGCGAAGTGCGTCGTGAACGGCGCTTCCTGGGGCGGTTACCTGTCCCTGCTCGCGCTCGGCACGCAGCCGTCGCGGTGGGCGGTGGGTATCGCCGGCGTGCCGGTGGCGGACTACGTCGCCGCGTACGAGGATGAGATGGAGCAGCTGCGCTCGTTCGACCGCGCGCTCTTCGGCGGCTCGCCGGAGGACGTGCCCGCGGTGTACCGGGAGTGCTCGCCGATCACGTACGTCGACGCCGTCACGGCGCCGGTACTGGTGCTGGCCGGTGACAACGACCCGCGCTGCCCGATCCGCCAGATCGAGAACTACCTCGACCGGCTCGGCGGCCGCGACCTGCACCACGAGTTCTACCGCTACGACGCGGGCCACGGGTCGCTGGTGATCGCCGAGACGATCAAGCAGACGTCGATCGAAGTCCACTTCGCGCTGCGGGCCCTCGGCCTGCGCTGACGCAGGACGCCGAGCGCTGGCCGTCCACGATCGGGTTCGCCGTGCTGCTCCTGCTGGTCTGCCTGGCCGCCCGC
>NZ_JBEZYB010000104.1:0-24184 GCF_040638285.1 Amycolatopsis sp. NPDC026612
CGCCCCTTCAACCTCCCCCCGCCCCCCACACCTGCCTGCCCCAACCCCCCACCCCGCCCCCCCCCCCCCGGCTGCCCGCTGCCCCTCCGCCCCCCCCGCCCCCCCGGGGGGGGGCCCACCACCGGAAGTTCCCGCGGGACCCGTCGCGCACCGTCCGGTAGCGGGTCCGCGCGGCACGCCGGTCGGCGGCCGCCTAGCGTGGCGGGCATGGAGCACCCCGAACCCGACACCCGGACCCTGGAACGCAGCCTCGGCGAGTACGTGCGCGCGGTCGCGGCCGCGGTCGGCGTCCCGGACGAGAGCACGACGGTCGAGATCAGCGACACGGCCACCGCCTACCTCGGGCTCCCCCGACGCTGGCGCGACCGGCCGCACCACGACGTCATGCTGGTGTGGAGCGAACGGCGCGGCTGGTCGCTCGCGGTGGAGACCGACCCCGCCGAAGCCGTGATCGTCCTCGCGTACCACGGCGGCGACAACCTCGTGCCGCCCCCGGACGCGGTCGCTCGGTTCGTCGCTGACACCGCCGCCGGGCGCCACACCGGTCAGGAGCGTCCCCGGCCGGTGGCCGCCGCGACCCGCAGGTCGCTGGCCGAACGGCTGAGACCCTACCTCCGCGACGCCCCCGAACCGGGCTCCGCCGTTCCCGCGGGCGGCTGACCGCGTGACCCACCGGCGTGGTCGGGGCCGTCCACTCCGGACAACAAGGCCCGGCACCGCATTCCGGCGGCGGCGGCCCGTTCGGGAATTCCGTCCGGCTCGGTCCCGGTCGCGGTGGCCGGGTACCGGCCCGGAACGCTGCCGGTGCGTCCCGCGGTGCAGCCGCCGCCGAACGCGGCCGGCAGGTCGGCGAGCACCACGGCCCGCACCGAGCACGGCCACGGCGCGCGTGCCACCATCGCGTGCCTCGCCGTTCCTCGGGCGGCGAACGGACGGTCGGCGCGGTGCACGACCACCGGGTTCCGGAGCGGGCACCTTCGCGGTAGCCCCGCCGGCCAGGGAAACGAGACCGCGCCGGAGCCGGCCGGCGGTATGATCGGAGCGCGGATTCCCGAGCGTCCGGACCCTGCTCTCACAGCGGCCGCCAGTGTGGCCGAGCCCGGCCATCCCACACCAGGAGCAGGAGCTTCATGACCGCCACGCGAACCTTCCCGCGGCATCAGCCAGGACCGCAAACCCTCCTTGCCGGCCGCGCCGGCAGGATGGCGGCACCGGACCGCTCCGCCGCGCCGGTGCGCTGATCCGATGCCGGAACACGACTCTTCCCCCGTGCCGTACGGGCTCTCCGTCGCGGCCGCGGTCGCCTGGCGCGCGCTGATCGTCGCGGGCGCACTGACGGTCGTGGGCTTCCTGGCCGTCAAACTGGCCTCGGTGCTGGTCCCGGTCGCGGTGGCGCTGTTGCTCGCGGGCCTGTTCTCCCCGGCCGTTTCCTGGCTGGCGGGCAAGAAGGTGCCCCGCGGACCGGCGACCGCGATCGTGCTGGTCGGGGGAATCGCGCTGGCCGGCGGCGTGGTGACGTTCGTGGTCATCAGCGTCACCGTGGGTATGCCCGGGCTGATCGACCAGGTCACCGCGAGCCTGACCGACCTGCACACCTGGCTGCGCACCGGGCCGCTGCACCTGAGCCAGGGCCAGCTCGACGAAATGCTGGGCAACCTGACCGCCATGCTCGGCCGGAACAAGTCGGCGATCGCCTCGGGTGCCCTCACCACCGCGATCACCGTCGGGGAACTGCTCGCCGAGTCCCTGCTCACCGTGTTCTGCCTGATCTTCTTCCTCGCCCAGGGAAACACGATCTGGGCGTTCGTGCTGCGGGCCGTGCCGGCACGCCTGCGCGACCGCGTCGACGTCGCCGGCCGCAGCGGGTTCACCACCCTGGCGCACTACATCCGCGGCACCGCCGTCGTCGCGTTCGTCGACGCCGCCGGCATCGGCCTCGGCCTGGTGATCATCGGGGTCCCGTTGGCGGCTCCGTTGAGCGCGCTGGTCTTCCTCGGTGCGTTCGTCCCCGTCATCGGCTCGGTGATCGCCGGCGGAATCGCCGTCCTCGTGGCACTGGTGGCCAACGGAGTGTGGGCGGCGGTCATCGTTCTCGCCGTCGTCGTCGGTGTCATGCAACTCGAAAGCCACGTCCTGCAGCCACTGCTGCTCGGGCGGGCCGTCCGGCTGCATCCCCTGGCCGTGGTTCTCGCGCTGGCCGCCGGGCTCGTCACCGCCGGCATCGTCGGGGCCCTGCTCGCCGTGCCCCTGCTGGCCGTCTTCAGCTCGGGCGTGCGAAGCCTGACCACCCGGCCGGAGAACCACTCGCCCGGGCGAACCGGGCCCGGCGCTTCCCGCGCTGGTCCGGAAGACCGCGCCCGAGACGCCGGCGCCCCATGACGGCGCGTCCTGTGCGCCGCCTCCGCTGAGCAGACCGGCCTGGCGCGGGCCACCGCCATCGGCTCGCCGAACCCCGTCCATGGCGGACGGTCATGATCCGGCGCGCCCGCCCTGGTGCCGGATGGAGTCCCCGCCCTTGTGGTGGTCCCTCCGCCCGTACACGCCTTCGAGCACGCTCTCGAGTTTGTGCACGGCACCCCGGCACACCTCTCCGGCCGAACCCCGCGGTGACTGACAGTCACCGTCCGCCGTCCGGCCGCCTGTGCCTCGAGCACACAGCGGCGGTCCAGTCCGTCGCCGCCCGACCGAATCCCCTCGGACCCGGCGATCGATGGGGTGGCGCTCGAATATCCGACGACGCCGCTCACGGTCCGACAGTCCTGCCACGCCACAGCTGTCGCGGTCCGGCCTGCTCGCTCACCGTCCACAATAGACCCGAACGCACCGGGCCGGACCACCACGCGCATTGGTCCGGATCAAAAGGGCACCGTCGAGGGCCGTTAGTGCCCGATCGGCCCGCCGGGTGTTGACCTCGCCGGAACGCGTACCTACCGTCCGATCACGCTTTCCGGCGGACGCGGGTGCACGGCCCGCGGGAAGTCCGCCCTTCCCGAGGAGGTGCCATGCTGTCGAGGCGTACCTTCGTCACCGCGGGCCTGGTGGCCGCCGCAGCCGGTACGCCGCTGTGGTCCGCCGTCACCGCGCCGAACGCCCGGGCCGCCGCGGCCTTGCCGTTGACGCTGAAGAACAATTCGGGCAGCGGCACCGTCTACGCCTACATCACCGGCGCGGACACCTCGGGCCGCCCGGGCTTCGTCACCGCCGACGGCCGGTTCCACGCGCTGCCCAACCCGTCCTCGCCGGTGACGCCGGTCCCGGACTACGCGATCCCGCTCGGCGGCTCGGGCGCCCAGCTCACGGTGACGCTGTCCGACTACCTCATCGGTGGCCGGGTGTGGTTCTCGGTCGACCGGAAGATCCAGTTCTTCGTCAACCCCGGACCCGGACTGGTGCAGCCCGGCTTCACCAGCTCCGACCCGAACTGGCAGACGAACTGGACGTTCTGCGAGTTCACCTACAACAGCGCGAACCTCTACGCGAACATCAGCTACGTCGACATGGTGGCGCTGCCGGTGTCGATGGCCACCACGGGCGCGGCGGGCTCGCAGTCGGTCAGCCCCCTGCCGAACGGCGCCCTGGGGAGCATCGCGGACGGGCTGCGGGCGCAGCACAGCGCGGACGGTGCGCCGTGGGACCGGCTCGTCGTCACCGACGCGGCCGGCAAGGTGGTGCGGGTCCTCGCGCCCGGCCACTCCCCCGTCGACTTCGGCGGCTACTGGACGAACTACCTCAACGCCGTCTGGGACCACTACCGCACGACCCCGCTGACGATCAACGGGCAGGGCGGCATCGGCTCCTTCACCGGCACGGTCAGCGGGGACGCGATCGTCTTCGCCGGCCTGAACACCAACGGCGTGCCGTTCACCAAGCCGAGCGCGGCCGACATCTTCGGCTGCGCGAGCGGACCGCTGTACAACTCCGGCAGCGACGCCCGGGGCGCGGTCGCCGCCCGCCTGGCCGCCGCGCTCAACCGCAGCAGCCTGCTGGTGGCCGACGGCAACAACCAGCCCGACGGCGTCGCGCCGTCCCAGTACTACCGGGACGCCACGACCAACCACTACGCGCGCCTGGTGCACCAGTACGCGTCGATCGGCTACGCCTTCCCGTACGACGACGTGGGCCCGACCGGCGCCCAGCCGGTCGACGGCCACCTCCAGGACCCGGCCCCGACGTCCTGGACGGTCTCGCTCGGACCGGGAGCCGGCGGCGGCACGACCCCGCCCGGCTCCGGCGGCACGAGCGCGTACTCCACCATCCAGGCGGAGGCCTACAACGCGCAGAGCGGCACCCAGAACGAGTCGTGCGGCGACACGGGGGGCGGGGTGGACGTCGGCTGGCTGGCGAACGGCGACTGGCTCAAGTACGCCCGCGTCGACTTCGGGTCGAGCTCGCCGAACCAGTTCGTCGCGCGCCTCGCCTCCGGTGCGGCCGCCGGGGTCAGCGGGGCCGTCCGGGCGCGCCTGGACAGCGTGTCGGGCCCGGTCATCGCCGAGATCGACTTCGCGAACAACGGCGGCTGGCAGCAGTGGCAGACGGTCCCGGCCAACGTGGTCGGCGCGGCCACCGGCGTGCACGACCTCTACCTGACGTTCTCCGGCAGCTCGTCGGACTTCGTCAACGTCAACTGGTTCACCTTCACCCGCTGACCGGGCCGCTCCCCGGGTCGGTCACGACCCGGGGAGCCTGGCCAAGCGGGGCGAAGTAGGCGAAGATCCCCCGGTGCCCGAACTCAGAGGATTTACCCTCTTTGCCCGGATCGGCTTGACCTGCTACGCGGTGGTGCACCTGATCGTCGCGTGGCTGGCGGCCCAGGTGGCGCTCGGCGACCACGAGAAGGCGGACAAGGCCGGCGCCCTGCAGCTGGTCGCCGCCGGCGGCGGGGCGTGGCTGCTGTGGGTGGTGGCCGCCGGGACGGGCCTGCTGGCGCTGTGGCAGCTCACCGAAGCGATCGCCGGCCACCGGCACGCCCCACCGCGCCGCCGGCGGGTGCGGCGGATCACCAGCGGCGTCGAAGTCGTCTTGTACGGTCTCGTCGCCTACAGCGCGGGCAAGACCGCCACGGGCGGGTCCGGCAAGGCGGGTTCGGTGGTGGCCACGGTGCTGGCGGAACCGTGGGGCGCCGCCGCAGTGGTCACGGCCGGTGCCGCCGTGATCGTCGCCGCCGCCTTCCTCGCCCACCGGGGCATCGGAAAGAAGTTCGTCCACGACCTCGACTTCAGCGGAGCATCCCGGGGCATCCGGCGCTCGACCGAGCGGCTCGGCCAGATCGGCTGGTGCGCCATGGCGATCACGTACGGCACGGTGGGCGCCATGTTCGTCCTGGCCGCCGTCCGCTACGACCCGGCCAAGGCCGCCGGCCTGGACCCGGCGCTCAAGACGCTCGCCGTGCAGCCGTACGGGCAGGTCCTGCTCCTGGCGCTCGCCGCCGGCATCGCGGTCTTCGGCGTGTTCGCGCTCCTCGAAAGCCGGTTCCGCAAGATCTGAGGTAAACCGATCGGTTTTCATTCCGCGGGAAACCGGCTAATCTCGGAGGATGACCACCGAGGCGAAGCCCACCTCCCGAGAGCGGCTGCTGGAGGCAGCGGCCACCCTCACCTACCGCGACGGCGTGGGGATCGGCGTCGAGGCGCTGTGCAAGGCGGCGGGGGTGTCGAAGCGCTCGATGTACCAGCTGTTCGAGAGCAAGGACGAACTGCTGGCGGCGAGCCTGAAGGAGGGCGCCGCCAGCTTCGTGGCCGGTTTGCTGCCCCCGGCCGGCGACGGCCGTTCACCCCGCGACCGGATCCTGCACGTCTTCGAGCGGGTGGCGGCGCAGGCGGCCGAGCCCGGGTTCCAGGGCTGCCGCTACCTGGCCGTGCAGATCGAACTCAAGGACCGGAGCCACCCCGCGAGCCGGGTGGCCCGCCGGATCAAGCGGAACCTGCTGACGTTCTTCCGCACCGAAGCCGAACAGGGCGGCGTGAGCGACCCGGACCTGCTGGCCCGGCAGCTCCTCCTGGTCTTCGACGGCGCCAGCGCCCGGGCGGGGATCGGAGCCGACAACCTGAAGGGGCTCATCGCCCCCACCGTGGTCACCTTGCTCGAGGCGGCGGGCCTGCGCTGAGCGGGCCACCGGTCAGGAGGAGGCCTGCCGTTTCGCCGGAGGCCGCCAGCCACCGGTGACCTCCTTGGCCGGCTTGTGCGGGAACCGGCGCCCGGCGTGTTCCTGCGCACGGGAGCCCGGCATGACGTACAGGGTCTCCTTCTTCTCCTGCAGCGGTCGCAGCACGGTGTTCAGGAAAGCCTTGCGGTCCTCCAGGTACGGGCCGAGGACGTCCTCGCCGGCGGGACAGACGGCCACGCAGTAGCCCGACTTGTAACCGGGCGGAGAGCTCAGGCTCTGCCACATCGAGGCACTTTCCGCATCGGTCACCCGGGAGCGGTAGTCGGCGGCGTCCTCGCTGTCGGCCACGGTCTGCGCCCAGTCGGTGAACCCGCTCATGAACTCGCGGTAGTTGTGCGTGGTGCACGCCAGCCCGTCGAAGTCCCCGTCCTTGCCGATGGCTCCGACCGGGCAGGCGGTGACGCACAACTTGCAGTCGATGCAGGGGTTGTAGTCCAGCGCCTGTCCGTACGCGCTCACTTCGGCGTCGACCAGGACGGTGACCAGGAGCACGAAGCTGCCGAACTTCGGGTGGATCACGTTGCGGTGCAGCCCCATCACCCCGAGCCCGGCGGCCACCGCGACCGTCTTGTGCGCCACCACCCAGATCCGGTCCGTCCCGAAGCGGTCCATCTCCTGCGGGAACCCGACCGACGGGTTGAGCGCGCGGTAGCCGGCGTCCTGCAGGGCCCGGGTGACGTCGCGGGCGGTGTGGTTGGCCTGTTCGTCGGTCTGGTGGAACTCCTGGTTGGCCACGCTGCGCGCCGGGGAGCGGCAGTTGTCGCGGTTCATCCGGAACGCCATCGCGATCAGGGTGCGGGTGCCGGGCAACGCGCCCAGCACGTACTCGCGCTCGCCGGCCAGGTCGGGGTGGTCCAGGCCGACCGCGGCCACGTCGTCCGCCCCGGCCGCCAGGCACAGCTCCCGCAGCCAGGCGGCGTCGATCACCGCCGGCGGCCTCGCGGCTCCCCCGGCCGCGCGCCGGGCGAGCACGGCTCGCACCGACGGGTGGGCGGCCAGCTTCGCCGGAAGCTTCGGCTCATCGGCGGGTGCGCTGGTCATCCGGCCTCCTCGTCAGTCGATCGGCACCCGAGGTGAAAACCGATCGGTTTCTGATCATTTTCCCACGGTAGCACCTCGGCTTGCCCTTGGAAACCGATCGGTTTACACTTCGCGAAACCGATTGGTTTCTTCAGTCGCACCCAGGAGCCGGCAAGATGCCCGACCAGACGTCAAGTCCCACGATCCAGATTCCCGGCACCACCAGCCACACCCTCGCCGCCCGAGGACGGCACGAGGGGACGGTGCGCTACCTCAAGGCGGGCACCGGCGCTCCCCTGATCCTGCTGCACACCGTGCGGACGCAGGCCGAGCACTTCCGCCACCTGATTCCGCTGATCTCGGCGCAGTACACCGTCTACGCCGTCGACCTCCCGGGGATGGGCTACTCCGAGATCGTGCCCGGCGCGTCCTCCGAAGAACCGGCGATGCGTGCGGGCGTCGAACGGCTCCTCACCGACCTGGACCTCGACGACGTGACGCTGCTGGGCGAGTCCATGGGCGCGGTCCTCGCCCTGACCACCGCGGCCGACCAGCCCGACCGGGTCCGGCGCGTCGTCGCGGTGAACACCTACGACTTCGCCGGCGGCATCGCCCGGTCCGGCCTCCTCGCCCGGCTGGTCGTCACCGGCGTCCTCGCCCCGGGCGTCGGCCCCGTGGTCGCCGGGATCGAGCCCAAGCCCGTGCTCCGCAAGATCCTCCAGGGCGGCCTCGGCGACAAGAGCGCCCTGCGCGAGGACTACCTGGACGAACTCCTCCAGGTCGGCCAGCGTCCCGGCTACGCCACCGTGGCCCGGGGCGTCTACCAGAACCTGCCCAGCCTCATCGCGGCCCGCTCGCGCTACCCCGAAATCAAGGCACCCATCCACCTCGTCTACGGCGAGAAGGACTGGTCCCGGCCCTCGGACCGGCAGGCCAACAAGCACCTGCTGCCCGAGGCCGACTTCACGCTGGTGTCCGGGGCGGGCCACTTCATCGCCCTGGAACGGCCCGATGTGCTGGCCGACCTGGTGAACTCCGCAGCCTGACGCACCGAGCCGCCGATGAGCCCGGCGAGCCCGGAACGAACCGGTACTAGGCTGCCTCGGGTGAGTTCCGGCGAAGGCGGGAAGGCCTGCTTGGCGAACCTGCCGTCGCCGCTCGAGGAGCTGCACGACGAGCGGCTCGTGCCCCACGGTGTCCACCTCCGGCTGAAGCGGGACGACCTCGTCGACCCGGAGATACCGGGCAACAAGTGGCGCAAGCTCCGGTACAACCTCCAGGCCGCCCGGCAAGAAGGTTTCTCGAGGCTCTTGACCTTCGGCGGCGCGTTCTCCAACCACATCCGCGCGACAGCGGCGGCCGGCCACCGCTTCGGATTCGAGACGATCGGCGTCATCCGCGGCGAGGAACACCACCCGCTCAACGATTCCCTCGCCGCCGCCGTCGAACGCGGCATGACTCTGACCTACCTCGACCGGGCCACCTACCGCCGCAAGACCGAGCCCGAGGTGCTCGCCGCGCTGGAGCATCGGTTCGGCGCCTGCTACGTCCTCCCCGAAGGAGGGAGCAACGGCCTTGCCGTCCGGGGCACCGCGGAACTCGTCGGCGAGCTCCCGGCGGACTTCGACGTCATCTGCTGCGCCACCGGAACGGGCGGCACACTGGCCGGTATCGCCGCCGGCCTGCCGGGTCCCCGGCACGCGCTCGGCTTCGCGGTGCTCAAGGGCGGCGAGTTCCTGGCGGACGAAGTACGTCGCCTGCAGCAGGAAGCCTACGGAGTGGCGACGGCGAACTGGTCCGTCGAGACCGGCTTCCACTTCGGCGGTTACGCGAAGCACACCTCGGCACTCGACAGCTTCATCGCCGACTTCGACGAGCGCCATGGCATCACGCCGGACCGGGTGTACGAAGCGAAGATGCTCTACGGGCTGTTCGCCCGCATCGAGGCCGGCGACTTCGCACGGGGGACCCGGATCATCGCGGTGCTGAGCTGACGGCTGCGCCGTTGCCGTGGCGTCCGGTCAGCCGAGCGAGGCACTCGCGGCGCGCAGCTCGTCGAGAGCCTCGATGAGGCAGGCGGCGAACCCGTCTTCGGTGGCGCCGTCGCCGTCGGACCATGCGGCGTAGCCCCGTTTGAACGCGAGGACGCCGAGCTCGCCGGCGAGGGCGGCGGTCGGATCGGGCACGCCGCGGGCGATCAGGGCCGTGGTCATGGCGGCCGCGAGGCTGACGCTCTTGAGTGCGTTGCGCTCCTGGAGTTCCGTGCTGGCGGCGATGGCCGCCTTCAGGCGGGGGGCGATCTCGCGGTTCACCGGGCCCATCGCGGTCGAGGCGCGGACGAGGCCGGCGGCGACCGCCTCGAGCGGGCCGGCGTCGCCGGGCGCCTCGGCGATGCCTTCGGTCAGCAGCCTGCCCAGTGCCTCCTGGCCGGCGACCAGCAGCTCGCGCTTGTCGGGGAAGTGCCGGAAGAAGGTGCTCTTGGTGACCCCGGCGCGCTCGGCGATCTGCGTGACCGTCGTGGCGTCGTAGCCCTGCTCGGTGAACAGGTCGACGGCCGCCACGACGAGGCGTTCGCGTGCTCCCGGTTCCCAGCGACCCATGGGGAGCATCATAGGCGACGGGACTCTTGTACCATCACTCTGGTACGGTGACGGGACAAGAGTCCCATCACTTGCGGGAGAATCCTGATGCGCGTCTTCATCACCGGCGGTACCGGCCTGATCGGCTCCGCCGTCGTCGCCGAGCTTCTCGGCAACGGTCACACCGTCCTCGCCCTCGCCCGCTCCGACGCCTCCGCGCAGGCCGTCTCGGCCGCCGGCGCCGAACCGATCCGGGGAGCACTGGCCGACCTGGACGTCCTGCGCGTCGGCGCCGCACAGGCCGACGGCGTGCTCCACCTGGCCTTCGCCAACGACTTCAGCAGCCCCCAGGCCCTGGCGACCGCGGTCGCCGAGGAAAGCGCCGCCCTCGCCACCCTCGGCGAGGCACTCCTCGGCAGCGACCGCCCCTTCGTCGCCTGCTCGGGCACGCCCGCCGTGCCGGGCCGCGCCTCGACCGAGGCCGACCCGACTCCGACCGAAGGGCCGGTCGGTGGCCGTGGCCGTGCGGTCGCCGGAGTCCTGGACCTGGCCTCGCGCGGAGTCCGCAGCTCGGCCGTGCGCCTGCCACGGACGGTCCACAACGAGGGCAGCGGCGGGTTCGCCGGCGTGCTGACCGGGATCGCGCGCCGCAGCGGAGTGTCCGGCTACCCGGGCGACGGCACCCAGCGCTGGCCTGCCGTGCACGCCCTCGACGCCGCGGTGCTCTTTCGGCTCGCCCTGGAGCAGGCGCCGGCCGGCACCGTCTGGCACGCCGTGGACGACGAAGGCGACCAGGTGCGGGACATCGCCGCGGTCATCGGACGGCGGCTGGGCCTGCCCGTCGAGCCCGTGCCGGTGGACTCCTACGGCCCCCTCGGCGTCATCTTCGCGGCCGACCAGCCCGCCTCCAGCACCCATACCCGGCAGACGCTCGGCTGGGAACCGAAGCACCCGAGCCTGCTGGAAGACCTCGAGAACCTCCGGCCCTGACCGACCGGCACGGGGAAGGCGACCCGCGGTCCCGCTCGCACAGACGCCGGCCGGACCGGGACGCCGATTTCCCGTGTTCCGGTCCTGGGAACACGGGTACCCGGACCCCACGAGCCTTCAGCCCGGAGGCCGCGAGGAAGGTGGGGGGCCGATGTCGACCAAGTACGCGGAAGCGACCGGCGAGCAGGTCGAAACCCTGGTGCTGGACGTCGAGGACGACCTGGCGGAACTGTCCTGGGTTCGCCGCTGGGCCCGTTCCGCGCTGCACGATCTGTCCGAAGCGGACCTGGCGGACGCCATCATGGTGCTGGACGAGCTCGCGTCGAACGCGCTCCGCCACGGGACCCCGCCCCGCCAGGTGCGGTTGCTGCGCCGCACGGGATGGCTGCGGATCGAAGTCGACGACTCGTGCCGCGATCCGGCGTGCCCCCGGCCGCCCTCGGAGACCGGCGGGCGGGGACTCGCGCTGGTCGAGCACTGCACCATCGCCTGGGGACAGGACCAGCGGCCGACGGGGAAGACGGTCTGGGCCGAGATCGTCTCCGCAGCTCAGCCTGCCGAGTGAGAACGCCTGTTTGACCGGCGGGGCAGGCGGGTATCTCCGCGCCGAACCGAGCCGCCACCAGCTCAGGGTGGCGGTTCCTCCGGAAAAGGAGCTCTGCCACCGTGATCGTCCTCGGCGTCATCCTGATCATCCTCGGCTTCGTCATCGGCATCCCGGTGCTGTACACGATCGGCATCGTGCTCGCCGTCGCGGGCGTCATCCTGGCGATCGTCGGCGGAACCGGACGCAAGATCGGCGGCCGCGCACACTGGTACTGAGCCGGACACTCCCCCGCATCGCGGGAAGTTCGCTCCTCGCGAAGTCTTGCGCAGGGCCGGAAGCCACAGCTTCCGGCCCTGCGCCGGGTCCGGCGTTCCCGTTTCGCTGAACGACACGGCGGAAGGTCCGCCGAAGCAGTGGAGGAGGAACGAATGCGCCGGCCCGGATTGATCCTGCTCGGCGGCCTTCCCGGCACGGGCAAGTCGACCGTCGCCGTCCCCGTGGCGCGCGAACTCGGGGCGGCCTACCTGCGGATCGACCGGATCGAACAGGCGCTGGCGGACTCCCGCGAACTCCCGGAAAAGCCCCGGGCGTCCGGCTACCTCGTCGGGTACGCGCTGGCCCGCGACCAGCTCGACCTCGGCGTCACCGTGGTCGCCGAATGCGTGAACCCCCTGAAGATCACGCGCGATGCCTGGAGGCAGGTGGGCGATCGGCACGGGCGGTGGACGCCCGAAGTCGAGCTGGTCTGCTCCCGGCCGGAGGAACACCGCTCCCGCGTGGAGAACCGGACCGTCGACATCGCGGGCCTCCGGCTGCCGACCTGGCAGCAGGTGGCCGACCGCGAATACCAGCCATGGGACCGCGACCACCTGGTCATCGACACGGCCGTGACGAGCGTGGCGAACAGCGTGGAACTCGTTCTGCAGCACGCGAACGCCGCCGAACGGCTGACGCCGTCCTGACCTTCTCCCGGACTCGACCGGTCAGGAACCGGTGCTGCGCAACGAAGCCGACGCCGCGGCAGCGACCGCTTCGGCCACTGTGGACAGTTCGGGGAGGTCCAGTTTCCACTGTTGCCAGTAGAGCGGCACGTCCACCGGCCGGTCCCGCGCGAGGGGCACCAGCGTGCCTCCCCGCAGCCCGGCTGCCGCCTGCGCCTCGGGCACCATGCCCCAGCCGAGGCCGGCTTCGATCGCGGCGACGATCGCCTCCGATGCCGGGACGTGGTGCCGCAGCGGGCTCGCCCCGTCCCCGCCGAGCTCGCGCACGAACGCGTCCTGCAGGTCGTCGTGGTCGTCGAACACCACGACCGGCGCTGTCGACAGGTCTTCCCGCAGGGCACCGGTCACCCACCGCGCCACGAAGGCCGGACCGGCCAGCGGCAGGTAGCGCAGGGCGCCGAGCGGGCGCACGGAGCAGCCCTGGACCGGGATGGCCGAGGACGTCACCGCCGCCATCACCCGGCCCTCCCGCAGCAACGTGGTGGTGCGGTCCTGGTCCTCGCGGTGCAGTTCGAAACAGATCGGCGGGTCGGCGGTCACCCCGGCGAGCGCCGGCAGGAACCAGGTGGACAGCGAGTCGGCGTTGACCGCGATCGCCACCCGGACGGGTTCGCCGCTCAGGCCCAGTTCGGCTCGGGCGTCCCGCTCGAGGGCCGCGAGCCGCCGCGCGAACCGGACCACCACCTGCCCGGAGTCGGTGACCCGCACCGGTTTCGTGCGGGTCACCAGCACGCTGCCGGTGCGCTGTTCCAGTGCCTTCACCCGCTGGCTCACCGCCGACGGCGTCACGTGCAGCGCGGCCGCGGCGGCGTCGAACGTACCGGCGTCGACCACCGCCAGCAGCGTCCTGACCTGGTCCAGCGGCAGCTCTGTCATCACTCGACGGCACCACTGTGCGCCGGAAACGCGGCCAGGCCGCTTTCGATCAAGGAGGCGGCGCTGCGGACGTCGCCGGCCGCCGCGGCGAGGGCCTCCTCGACGGATTGACCGGGCTGCAGCCGCACCCGCAAGGCGCGGTAGTGCATCCGCCAAAGCCCCAGGAGCGCGACGGCGGCGATCTGGGGTTCCGGATCGGCGGGCCGGAGCCCGGCCCGGGTGGCCAGCGCTTCGGCGGCGACGTCGACGAAGCGGTCGGCGAGGTCGTTCTGGTAGGCGCGCAATGACGGGTTCTCGCGGATGAGATCGCCGAACTTGCGGTACCCGGCCAGCGCCGCGTCTGCACCCCGAGCATCGGTCAGGGTCGCGGCGAGAGCGCGTCGCTCCTCGTCGAGGATCTTCAGCATCGCGGCCACCGGCGGCAGCGCGGGATCCGCCAAGCGGGTCCGGAGCGCTTCGGCGAGGGGCTCGAGCCGGTCCAGCACCAGCGCCTCTTTGCTCGGGAAGTAGTTGAAAACCGTCTTTTCCGACACTCCGCAGGCGGCCGCGACGTCGGCGACGCGGACCGCGTCGAAGCCGTGCTCGACGAACATCCGCGCGGCGGTGTCCGACAACTGCCGGCGCATCGCGCGCTTCTTGCGCTCGCGCAACCCTTCCCCGTCCACCCGGCGGGTTCCCGAACTGGCCACGTCCGAAGACTACTACAGCCACTCCAAAAGTTCTGTTACTGTACTTTTACAGTCACAGCATTGAGGAGTTCCGCTCATGTCCGCGATCACCATCGTCCGCGACTACCCCCACTCGCCCCTGAAGGTCTGGCGGGCGGTGACCGACCCGGCCCTCATCCCCCGCTGGACCTCGACCGGAAAGGGCGCCCGCGCGGTCGGATTCGAACCCGTGGCCGGCAACCGGTTCCAGTTCGTCGCCAAGCCGATGCCCGGCTGGCGCGGAATCGTCGAGTGCGAGGTCCTGGAGGTCCGCGAACGGGAACTCCTGCGCTACAGCTGGGTGGGTGCGGCGGGCGAAGCTCCCAGCTACGTCGGCTACCAGCTGGAACCGACGGCCGGCGGCACCCGGTTCACCTACCGGCACACCGGGTTCACCGGCGTCGGCGGGTTCGCCATGGCCAAGGTGCTGGGCGCCGTCCGCAAGAAGATGCTCACGGTCGGCGTGCCCGCCCTCCTGGCCGAACTCGACGAAAGCGGCGCCCTGCGCCCCGGCACCCCACTGCGGCCGGAGGACGAGCGGTGACGGCTTCCTCCTGAAGCGGCCGAGTTCACCGCGATCGTGGGCCCCGCTACGCGGAGACCGGCTCGAGCGCGTCCTCGGCCGGGCGCGCCGCCGTCACGACGGGTTCGCCGCGGCCCAGGAAGCCGTAGCCCGCGCCGACGATCACGCCGCCGCCGACCAGGTTGCCCAGCCCGACCAGGACCAGGTTGACCGCGAACGCACCGGTGGTGGCGCCCGGCACGTCCTCGAACAGACCGAGGGAGAACACCGTCATGTTGGCCACGACGTGTTCGAAGCCGGAGCCGATGAAAGCCAGCAGGCACCAGAAGATCAGCGTCAGCTTCGCGCCGTCCGACTTCGTCCGGGCGGCCGTCCACACCGCGAGGCAGACCAGGAAGTTGCAGAGCACGCCGCGGAAGAACAGCATCGCCGCGGATTCCGCGGTCTTCGCCTTCACCGTGGCCGCCAGCAGAGCGGCCGCCGGAGCGGCGTGCCCGGGGGTGGCGCCGGCCTGCAGGATGCCGCTCTCGTGGATCAACCAGGCGAACACCACCGAGCCCAGCAGGTTGCCCGCGAACGATCCCCCGATCACGGCGAGCCCGGCGCCGGCACCGCGGCGCCGGGCGAACACGCCCTGCACCATCGTCATCATGTTGCCCGTCGACAGCTCGCCGCCCGCGAACACCACCAGCGTCAACGCGATCCCGAACACCAGTCCCTGCACCAGCTTGGTCCACGGCGACTGGGCCGCGCTCAACGGTCCCGTGATGGCGAGCAGCAGCACCACGGCGACCCCGATGTACGCGCCGGCCAGCGCCGAGCTCACGAGGTACCGGCCCGGCCGCCGCAGCTCGGCGATCTTGCCTCGCGCGGCATCGGCCTGGACGGTGAGGGCTTCGGAAATCGGGACGGGCACGGCTGCTCCTCCTGGCGGTCCGGACTACGGTGATCGGATGATCACCGGCCCAGTCGAACCGGAGCCGGAAACATCGCCGTAGCGCCGGCGTCACTCTTGCGTGACCGGAATCGCACCGCGGCGGCTCGGCGCGGTGAAGTCGTCCATACGCCCCGAAAAGGACGGCGGCCCGAGCCGGCGAACGTGACGATCACCTGCCGATCCACCGGTGCGGCGGACGTCACCTCCCCGTGCCGGTTTGCCCCGGCGCGGCCGATGCGGCATGTTTACCCGCGAGACGCCGGGAAGCCGGGGGCAACGCCCGTCCTCCGCCGGGGCCCGGCCGGTTCGACGTGGGCGGGAGACTTGGTGCCCGAAGTGATGTGCGGTGGGCGGCCGGGATGAGCACCGTCGTCGCGATCGTGGTTTTCGTGGTGGCCTATGTTTTCATCGCCACCGAAAGGATTCCCAAGCTGGTCGCCGCGCTCGCCGGTGCGGGTGTCGTGCTCGCCTTCGGGGTGGTCGGCTCCGAGGACGCGTTCTTCTCGCACGAAACCGGCGTCGACTGGGACGTCGTCTTCCTGCTGCTCGGCATGATGATCATCGTCGGCGTGCTGCGCAAGACCGGCGTCTTCGAGTTCACCGCGATCTGGGCCGCCAAGCGCGCCAAGGGGTCGCCGCTGCGGGTGATGATCCTGCTCGTCCTGATCACCGCGATCGCGTCGGCGTTCCTGGACAACGTCACCACCGTGCTGCTGATGGCCCCGGTGACGCTGCTGGTCTGCGACCGGCTCGACGTCCAGCCGGCCCCGTTCCTCATCGCCGAGGTCTTCGCCTCCAACATCGGCGGCGCCGCCACCCTGATCGGTGACCCGCCGAACATCATCATCGGCAGCCGCGCCGGGCTGAGCTTCAACGACTTCCTGGTCAACATGGGCCCGATCGTGCTGCTCGAGATCATCGTGTTCACGCTCGTGCTGCCCCGGCTGTTCCGCGGCTCGTTCGCCGCCGACCCCGCCCGGGTCGCCGACGTCATGAAGCTCAACGAACGCGAAGCCATCCGCGACCGGAAGCTGCTGGTCAAGAGCGCCGTCGTGCTGGCCGCCGTGTTCACCGCGTTCATCGGGCACTCGGTGGTCCACATCGAGCCGTCGGTGGTCGCGCTGCTCGGCGCCGGGATCCTCGTGCTCGTCTCCCGGGTCAAGCCGAAGGACTACCTCGCCGCGGTCGAATGGGAAACGCTGCTGTTCTTCGCCGGGCTGTTCATCATGATCGGCGCCCTGGTCAAGACCGGCGTGATCGACGATCTGGCGCGGCTCGCCGCCGATGCCACCGGCGGCAACGCCCTGCTGGCCGTCCTGCTCGTCCTCGGCGTCTCCGCGCTGCTGTCCGGCGTGATCGACAACATCCCCTACGTCGCCACGATGAGCCCGCTGGTACTGGCCCTCACCGAGGACATCCCCGACCCGGCGCACTCGGAAGCCCTCTGGTGGGCGCTCGGCCTCGGGGCGGACTTCGGCGGCAACATGACCGCGATCGGCGCCAGCGCCAACGTCGTCGTCCTGGGCATCGCCGCGCGGGCGGGCAGCCCGATTTCGTTCTGGGAGTTCACGAAGAAGGGCGCGATCGTCACGCTGATCACCGTGCTCGTCGCCGCGCCCTACCTGTGGCTGCGGTACTTCGTCTTCACCTGACCCGCGCGCCCCGGCTCAGTGCGGGGTGAGGGCGAGTTCGAGCAGCCGGGAAGCGGTGATCACGCCGATCAGGGTGCCGTCCCGCAGCACGGCGGCCAGCGGGCAGCGCAGCCGCGCCATCGTCGCGGCGACCTCCACGATCGTGTCGTCGTGGTCGACGGCGGCGAGCTCCGGCGGTTCGCCGGGCAGCAGGTCGCGGACCGTCCGGCCGCTCAGCTTGTCCGCGACCCGGTCGGCCATCGACTCGTCGAGCACCCCGGCGAGCGACGGATCGTCCTGGACGTAGCGCGGCACCAGGAACCGCACGACCTGCGACGCCGGCAGGATCGAGAAGGGCCTGCCGTCCTTGTCCGTGACGACCAGGCCGGGCAACCGGTGCGCGGCCAGCGACCGCGCCGCTTCCAGCGCATCGGAATCCACGTCCACCACCGGGAACTCCTCGGCCATCTGCTCGGCGTGCATCTCCGCAGCCTACGGCGAACCGAGCCGGCCGCAGCCGGGACGACGCGGTCTTGCCGCATTCTTGATTCCGCACCGCCCGGCAACTCGGGAACACTGCGGGGACGGCAGGCTCAGTGCCCGGCACCTCCCGGGCGTTACCCGAGGAGTACACGATGGAGTGGGAACCGACGCGGCGATCCCTGCACGGCGTCGCCGAGCTGCTGCTGGCGGGTCCACAGCACCGGGCGACCGGGCGGATCGACCTTCGCGTGGTCACCGGCGGCTTCGCCACCGTGGCGGGCCCCGAGCGGCGCGTCGAAGGGGGCGCACTCCGCACGGACGCGGCCCGGGTCCCGCTCGCCGGCCGCAGCTACGCCGACGCGGCGGCGGAAGCCGGGCTCGAAGCCGGCGAACCGGCCGGGGTGTACGGCGGCGGCCCGGGAATCGGGGTGGCGGAGGCCATCGTCCTCGACGCGGAGGTCCTCAAGCTGCTCCTCGCTGCCTTCGCCGACGGCGACCGGGCGCTGCGGGAGTTCGCCCCGGGCACCGATCCGGTGCTGTGGCCGGAGCACTTCGACGTCGCGATCGCGGTCGGCGAGGTCAACTACGGCGTCTCCCCCGGCGACGGCTACCTCGGCGAGCCGTACGCCTACGTCGGCCCGCACCACCCGCGGGACGGCGAGTTCTGGAACGCCCCGTTCGGCGCGGCCCGCGCGCTGCGCGAGCTGGCCGGGGCGGACGCGATAGCCGGCTTCTTCGCGGCGGGCCGGGACCGGCTCGGGTGAGTCCGCCCGTCCGGCAGCGGGGCCCGGGAGCCGTGCGCTCCCGGGCCACCCGGTCAGCTCACCTGCAGGTCGATGCAGGCGTAGAACGCGTTGGCCGTGTCGGCGATGTTCCACACCGCCAGGACCGTTTGCCGTCCCGTGTGGCTGCCCAGGTTCACCTGGTGCGCGACCGTCGCCGGCGGCTGCTGGTTGTTGCCGCTCACCTCGGCGATCTTCTGGCCGCCGATGAAGTACTGGTAGTTCGCCGTGCGGTGGCGGGCCGTGAAGGTCCACGAGAAGGTCACCGTGCGGCCGACCGGGGCGGCGCGCCAGCCCTTGCCGTTGTCGTTCAGCTCGGCGAACCGGGCTACTCCGCCGTTGCAGGATCGCAGGCCTTTGGGGCCTTCGACGCTCTGGGGTTCGTACTGGATCTCCCCGCACGGCACCGTGTGCTGGGCGCACTGCGCCTGCCTGCTGGCCGGCGAGCTGACGTAGCCGTGCGCGCTCGCGATTCCGGCGGGGTTGAGCACCACCAGCACCGGGGCCAGGAGAGCACCCACCGCGGCCGCGACCAGTTTGCGGTTCATCACAGCTCCTTCGGGGACAGGCTCGCCTCCCCGTCGCCGAGAGGTCCGCCGCGACGGGAAGGGTTACGAGCGAAGGAAAATTGTGGTCTAGACCATACTTCGATCCGGTACCCCGGTCAACGGCCGGCAACGCCGGGGTCGACGTTGGTAAGACGCCAACCACCCGCCGGCGTTCCGGTCAGCGGGACTCCGGCGGCGAGACCGGCGGCGGCGCACGGGGCGCGTGCCTCTAGGATCACGCCGGTGACCACCTACGACGACACGTTCGAGCACCTCGACGCCTCGGCTCTGCCGGAGCGGCAGCAGAAGATCCTGGTCGCCATCCGGGACTGGGTGGTCCACCACGGCTACTCCCCCAGCACGCGCGAGCTCGGCGAGGCCGTCGGCCTGCAGTCGACGTCTTCGGTGTCGAAGCACCTGGCGAGCCTGGAAGACAAGGGTTTCCTGCGCCGCGGCGCCACCGTGTCGCGCCCGATCGACGTGCGCGCGTTCCTGCACGGTCCCGCTGCCCGCGAGGACGGCGACTCGGTGTCGGTGCCCGTCGTCGGCGACATCGCCGCCGGCACGCCGATCTCGGCGATCGAGCACACCGACGACGTCCTCAAGCTGCCGCGCGACCTCACCGGGCGCGGCACCGTGTTCGGGCTGCGCGTCCGCGGCGACTCGATGATCGACGCCGCCATCTGCGACGGCGACATCGTCGTGGTCAAGCAGCAATCCGAAGCCCACTCGGGGCAGATCGTGGCCGCGATGATCGACGAAGAGGCGACCGTCAAGGTCTACCGCCGCCGCGACGGGCACGTGTACCTCGAGCCCCGCAACCCGGCCTACGACGTCATCGACGGCGACCGCGCGGTGGTCCTCGGCGCGGTCGTGTCGGTGCTGCGCAGCGTCTGACCCGCCGTCACTTCACCAGGTGACCGGCAGTTCGTAGACCCCGTACACGGATCCGTCGTGCTTGAACGGGATCCGCTCGACCTCGGTGGCCAGTGCCAGTGTCGGGATCCGCCGGTACAGCGTGCTGTACACGACCTGGAGCTCGAGCCGGGCCAGCGGCTGGCCCAGGCACTGGTGGACGCCGAAGCCGAAGGCCACGTGCCGGTGCGCGTCGCGGGTCAGGTCCAGCCGGTCGCCACCGGGGAAGGCCGCCGGATCGCGGTTGGCGATGTCGTTCGCCATGATCAGGCCCTCACCCGCGCGGATCACCCGGCCGGCGACCTCGATGTCTTCGAGCGCGACGCGGCGGCGCCCGTTGTGCGTGATGTTCAGGTAGCGCAGCAGTTCTTCGACCGCCGACGCGACCAGCGCCGGGTCGTCGCCGTCGCGCAGCAGCGCCAGCTGGTCCGGGTGCTCGAGCAGGGCCAGAGTGCCGAGCGCGATCATGTTCGCCGTCGTCTCGTGGCCGGCGATGAGCAGCAGCACGCCCATCTGCGCCGCCTCGGACCGGGTCAGCTCCCCCGCCGCGACCCGGGTGGCGAGCCCGGAGAGCAGGTCGTCGGCGGGGTGGTCGAGCTTCTCCCCCACCAGCTGGTCGAGGTAGCCGATCAGCGCCCGGTGCCCGGCCGCCCGCTCTTCCGGCTTCGCGTCGCGGCGGATGATGACCTTGCTGCTCTCCTGGAAGAAGGCGTGGTCGGCGTAGGGCACCCCGAGCAGTTCGCAGATCACCAGCGACGGCATCGGCAGCGCGAACGCCTCGACGAGGTCGGCCGGGTTCGGGCCGGCCAGCAGCTCGTCGATCAGGTCGTCGACGATCTTCTGCACCGCCGGGCGCATCGCGGCGACCCGGCGGATCGTGAACGGCGCGGTCACCATCTTGCGCAGCCGCGCGTGTTCGGGGTTGTCCATCAGGATGAAGCTGATGCCGGTGCCGCCCTTCGGCAGCGGCGCGGGGCTCGGGTAGCCCGGCCGCGTGACGTCGGCGCTCACCCGCGGATCGGCCAGCAGCGCCCGCTGCTCGGCGTAGCGGGTCACCAGCCACGGCGTGCTGCCGTCCCACAGCCGGACGCGGGTGAGCGGGGCCGTTTCCTGCAGCGCGCGGGCGGCGGGCGGCGGGTCGAAGGGGCAGCCCGCGGCGCGCGGCATCGGGAACTCGGGGATCTCGGTGGTGCTCGTCATGGTTCCTCCGCGGTGGCCATCGGTTCGTGATCAGTCAATCGAGACTGCTACGCTAAGTCAAGCGACTGATTTAAATCGCTGGTTCACCGCGTCCACCGGAGGTCCGCTCGTGCCCGACCCATCCACGCCCGCCCGGGAGGCGTCCCCCCGCGTGCCTCTCGTCGTCGCGGTCCTCGCCCTCGCGGGCGTCACCGTCTCGTTGATGCAGACGCTGGTCATCCCGCTGATCCCGGCGCTGCCCCGGCTGCTGCACGCCTCCGCCGCCGACGCCACCTGGGCCATCACCGCCACCCTGCTCGCGGCCGCGGTCGCGACGCCGACCATGGGCCGGCTCGGTGACATGTACGGGAAGCGGCGGATGCTGCTCGTCAGCCTCGGCGCGCTGGTCGCCGGCTCGGCGATCGGCGCGCTCTCCGACAGCCTCGTGCCGATGGTCGCCGGGCGGACCCTGCAGGGTCTCGCCGCCGGCGTCATCCCGCTCGGGATCAGCATCATGCGCGACGAGCTGCCCGCGGAGCGGCTCGGCTCCGCCACGGCGCTGATGAGCGCGTCACTCGGCGTCGGCGGCGCGCTGGGCCTGCCCGCGGCGGCCCTGCTGGCCGAAAACGCCGACTGGCACGCGCTCTTCTGGACCGCGGCAGGACTCGGCGTGGTCGTCACCGCGCTCGTCGTCGCGTGCGTGCCGGAATCGCCGGTCCGCACCGGTGGCCGGTTCGACGTGCCGGGCGCGGCCGGGCTTTCGATCGCGCTGGTGTGCCTGCTGCTGGCCATCTCGAAGGGCGCGGCCTGGGGCTGGGGCAGCGCCTCGACGCTGGGGCTGTTCGCGGCCGCCGCCGTCGTCCTGCTGCTGTGGGGCCACTGGGAGCTGCGGACCCGGCAGCCACTGGTGGACCTGCGGACGACCGCGCGGCGCCAGGTCCTGCTGACCAACATCGCGTCCGCGGTGTTCGGCTTCGCGATGTTCGCGATGTCCCTGGTGCTGCCGCAGCTGCTGCAGCTGCCCGCGGCGACCGGGTACGGCCTCGGCCGCTCGATGCTCGCGGTGGGCCTGGTGATGGCGCCGTCCGGACTGGTCATGATGGCGCTGGCGCCGGTGTCCGCGCGCATCTCGGCCACGCGCGGCCCGAAGACGACGCTGATGCTCGGCGCGGTGGTCGTCGCCGCCGGGTACGCCCTCGGCATCGTCCTGATGAGCGCGGCCTGGCACCTGGTGCTGATCTCGAGCATCATCGGCGCCGGCATCGGGCTCGCCTACGGCGCCATGCCCGCGCTCGTCATGGGCGCCGTACCGGTGTCGGAGACCGCGGCGGCCAACAGCCTCAACACGCTGATGCGCTCGATCGGCACGTCCGTCTCCAGCGCCACCGCCGGGCTGATCCTGGCCCGGCTGACCATCTCGTTCGGACCGGCGACCCTGCCTTCGCAGAACGGTTTCCGGCTCGTGCTGGGGATGGGTTCGGCCGCCGCGCTCATCGCACTGGCCGTCGCCGCGTTCCTGCCCCGCCACGAACCGGCGCCCACCGCCGCAGCGTCCCCGGAACCCGCCGCCGCCGGCCGCTGACCGGCGTACCCGGGCGGACCGGCCGGCGATCAGGTCGTTCGTCTCGCCGGCCTCACAAGTCTCACCGACAACTTCTGTCAAGGCTTCTCGGCGACGACCGCCAGCGTCGCGTACGGCAGCACGAAGCTCCCGCCGAGTGCGTCGATGGCCGCGCCGACGCCGGCGAGCACGTCCGCCAGCGCGTCCGGGGCGAGCCGGGTCAGCCCGCCGGTCGTCGGCAGGAAGTCCAGCCATTCGTCGCGCGTGTAGGTCCGCTCCCAGGCGAACCGCCACCGCTCCGGCTCACCGAAGGCGCGCACCGCGCGGATGTCGTCGGCGAACTTGGTGAACATCGCGTCGTAGACGTCCGCGGCACTCCGGGACTCCCCCGCGAACGGCGAGCCGGGCAGCACCCGCCGGATGCCCTCGGCGAGGGCGTCCGCCACCGTGACCGGCGGCTGGAACGCGTGCGCGAACACGGCGAGCAGCCCGCCGGGCCGCAGGACCCGCGCCGCTTTGGCCGGGCCCGCGACGGGGTCGACCCAGTGCCAGGCCTGCCCGGCGACGACGACTTCGAAGGTCCGCCCGGCGGCGTCCCAGTCCTCGAACTTCGCGACCTCGACATCGATTCCGCCGCGGCGTGCGAAGGCGGCCATCCGCGCATCGGGGTCCACCCCGAGCACCCGGCACCCCGCGGCGCGAAACTGCCGCGCTTCGATCCCGGTGCCGCAGCCGACATCCAGGAAATCCGGCCCGGGACTCCCGGCAAGGAGGCGTTCGACCAGTTCACGGGGGTACGCCGGCCGCGCGCGGTCGTAGCGTTCGACGTCGGCACCGAAGGACTCGGCCATCAGGCGGGCTTCATGAGGTTGAGTGGGCATGCGCCCACCTTAATGGGCACTTGCCCACCTCGGCAACCGCGTAGGCGGTCGCGTCGGGCGTACCGGAGAATGGGCGCATGCCGACCGGGGTCCACCTGCGCGACGTGCGCCAGCAGCTGTTCCACGCGGCCGAGCGCGTCCTGCTCCGAGGGGGGCCGAATGCCCTGACCAGCCGGGCGGTCACCACCGAAGCGGATGTGGCCAAAGGCGTGCTGCACCGTCACTTCGCCGACTTCGACGACTTCCTGGCCGAGCTGGTGCGCGATCGCATCGCGCGCCTGACCGATCAGTCCGCCCTGCTGCGTGCGGCGGCGGGAACCCGCACGGTCGCCGAAAACCTGACCGGCGCACTGACCGAGCTGTTCGACCCGGTGTCCGTGGCTCTGACGAGCTTGTTGTTCTTCCGCGACGAGCTGCGCACCCGCTTGCACCACCGCGGCCGCGGATTACCCCTTTTGGTGGAAGCGCGCGAAATGCTGGCCACCTACTTGTCGGCCGAACGCGAACAGGGCCGCATAGCCGTCGACGCGGACGTGGATTCCCTGGCCCTGTCCTTGATCGGCGCGGCCCACCTGCTGTTCGCGGGCCGCGACCGCACCACCCTCCCGGACATCGAAGAGCTGACGAAGCTGGTGCACACGATCACGGCCGACGCAATCCAGCGCCGCCTGCTGTAAGACGGCACTGCGGTAAAGCCCGCACCGGCCCAAGCCGCAGCGCCGGCCGCACGGGACCACAGCCGGGGGTCCGGGGGCGCGCCCCCCGCCGGGGCGGGGGGGGGGGGGGCCCCCCCCCCCCAACCATAAAAGCCCCCCGGGCGCGGTGAGCCACACCGGGGCGTGGGGGGAGAAAGGGGGGGCG
>NZ_JBEZYB010000105.1:0-24022 GCF_040638285.1 Amycolatopsis sp. NPDC026612
GGGGGGGGGGGTCGTTCGCCTGGTGGGGTGGGCGTGGCGGGCTGGTGTCTTTTTTTTGGCTTCCACACCCCCCAACACCCCCCCACGACCGGTGACGTGGGGCGGCGTCGTCCAGCCGGGGGAGAGATCGGCGGACGGCTCGGGCGCGCCGTAGACCGTCCGCACCGGCAGCACCCCGGCCCAGGCGGTGTCGGCTTCGACGTCGCGGGGCTCGTCGTCCGGGCCTTCGGCGCGCATCTTCACCGACGCCTCGGCGAGATCCAGCGCGAGCACGGACACCGCGGCGAACTCCTTGGCGTCGACCGCGCGCGCGTGCTCCCACGAGCCCGGCGCGAGGTGGTCGGTGAGCACCTTCAGGCCGTGCATCTTCGCGTCGGCGTCCAGCACCGGTCTCGCCCGCCCGAGGACGACGGCGCTGCGGTAGTTCATCGAGTGGTTGTTCACCGAGCGCGCGTAGACGATGCCGTCGAGGAGCGTCACCGTCACGCAGACGTCGACGTCGTGCGCCGCGGTGCGGAGGCTGGCCGCGCCGGTCGAACCGTGCAGGTAGAGCGTGTCGCCGTCGCGGCCGTAGCCGGTCGGCAGGACCAGCGGCACGCCGTCGCGGACGATCCCGAGGTGGCAGATCAGGCCTTCGTCCAGGAGAGCGTGCAGCGCGGAGCGGTCGGTCAGGGCGCGGTGCTTCTTGCGGCCGAGCGTGGTGCGGGGCGTGGTCGACAACATGCGACCAGCGTCTCCCGGTCCAGTGGCATCGGAAAACGGCCACTTCTCGTACACTTGGGAAGTCCACTCGAGGAGGTCCCGTGACCCACGCCGACACCGCCCTCCCGGTCAGCCTCGACCGTTCGACGGTGACACCGCTGGCGGTTCAGCTGGCCGACGCGTTGCGCGAAGCCGCGGCGAGCGGGCACCTGCGCGGCGGCGACCGGTTGCCGTCGACACGGGCACTGGCTGGACGGCTCGGCGTCAGCCGCACGGTGACGTCGGCGGCCTACGAGCAGCTGCACGCCGAGGGCTGGATCGCGGGGCGGCACGGCTCGGGCACCTACGTGACGACTCCGCCGTCCTTCTCGGCTTCCGAGGTCCCGGCGCCCGGCCCGGTGCCGGGGGCGGAAGCGGAGGTGTCGCCGCTCCTGGACCTCGGGCCCGGCACGCCGTGGGCGGCGGGGCTGGATCGCGCTGCCTGGCGCCGCGCCTGGCGGGCGGCGGCCGACCCGGACCCGCTGGTCCGCGCGCACCGTGCGGGGCTCCCGGAGTACCGCGCGGCGGTGTCGGAGCACCTGCTGCGGCACCGCGGGCTGGCCGCGGGTTCGGTGCTGGCCACCGGGGGGACGACGGCCGCGGTGGTGGAACTGGCCGCGGCGGTGCTCGGCCGCGGGGACCTCGTCGCCGTCGAAGAGCCCGGCTACCAGCGGGCGGTGCAGGCGTTCCGCCGGGCCGGGATGCGGGTCACCGGCGTACCGGTGGACGAGGAGGGGCTGCGCCCGGAGGAGATCCCGGCGGGCGCGCGGGCGGTGTACTGCTCGCCGGCGCACCAGTACCCGATGGGCAGCAGGCTGAGCGCGGCGCGGCGGGTGTCGCTGGTCGAGCGCGCGCGTTCCTCGGCGATGCTGGTCATCGAGGACGACTACGACGGCGAGCTCCGCTTCGACGTGGCACCGCTGCCGATGCTGGCCTCGTTGGCGCCGGACGTCGTGGTGCACCTGGGGACGACTTCGAAGATCCTCACGCCGACACTGGGCGCGGGCTGGATGGTGGCGCCGGAGGCGATCACCTCGGCGGTGCTGGCGTACCGCGACCTGACCGGCACCCGGCCGTCCCCGGCCGGGCAGCGGGTGCTGTACGAGTTCGCCCGCAACGGAGATCTGGGACGTCACCTGCGGAAACTGCGCCGCGAGATGGCCGAGCGCCGAACGCTGCTGGCCGGGGCGCTCGCCTCGGCGGGCGTTCCGGTACGCGGCGACGACGCGGGGGCCCACCTGGTGGTGCCGTTCTCGTCGGCTTCGGTGGAGTCATCGGTGATCGCGGCGGCCGAGCGGCGCGGCATCCGGCTGGACGGGCTGGCGCGCCACTTCGCGGGAACCCCGACGGCCCACGGCGTGGCGATCGGGTACGCGGGGTGTTCGCGGGAGGCTCTGGTGGCGGCGCTGCCGGTGCTGGTGGCCTTGCTGCGGTGAGGTTTCTCGTTGTCCACAGTTCGGCCGTGATGTGGACAACCGTGCTGCGGCCGGGGTTTTCCGGCCGCCGGTGCCGGTCGGCGGCGATACGCTCAATTCGGTGGTGGTTCCCCCTGGGAGGGCGGGTTCTGTCCGGGGCCGGGCGGGCGGGAGTGGGTCCGCCGCCGGAACGTCGCGAATGACCCAGCCGACCCGCGCGAGGACGCAAGCCGGCAAATCCGCGCGACTTCCCGGTCGCCGGTGACACCAACTCACCGCCCGCACCGGCCAACTCACCGGGAATGCGGGCGAGTTGGCCGGTGCGGCCGGTGAGTTGGCCTAACGCGACGGCGTGAAGTCGCCGACCACACCGTGCGACGTCCCCCCATGTCGCCGTCGAACCCGCACGGTGGCCTCACAGGTCCGGCATGCCGGACCAAGCGGAATCCGCATCGAGCGCCCAACGCGGCCGGCAAAGACCTGCCGGGGCCCTGCCCTGGGAGCGGCCCGAGCGGCTCCAGCGGCGGGCCGGAGTCCGCGGCGACCTGTCCGAAAGGGGGCAGGGCCGGCTGGACCCATCCACCCCTCGGCACACTGGACGTGCCAAGCCCGTCACGGGTTGCGTCCGTCGCTCGACGCTGCCCGTCCGCCGCACGGGGCTCGGCTGTTCGCCGAGGTCACCGGGTACGGTGGCTCACCATGAGCGAGAAGATCCGGGTGGCGGTCGTGTTCGGCGGGCGCAGCAGCGAGCACACCGTCTCGTGCCTGTCCGCCGGCAGCGTCCTCGGCCACCTCGATCCGGAGCGGTTCGAGGCGGTGCCCGTCGGGATCACGCGCGAGGGCCGCTGGGTGCTCGGCAGCGGCGACTCCGCCCAGCTCGCCATCCGCGGCCGCGAACTCCCGTCCGTCGACGACGGCCGGGGTCTCGTCCTCGCCGGTGATCCGTCCAGCCGGGGTCTCGTGGCCGTCGAACCCGGGCGGGAAAGCGAACTGCTGTCGCAGGTCGACGTCGTCTTCCCGGTGCTGCACGGCGCCTTCGGCGAGGACGGCACCATCCAGGGCCTGCTCGAGCTCGCCGGCATCCCGTACGTCGGTCCCGGTGTGCTGGCCAGTGCCGCCGCCATGGACAAGGAAACCGCCAAGAAGCTGCTGGCCGCCGAAGGACTTCCGGTCGGCACCTACACGGCCCTCCGGCGCGGGCAATCCACTTTGGACCCGGCGGACCAGGCCGAGCTCGGCCTGCCGGTGTTCGTCAAGCCCTCCCGCGCCGGGTCGTCCGTCGGCATCTCCCGCGTGGCCCGCTGGGCGGACCTGGACGCCGCCATCGAGCTCGCCCGCGCCACCGATCCCAAGGTCCTCGTGGAGGCCGCCGTCGTCGGGCGCGAGGTCGAGTGCGGGGTCCTCGAGTTCCCGGACGGCCGCGTCGAGGCTTCGCTCCCGGCCGAGATCCGCGTACTGTCCGAGGACGAAAACGCCTGGTACGACTTCGAAACCAAGTACCTCGGCGACGATGCCGAGCTCGACATCCCGGCCAAGCTCGACGACGCCCTCACCGAGAAGCTCCGCGCGATGGCCGTCGAAGCGTTCCGGGCGCTGGACTGCCAGGGACTGGCCCGCGTCGACTTCTTCGTCACCGAAGACCACGAGCTGATCATCAACGAGGTCAACACCATGCCCGGCTTCACGACGAAGTCCGCCTACCCGAAGATGTGGGAGGTCACCGGCATGGATTACCCGACCCTGCTGACGACCCTCGTCGAGACGGCGATCGCCCGCGGAACCGGCCTGCGCTAGGAAAACCGCAGCGGCCGCGCCGGCAGCTTCGCGGCCACGGTGTCCGAGATCTGCTGCAGCGGACCCGTTCCGGCGCTGTCCGGAACCGTCAGCGCCGCGTAGACCTCGCGGTCCACGACGTACCACGTCGACGCGCCGTCGCCCGGGACCTGCAGCCACTGCACGCGGTTCACCAGCCGCAGCTGCGCCGACGGCGTCAGCTCCGGCGGGCGGTCCAGGCCGCAGCGCAGCACCAGCGGATCCGGCGCACCCCAGGCCACCGTCGCCGGTGGGGCGGGCTCGGCGAGGGAGCGCACCTTCAGCGAAGCGCCGTTGGACGTCAGTTCCGTGGGCACGGCGGCGACCAGCGTCCCGCAGGCGGGCGTACCGGCCGCCGGAGCGGGCACGGGGACCAGCGGCAACGGACCGGAATCGGCGGAGTCCGCCGAACCCCTGGTCAGGGCGAACACGGCGACGGCGACCGCCAGGGCCACGGCGAGCGCCGCCGCGGTGACGAGCACCACCCTGGGGGGCGCACCGGTGTCGGAGTCAGGCACGCCGACCACTACACCACAGTGGCGGTGCCGGAGGACGACCCCCCGAACCTCGAGGTCAGAGGTGGACGACCGGGCAGGTCAGCGTCCGCGTGATGCCTTCCACGTTCTGCACCTTCGCGACCACGAGCTGGCCCAGCTGGTCCACGTTGTCGGCGGCCGCGCGGACGATGACGTCGTACGGTCCGGTGACATCCTCCGAGCTGGTGACACCCGGGATGCTGGAGATCTCGGCAGCCACCGCGGCCGCCTTGCCGACCTCGGTCTGGATGAGGATGTATGCGTGGACCACGGCGCGCCCTTTCGTCGGGATCGATCGGCTCAAGGTAGGAACGTCATCAGCAACGTATCGCCAGCTCAGGGAAAAACATAGGGCATCCGACTATCGGTGATCGATCTTTGTCCCGGTAGAGAAAGCAGAGGTGACCGGTGTCACCGAACGACGGAACGGTCGCCGAGACCGGCGAGTTCGCGCTCATCCGCGCCGTCACGGAAGGACGGCGGCAGCCCCCGGGCACGCTGCTCGGTCCCGGTGACGACGCCGCCGTCGTCGCCGCCCCGGACGGGCGGGTGGTCGCCAGCACCGACGTCCTCGTCCAGGGTGTCCACTTCCGGCTCGACTGGTCCACGCCCGAGCACGTCGGGCGCAAGGCCGTCGCGGTCAACCTCGCGGACATCGCCGCCATGGGTGCCACCCCGACCACCGTCCTGGTCGGCATCGCCTGCCCGCCCGACACCCCGCGCGAGGTCGTCACGGGGCTGGCCGACGGCATGTGGGCCGAAGCCGAACGCGCGGGTGTCGGCGTCTCCGGCGGCGACATGGTCCGCGCCGACCAGCTCGTGATCAGTGTCACGGCGCTCGGCGACCTCGGCGACCGCGAACCGGTGACGCGCTCGGGCGCCCGGCCCGGTGACGTCCTCGCGGTCTGCGGACGGCTCGGCTGGGCCGCGGCCGGCCTGGCCGTGCTCGGCCGCGGCTTCCGGTCGCCGGTCGGCGTCGTCAACGCCCAGCGCTGCCCGGAACCGCCCTACGAAGCCGGTCCGCGCGCCGCCCTCGCCGGGGCCACGGCGATGATCGACGTCTCCGACGGTCTGCTCGCCGATCTCGGCCACATCGGCGAGGCCTCCGGGGTCGGCCTCGACGTCCGCACCGCCGACCTCGACGTCCCCTCCCGGCTGACCGAGGTCGGCGCCGCGCTCGGCGCGGACCCCCTGGACTGGGTCCTCACCGGCGGCGAGGACCACGCGCTCGCGGCCACGTTCCCGCCGTTCACCGAGCTGCCCGACGGCTGGCGCGTGATCGGCGTCGTCACCATGGCCGGCTCCGGGATCACCGTCGACGGCAAGCCGTTCACCCGGAACGGCGGATGGACGCACTGGCGCTGATCTAGGCTCCGGAAGCGTGAGAATCGTTCCGGTCCCCTACGACCACCCCGACGCGGCCAGGCTCATGGCCGCTGTGCAGCAGGTGTACATCGAGCGCTACGGCGACGAGGACGCCACCCCGCTGAGCCCGGCGGACTTCGATCCGCCGCAGGGCCTGTTCCTCGTCGGCTACCAGGGCGAGGAGGCGGTCGCCTGCGGGGCTTGGCGCGCCCACGACGGCCCCGAGCCGGACTTCCAGCCGGGCGACGCCGAATTCAAGCGCATGTACGTCGCCGATTCGGCCCGCGGCCGCGGGTTCGCGCGGCTGATCCTGTCCGAACTGGAACGGACGGCGGCGCTGTGCGGCCGCAAGCGCGCGGTCCTGGAGACCGGGACCAAGCAGCCGGAGGCGATCGCGCTCTACACGTCGTCGGGCTACGTCGAGATCCCGAAGTTCGGCCTCTACAAGAACGAGCCGGAAAGCCGCTGCTTCGGCAAGGACCTCACCGAGGGGTGAGCTTCAGCAGGGCCGCGGCGTGGGGCCGCAGGGACGCCGACGCGGTGGTACCGATGTCCCGGTGGGCCCACAGGTCCCGGACGTTCCAGGAGCCCGGAACCGAAGCGGAGACGGTCGCGGTGGTGCTGCCGGTGTTGAGCAGCACCACCGCGAAACCGCCGCCGGTCAACGGTTTCCCCCAGACCTGGTAGCCCGGGCCCACGGCGAGCTGCCGCCCTTGGCTGCCCGCGAAGTCCTGGTCGACGGCGATCGCCTCGGCGTTGCCCAGCGTCGCGAGATCGGTGTCGCTCAGCTTCGCCGGGTCGGTGCCGGCGAACAGTGGCGCGTTGAGCACGGCCCAGATGCTGAAGTGCGCGCGGGCCTCGTCGGCGGTCAGCGTGCCGTTGCCGACCTGCAGCATGTCCGGGTCGTTCCAGCCGCCGGGGGAGCCGCTGTGGACGGCGACGGCGGCCTGCTGGTCGATCGTCGCGAGCACCGAGTCCCAGGTCGGGACCAGGTCGTAGGTGGTGCGCCACAGGTTCGCCACCGGCCGCGCCCAGGTCCACGGGCTGGAGACGCCGTATTCGGAGATCGCGTAGACGATCGGGCGCGGCAGCGCGGCGAGCTCGTTGCGCATCTTCTCGAAGGCGGCCTTGCGGTCGAGGCCGTCGACGGTGTCGGCGTTGCACCAGTCGTACTTGAGGTAGTCGACGCCCCAGCGGTCGAACGTCTCGGCGTCCTGGCGCTCGTGGCCGAGCGAGCCGATGCCGGCCGCGGGGTAGGCGTCGTTCGCCATGGCGCAGGTGCGGCTGCCGGGCACGGCGTAGATGCCGAACAGCAGGCCGCGCGAGTGCACGTAGTCGGCGAGGTCCGCGATGCCGTGCGGGAACCGCTTCGGGTCCGCCCGCAGCGAGCCGTCCGCCGCCCGGGTGGGCGCCTGCCAGCAGTCGTCGACGACGACGTAGTGGTAACCCGCGTCACGCAGGCCGGTGTCGGCGAGCGCGTCGGCCGCCTGCTTGACGGCGTCCTCGGTGAGGTCGTAGCAGCGGACCTGGTTCCAGCTGTTCCAGCCCATCGGCGGGGTGCCGGCCAGGCCGTTCGCGAGCGCGTGCGTGGCCGCGGGCAGGCTCAGCAGCCAGGTCAGCACGACGAGCAGGAGCACGAGTCCGGTGCTCCCGGTACTGGCGTTCCGGTTCGCGGCGATGGCGTGATCCAATCGCACGGGAAGTGAAACCGCAGTCACCCCGGAGGCGGCATGCCGATCTACGCACTCGGTTCGCTCGAGCCGACGATCCACCCCGACGCCTACGTCCACCCGGACGCGACGGTGATCGGCGACGTCCGGATCGGCGCGCACGCGTCGGTGTGGCCGCAGACGGTCCTGCGCGGCGACCACGGCTACATCGAGATCGGCGAGCGCTCGAACGTCCAGGACGGCTGCGTCCTGCACTGCACCGAACGCCACCCCACGATCCTCGGCCCGTCGTCGGCGATCGGGCACGCGGTGCACGTCGAGGGCGCGACGATCGGTACGGGCTGCCTGATCGCGTCCGGTTCGGTGGTGCTGAACGGCTCGGTGATCGAGGACGGCGGCATGGTCGGCGCGGGCGCGGTGCTGTCGTACGGCTCCCACGTGAAGACCGGCGAAATCGCGCTGGGCGTGCCGGGGAAGACACGGGAGAACAAGTCGTTCGGCGCGGAGAACATCGCGCTCGTCGTCGATTCGTACGTCCGGCGGGCACAGCGGTTCCGGACCGAGCTGCGGCGGCTCGACCCGCTCGGGTGACGCCGGCCACGCCCGGTAAGCTCGCGGGCCGTGACCGCACGACCGCTGCAGGACATCGTCGAGGCAGGCTGGGCGAAAGCCCTCGAACCGGTGGCGCCGCAGGTCGCCGCGATGGGGGAATTCCTCCGCGCGGAGATCGCCGCGGGCCGCACCTACCTTCCGGCGGGTGAACACGTGCTGCGGGCGTTCCAGCAGCCGTTCCACGACGTTCGCGTGCTGATCGTCGGGCAGGACCCGTACCCGACACCGGGGCACGCGGTGGGCCTGAGCTTCTCGGTGGCGCCGGAGGTCCGGCCGATCCCGAAGAGCCTGATCAACATCTACAAGGAGTACACCGAGGACCTCGGCCACCCGTTGCCGTCCAACGGCGACCTGACGCCGTGGGCCGACCAGGGCGTGCTGCTGCTCAACAGGGCGCTGACCGTCCAGCCCGGGAAGTCGAACTCCCACCAGGGCAAGGGCTGGGAAGAGGTCACCGAGCAGGCGATCAAGGCCCTCGCCGCGCGCTCGGAGCCGATGGTGGCGATCCTGTGGGGCCGCAACGCCCGCAACCTGCGCCCGATGCTCGGTGACGTCCCGTGCATCGAGTCGGCGCACCCGAGCCCGCTCTCGGCGCACAACGGCTTCTTCGGATCCCGGCCGTTCAGCCGGGCCAACCAGCTGCTGGCCGAGCAGGGCGCGCAGCCGGTCGACTGGAAGCTTCCGTAGGTTCGTGTCCGGATCCGCGAGCCGGCTCCGACCAGGGGGAAACGGATCCTTGGAGTACACATGAACGTCACATCGGCCGACGGCACGTCGATCTTCTTCGAGCAGCGCGGCGACGGCCCGCCGGTGATCCTGGCCGGCGGCGCGTTCAACGACCGCACGACCGTGTCCGGCCTGGCCGAGGTCCTGGCGTCGGATTTCACGACGATCGCCTACGACCGGCGCGGCCGCGGTGACTCCGGCGATTCGGCCGAGTACGCGCTGGAACGGGAGATCGAGGACATCGCGGCGCTGATCGCGCAGGTGGGCGGGACGGCGTCGGTGTTCGGGCACTCGTCGGGTGCGGTCCTGGCCCTGGAGGCGGCCGCGACCGGGCTCCCGATCGATCGCGTGGTGGCGTACGAGCCGCCGTACTCGACGGACGAGCACCCGCGGGCGAACGTCGTGGACGAGGTGCGCGGCCGGCTCGCGGCGGGGGACCGCGACGGCGCGGTGGCGACGTTCCTGAAGGTCGCGGGCACGCCGGAAGGGATGATCGAGGGGATGAAGCAGGCGCCGGTCTGGGGCTGGTTCACGGCGCTGGCGCACACGCTCCCGTACGACCTGACGATCTGCGGCCCGGACGCCCGCCCGCGCACGGAGAACCTGGCTCGCATCACGGCACCGACGCTGGTGATCGGTGGCGGCGCGAGCGACGAGGCGCTCCAGGCGGGCGCCCGCGCGGCGGCCGCGGCGGTGCCGGGCGCCCGCCACGAGACCCTGGCCGGCCAGGACCACGGGGTGCTGCAGTTCCCGGAGACGCTCAAGCCGCTGCTGACCGGCTTCCTGAAGGCATGAAAATGGCGGGTGCTCCGAGGAGCACCCGCCATTTTCGAACTCTTCTCGCCTCAGCCGCGAACGACCTTGCCCGCCTTGATGCACGAGGTGCACACGTTCAAGCGCTTGCGCTGGGACACACCCACCTTGGCGTGCACGGTCTGGATGTTCGGGTTCCACCGGCGGTTGGTACGGCGGTGGGAGTGCGAGACCGACTTGCCGAAGCCGGGTCCCTTGCCACAGACGTCGCACACGGCAGCCACGTCGAACTCCTTTGGATCTGGGTCATAGCTGAGACATAAAGATTGAGCCCAGATGCACTGGGCAACTCGACCATAGTAACTACTGCTTTCCCGGCCCTCGGCACCGGGTCGATACGCTGCCCCGGACGGTCGGGAGGTTACGGGTGCGGGTGCTGGACGCGGCGGCGGTTTCGGCCTGGGCGAAGGGCTGTGTGCACAGCCTGGCGAGCCTGCGCCCGGCCATCGACGAGATCAACGTCTACCCCGTCGCCGACTCCGACACCGGCTCCAACATGCTCTTCACGATGACCGGCGCGGCCGCGGAACTGGGGAAGACCGCCCCGCAGGACGCCGCCGAGGCGCTGAAGATCCTCGCGCGCGGCGCGGTCGCCTCCGCCAAGGGCAACTCCGGGGTGATCCTCTCCCAGGTCGTGCGGGGGCTGGCCGACTCGGCCGAAGGCGACCTCGACGGCCCGTGGCTGGCCAAGGCCCTCGGGCACGCCGACGAGGCCGCCACCGGCGCCGTCAGCCGCCCGGTCGCCGGGACCATCCTGACCGTCCTGCACGCCGTCGCCCTCGCCGTCCGCGGGGACGCGAGCCCGCTCGGTGCCGTCGCGCAGAAGGCGGCGAAAGAGGCCGCGCACGCCCTGGAAAAGACGCCGGAGCAGCTGCCCGCGCTGGCCAGGGCGGGGGTCGTCGACGCGGGTGCGCGCGGGCTCGTCGCCGTGCTCGACGCGCTGGTCGGCGTGCTCACCGGCGCCCCCATCGAGCAGGAACACCCCCTCGAAGTCCACGCGGTCCCCCAAGCCGGCGCCTACGCCTGGGAGGTCATGTACCTGCTGGACGGCGTCGGCGAAACGAGCCTGCCGGCCCTGCGCAAGGAGCTGAGCGGTCTCGGGGACAGCGTCACGGTGGCCGGCGACGGCTCGGGCAGCCACGCCGTGCACGTCCACTGCGCCGACATCGGCGCCGCCATCGAGGCCGGGCTCGCGCTCGGCCGCCCGCGCCGGATCCGGGTCGAGCCGCTGCTCACCCCGACGCCGATCGAGCCGGGCGGCGGGATCGACCGCACGGTCGTCGCCGTCGTCCACGGCGGGGCGCTGGCCGAGCTGCTGCGCGCCGAAAGCATCCCGGTGCTGGCCGTGCCCGAGGGCGGGACGCCGAGCGTCGAGGACCTGATCGGCCTGCTCAACGAGGCTGCCGGGCGGCACGTGACGGTGCTGCCGGGCAGCGTCGCGCTGACCGCGGCGGCCGACACCGCCGCCGGGCACGCGATGGCCGCCGACCGGGACGTCGTGGTCATCCCGTGCGCGTCGCCGGTGCAGGTGCTGGCCGCGCTCGCGGTGCACGACGCCGGGCGCCGCACCAACGACGACGTCGTCGCGATGGCCGAAGCGGCGGCCGCGACCAGGCGTGGCGAACTGCGGATCGCGCAGGAGGAGTCGCTAACCTGGGTGGGCCGGGCCCAGTCCGGCGACGTGGTCGGCCTGGTCGACGACGAGGTGGTGCTGATCGAGCCCGCGCCCGCGTCCGAGACCAACCTGGTCGCGGCCGCGATGAAGGTGCTGAACCGGATGCTGGCGCTCGGCGGGGAGCTGGTGACGGTGCTGAGCGGGGCCGCGGCGCCGCCGGGGGTCGCCGGGGAGCTCGCGGAGCAGCTGCGGGTGGAGCACCCGGAGGTGGAGCTGACGAGCTACGCCAGCGGCCAGGCGGACGCCGTGCTGCTGATGGGAGTCGAATAGCGGATGGCCGGACTGCGCGACAAGCTGCCGTTGCTGCTGGGCGCCAAGACGGCGAAGGCGCTCGCCACGGCGTTGGACATCGAGACGGTCAGCGACCTGCTGCGCCACTACCCGCGCCGCTACGCCGAGCGCGGGGAGCTCACCGACATCGCCGGTCTCGAGCTCGGCGAGCACGCCACCGTGCTGGCGCGCATCGAAAAGGTGAGCAAGCGGCGGATGAAGGCCCGCAACGGGACCATCATCGACATGGTGATCACCGACGGCAAACGCCGGCTCACCTGCGCCTTCTTCAACCAGGCGTGGCGGGAGAAGGACCTGGTCCCCGGCAAGACCGGCCTGTTCGCCGGCAAGGTGTCCGCCTTCCGCGACACCCTGCAGCTGACCAACCCCGAGTACGAGTTGTTCGACGCCGAACGCGAAGCCGAGGCGATGGACAACTTCCTCGCCGCGATCATCCCGGTGTACCCGGCGGCCCAGGGCATGCCGACGTGGTCGATCGCCAAGTGCGTGCGCCAGGTCCTCGACGTCCTCGAGGTCGACGACGACCCGATGCCCGCGGAGCTGCGGCGGCTGCACCGCCTGTCCGACCTCGACACCGCGCTGCACGGCATCCACCGCCCGGACAACTGGGCGCACCTGGAAGCCTCGAAGAAGCGGCTCAAGTGGGACGAGGCCATGGCCGTCCAGCTGATCTTCGCGCAGCGGCGCCACTCGGCCATCTCCCGGCCGGCGAAGGCGAACCCGCACGTCAGCGGCGGTCTCGCGGACGCCTTCGACAAGCGGCTGCCCTTCGACCTGACCGCGGGCCAGCGGGGGATCGGCGACGAGATCGCCGCGGACCTGGCGTCGGAGCACCCGATGAACCGGCTGCTGCAGGGCGAGGTCGGCTCAGGCAAGACGGTGGTCGCGCTGCGGGCCATGCTGCAGGTCGTCGACAACGGGCGGCAGGCCGCGATGCTGGCGCCGACCGAGGTCCTGGCCGCGCAGCACGCGCGGTCGCTGCGGGAGATGCTCGGCGACCTCGGCCAGGCGGGCGAGCTCGGCGCGGCGGAAAACGCCACCCGCGTCACGTTGCTCACCGGGTCGATGGGCGCCAAGGAGCGCAAGAAGGCGCTGCTGGAGATCGTCAGCGGCGAGGCGGGCATCGTCGTCGGCACGCACGCGCTGATCCAGGACCACGTCGAATTCGCCGACCTCGGTCTCGCCGTCGTCGACGAGCAGCACCGCTTCGGCGTCGAGCAGCGGGACGCGCTGCGCACCCGCGGCGCCGGCGACACCAGCCCGCACGTGCTCGTCATGACCGCGACGCCGATCCCACGCACGGTCGCGATGACCGTGTACGGCGACCTGGAGGTGTCCGCGTTGCGCGAGATGCCGGTCGGGCGGTCGCCGATCGCCACCACGGTCGTGCCGGTCGCCGAGAAACCCGCCTGGTTCGAGCGGATCTGGCAGCGCGTGCGCGAAGAGGTCGGCAAGGGCCACCAGGCCTACGTCGTGTGCCCGCGGATCGGCGACGAGCCGCCGTCGGACAAGAGCGACAAGCGGCCGCCGCTGGCGGTCCTGGAGGTCGCGCCCGAGCTGGCGCACGGCCCGCTGCAGGGCCTGAAGATCGACGTGCTGCACGGCCGGATGCCCCCCGACGGCAAGGACGCGGTGATGCGGGCGTTCTCGGCCGGGGAGCTCGACGTGCTGGTCGCGACCACGGTGATCGAGGTCGGCGTGAACGTCCCGAACGCGACCGCGATGGTGATCATGGACGCCGACCGGTTCGGCGTCAGCCAGCTGCACCAGCTGCGCGGCCGCGTCGGGCGGGGCAGCGTCCCGGGGCTGTGCCTGCTGGTCACCGAGACCCTCGACGGCACGGCGACGCGCGAACGGCTGGCGGCGGTCGAGTCGACCACCGACGGCTTCGAGCTGTCGCGGCTGGACCTGGAACTGCGCCGGGAAGGCGACATCCTCGGCGCCGCGCAGTCCGGGAAGCGGTCCACGCTGAAGCTGCTTTCGCTGCTGCGGGACGAGGACGTCATCGCCGCGTCCCGCCAGAGCGCGCAGGAGATCGTCGAGAAGGACCCGGAGCTGAAGAAGTACCACGGCCTGGCCCAGATGGTCGGCGACGTCGTCGACGTCGACCGCGCGGACTACCTGGAGAAGAGCTGACCGTCCGCGCCGCCACGGTGGCCGACGCCCCGGCGATCGGCGAGGTCCACGTGCGGTCCTGGCAGGCGGCGTACGCGGGCCTGATCCCGGCGGACTTCCTCACCCGCCTCTCGGCCGGGGCGCGGGCGGCGTCGTGGGCCCGGCGCATCGAGGAGGGGGCCGGTCAGGTCCTGGTCGTCGAGGAAAACGGGGCCGTGGCCGGGTTCGCCGCGTTCGGTCCCGGGCAGCTCCACGCGCTCTACCTGCTGCCGGAGTACTGGGGGCGGGGGCTCGGCAGGCGGCTGCACGACCGGGTCGTCGAAGAACTGCCCGGGGACAGCGCCATCCTGTGGGTGCTCGCGACGAACGAGCGGGCGAAGGCCTTCTACGTCCGGCAGGGCTGGGAGGACGACGGCGCCCGCCGGACCGAGACGATCGACGACGGGCGCGTCACCCTGGAAGAGATGCGCTACCGCCGCCGGCTGCGGTGAACACACCGGCCTTCGCCGCCGCGGCCGCGGCAGCCGCCGCGACCCCCGCGTCCTTCGGCGTCACGCCCTCCCGGGCGATGAACAGCCGGTAGAAGACCGGCCCGCAGGCGACGCGGACGACCTCGACCGCGTCGGTGCCGGCCGGGACCTCGCCGCGCTCGATCGCCCGGTGCACGGCGGCGGCCGAGCGGGCGTGGCGGTCGACGTAGAACTCCCGCAGGGCCTCCGCGGCGCGCGGGGAGAGGAAGGCCGCCGAAATCGACGCGATCGGCAGCTCACGCTCGCCAGGGGTGGTGAAGTAGCGCACCAGTTCCAGGTTGATCGCGCGCAGATCGCCTTCGAGCGAACCGGTGTCCGGCGCAGCCCACTCCTGCTCGGCTCCCAGCAGCAGGGCCGCGGCGACCAGGCCTTCGGCGGACTCCCAGCGGCGGTACAGGGTCGTCTTGTGCACACCCGAGCGGTCGGCGACCGCCTCGACGGTCAGCTCGGCGTACCCGCGCTCCCCGAGCAGCTCCAGGGTGGCGTTCAGCACGGCGAGGCGGGTCCGCTCGGTGCGGCCGCCCGGTCGCTTCGTCCCGGAAATCTCGGTTGCCAATTGCTACTCCTGTTGCGTTAGTGTGGCCAGTATGCCAGAGATCGACACCATCGCCGTCACCGAGATCGCCGACCTGATCGGCGACGCCGAGGTCGTCGCGATCGGCGAGAACAACCATCACATCCGCGAGTTCGGCGCGCTGCGCGACCGCCTGCTGCGGCACCTCGTCGCGGAGCGCGGGTTCACCGTCCTCGGGTTCGAAGGGGGCTTCCCGGAAGGCCGGCTGGTCGACGCCTGGCTCCGCGGCGGCCCCGGCGAAGTCGCCGACATCGCGCGCGACGGCTTCACCTTCGGCCTCGGCGGCTCGGCCGAGGTGCACGCGATGCTGACCTGGCTGCGCTCGCGCGGCGACGTCCGGTTCGCCGGCCTCGACGTGCCGGGCTCGGCGGGCTCGCCGGTGCCTTCGCTGAAGGCGCTCCGCGAGTGCGTCTCGCGCGTGGAACCGGCCCATCTGTCCCTTGTGGACAACGCGCTGGCGGCGTGCGAGCCGTACGCGTCGGTGAGCAGCGCGGTCGCGCCTGGCCGCTACCAAGAGATGAGCACCGAAGCGCGGGACGCGGCGACGGCGGCGTTGACCGTCCTGAAAGGACATGTGGAGTCGCTTGGGCACGTCTACGGCGAAGTCGCCGCCCACCACGCCGACGGCGCCCTGCGCGTGGATCTGTACCTGCGCGAACTGGACGCGCTGACGGCGGGCCGTGCGCCCGAGCCGCAGAGTTCGTCCCGCGACACGTACATGGCGGCCACCGTGCGGTTGCTGCGGCGGCTGCACCCGGGCGAGAAGATCGTCCTGATGCTCCACAACGGACACCTCCAGCGCGTCCCGTTCTCGCCGATGCCGGGCATGACGGCGCCGACGGCGGGGACGCACCTGGCCGCGGAGCTGGGGGACAAGTACTTCGCGCTGGCGCTCACCGCCGTTTCGGGGACGACCACCGGCCTGGTACCCGACGAAGCCGCACCGCTCGGGTTCCGGATGTTCGAGCAGGCAGTCGTGGCGCCCGCGGACGGCAGCGTCGAGGCAGCACTGGCCCCGCACGCGCCGTGCCTGGTCGCGCGCCCCGCGGCCGCGAGCATCCGGCACGCGCACGCGTCGGTGCCGGTGGACGTCGCGGCCGCGTTCGACGCCGTGGTCTGCCTGAAGGAGCAGGAAACGATTTTCGGGGCCGGCGCCGGGTAGGTGTGCCCGTTCGGCTGATTGCCGTAGTCGTGCCATGGGCGTTTCCTACCGGTATGGCCGGGCGGAGGCGGGCGTTGATCGTCGCCAACGGCGAGTACGACAACGCGGGACTCCAGCGGCTGGGCTCGCCCGCGGCGGACGCCGATGCCCTGGCCGGGGTGCTCGCCGACCGGACGATCAGCGACTTCGACGTGCAGGTGGTCCGCAACGAGACCGCGCACGTCGTCCAGGCGGAGATCGAGGACCTCTGCGTGGAGGGCCGGCCCGACGACGTCCTGCTGCTGCACTTTTCGTGTCACGGCCTGAAGGACGACTCGGGCGGCCTGTACTTCGCCGCCCGCAACACCCGGCCCGACCGGCTCCGGTCCACCGCGGTGCCCGCGCAGTTCGTGCAGCAGTGCATCCGGCAGAGCCGCTCGCGCAGCATCGTCCTGCTGCTGGACTGCTGCTACGGCGGGGCGTTCGGGCAGGGGGTGGCGGTCCGGGCCTCGGGCGACGCGAACGTCCTCGACAGCTTCCGCGGGGGCCACGGCCGGGCGGTGATCACGGCGTCGAACTCGATCGAGTACGCCTTCGAGGGCGCGCGGCTGGCCTCCAACCAGCCGGCCCAGCCGTCGGTGTTCACGGCGGCGCTGGTGGAGGGCCTGCGCACGGGCGAGGCCGACCGCGACGAGGACGGCTGGATCGCCCTCGGCGAGCTGTACGAGTACCTGTTCGACCGCGTCCGCGAGCGCAACCCGAAGCAGACGCCGAGCCGTGACATCGAGATGCAGGGCGAGCTGTACCTGGCGAAGAGCAGGCGGCGCCGGATCAAGCCGTCCCCGGTCCCACCCGACCTGGCGGCGGCGATCGAGGCGGAGAACCCGTTCACCCGGCTGGGCGCGGTGGCGGAGCTGAGACGCCGCCTTTCGAGCGACAACCTCCCGGTGGCGATCGGGGCGTTCGAGGCCCTGAAGGCCATGGCGGCGACGGACATCGAGCACGTGTCCGCGGCGGCTTCCGACGCGCTGCGGTTCGCGGTGGTCCGGGTCGACGTGCCGGCGGTCCGCCTGTCGGCACCGGCGGGTGGGGTGGCATCGGCGACGGTCCGGCCGGTGGGGCCGCCGGTGGCGCGCGAGGTGCGGTTCGAGGCTTCGCACCCGTGGATCGCGGTGGCCGAGGGGGCCGGCAGGGTGGAGCTGACGGTCACGGCCGGCGAGTCGGGGACGCGGCGCGGGAAGGTCGTGGTGAGCGGGCCCACCGGGGAGGTGGTCGTCGGGGTGGAGGTCGAGGCGCTGCCGGTGCCGGTCGCGGAGCCGAGGGTGGAGCCGGAGGCGGAGCCGGTGGTGGCCGAGCACCAGCCGGAGGTGGCGGCCAGGCCGGACGCGGCAGCTGGGGCGGCCAAGCAGGCGCCCCGGCCGGTGCCCGATGTGGCGGCCAAGCCCGGGCCGGAGTCCGCGGCGCGGCTTGCCGCCGAGCCGGAGCCGAGGAAGCGCTCGGATGCTGTGTTGGGCACCTCCACCGCACCGAACACCACGTCCGACGCGTCGGCCGCCACCAAAGCCACATCGGGACCGGCCCCCGAACCCGTGGCCGGCGAAGCGGCGCGCGGGCCCGCCACAGCGGCCGCCCCGGAACGCCCGTCATCGGGCGGCTCCGCCGGCGCGGTGGATCCCGTCGGCGGGTTCGCCGGCGTCCTCGCGATCACCGGCACCGTCTTCGCGGTGACCGGGCTCCCCCTGGACTACCGCTACGGCCACTACCTCCTCGGCGAATACCGGCCCGGCATGACGGCCTACGTCCTCATCGTGGCCGCGTGCGCGCTGCTCGCCGGGATCCTCGCGCTCACCCCGCGGACCCGCTCGCGGATCGGGCCCGCGCTGCTGTTCGGCACCGGGCTGTCCGCGCTCTTCGGGCTCTTCCGGTTCCTCGGCGAGATGGTCACCCTCGCCGATGGCTCGGGCACCGAACTGAACGCCGGCTACACCTTCCAGCTGCTCGCGCACCTCGCGTGGGCGGTCGCCGGGGCGTTCGCGCTCGCGGCGCTGCGCCGGAACCCCGCCGTCGCACTCCGCGCCGGACGGGTGCGGGGCTGGCCGTCGTGGGTGGCGATCGTGCTCGGCGTGACGGGCGCGGGCGCCTGGATCGTCCAGCTCGGCGAGCTGAGCGCCTACGACTCCGATGACGGCGGCCGCGCGGCCGCCTACTTCGTGCTCGGCGCCCTGCTGGCCGTGGCCGTGCCGCTCGTCGCCGTCGTGCTGAACCCGCGGCCGGTCGGCTGTGCCGTGCTGGCCACGGGGACCGCCGGGCTGCTCGGCGTGCTGGCGCCGACGTTCGCCGCCGTCCTGGAGCACTCTTCGCTGACCTTGGCAGGGCAGTCGATCGCCGTCGTGGCCCTCGTCCTGCTGGCGATCGACACCGCGGTCCTCGCGCGGCGGAATCAGCCGAACGGGCGACAGCCCTGAGTTGTCGTCCGGGCGCCGCAGGGGTACCACGACGATCATGAGGATGCTTCTCGCGGCCGTGGCGCTCGTACTCGCCGGTTCGACCCCCGCCGCCGCCGAGGGTGGGCTGCAGCCGGATCCGCCCAGCTGGGGGCTGGACCGGATCGACCAGCGCACCGGGCTCGACCACGCCTACCACTACGCGAGCGACGCCTCGGACGTCACGATCTACGTGATCGACAGCGGTGTCGACGCGAAGCACCCCGACTTCCAGGGCCGCGTCGCACCCGGGCGGGACTTCCTGAACGGCGGCTCGGACACCACCGACACCAACGGCCACGGCACCCGCCTGGCCGGCATCGCGGCGGGCAAGGACTACGGCGTCGCGAAGGGCGCGCAGATCGTGCCCGTGCGCGTGCTCGACAAAGACGGCGGTGGGGCCACCGAGCAGATCATCGCCGGCATCGACTGGGTCGCGCAGAACGCCCAGCAGCCCGCCGTCGCCGTCCTCGGCATCGGCGGGGTACCGAACGACCAGCTCGACGCCGCGGTGAAACGGCTGGCCGCGGTGGTGCCGATCGCCGTCCCGGCGGGCAGCGAGACCGCGGACGCCGGTGGCTTTTCGCCGGGCCGGGTGCCCGAGGCGCTGACCGTCGCGGCCTCCGACACCCAGGACCGGCCGGACAAGTCGTCGAACTCGGGCGAGGACGTCGACCTGTACGCCCCGGGCACCGACATCCCGGGTCCGGCCGCGGGCGGCACGGGCGCGAACCCGGATTCCGGCACGTCGATGGCGGCGGCGTTCGCGGCCGGTGTGGCGGCCCTCTACCGCGCCCAGCACCCCGGCGACACCCCGGCGCAGGTGGACGACGCCCTGATCCGCGCGGCGACGCCGGACGTGCTCAAGGGCGTCCCGGAGGGCACGGCCAACCGCCTGCTGTACGCGTCCGCCGGCGGTTGAGACGCAGTTGTCCACAGCCCCGCCGAGATGTGGAAAACCGTCTCCGATCTGCGGCTTTCCCGGGCTGCTCGCCGGCCGGGCCCGATACGCTCGCCGAACGTGGGACCGACCCGGAGAAGGCAGAACGGAGTGCAGGGCGATGGTGTGTGCAGGAGGTGACGTCGCGGACCCGGTGGGCCGGAACGCCGAGGACGCCGGGGAACGCTGTGGCCCGTCACCCGCCGCGGGCGCGTCGAGAGGTGCCACCAGGGCTGACCGGTGAACCTTCCGGTCCGCATGATGTCCATCACCCGGGACTGAACTCCCGCAGAGCGGGAAGAACCGGGTAACGTGCGTTGACTTACCGATCCAAGAGGGAAGGACCGGGCATGTTCCGCAAGGTTCTGGTGGCCAACCGCGGGGAGATCGCGATCCGGGCGTTCCGCGCCGGCTACGAACTCGGTGCGGGGACGGTCGCCGTGTTTCCGCACGAAGACCGCAACTCGCTGCACCGGCTGAAGGCCGACGAGGCGTACGAGATCGGCGAACCCGGTCACCCCGTGCGCGCGTACCTCTCGGTCGACGAGATCGTGGCCGCGGCGAAGAAGGCGGGAGCCGACGCCGTCTACCCCGGTTACGGCTTCCTCTCGGAGAACCCCGACCTCGCGCGGGCGTGCGAAGAAGCGGGGATCACCTTCGTCGGGCCGAGCGCCGACATCCTCGAACTCACCGGCAACAAGGCCCGCGCGGTCAAGGCCGCGCGCGAGGCCGGGGTGCCGGTACTGGGGTCGTCCGAACCGTCCAGCGACGTCGACGAGCTCGTCGCGGCGGCCGAAGGCCTCGGCTTCCCCCTGTTCGTCAAGGCCGTCGCCGGCGGTGGCGGGCGTGGCATGCGCCGCGTCGAGGACCCCGCCGTGCTGCGCGAGTCCATCGAGGCCGCCGCGCGCGAGGCCGAGTCCGCCTTCGGCGACCCGACCGTCTTCCTCGAGAAGGCCGTCGTCGAGCCGCGGCACATCGAGGTGCAGATCCTCGCCGACGGCGCGGGCAACATCATCCACCTCTACGAGCGCGACTGCTCGGTGCAGCGGCGCCACCAGAAGGTCGTCGAGCTCGCCCCGGCGCCGAACCTCGACCCGGAGCTGCGCGATCGCATCTGCGCGGACGCCGTCAAGTTCGCCCGGCAGATCGGCTACCGCAACGCCGGCACCGTCGAGTTCCTCCTCGACAAGCAGGGCAAGCACGTCTTCATCGAGATGAACCCGCGCATCCAGGTCGAGCACACGGTCACCGAAGAGGTCACCGACGTCGACCTCGTCCAGTCGCAGCTGCGGATCGCCGCCGGCGAGACCCTCGACGACCTGGGCCTGTCCCAGGACAAGATCTACCTGCGCGGCGCGGCTCTCCAGTGCCGCATCACCACCGAGGACCCGGCCAACGGCTTCCGCCCGGACACCGGGATGATCTCCGCCTACCGCTCGCCGGGCGGCTCGGGCATCCGGCTCGACGGCGGCACCGCCTTCTCCGGCACCGAGATCAGCGCCCACTTCGACTCGCTGCTGGTGAAGCTCACCTGCCGCGGCCGCGACTTCGAGACCGCCGTCCGCCGCGCCCGCCGCGCCGTCGCGGAGTTCCGGATCCGCGGTGTCGCCACGAACATCCCGTTCCTGCAGGCCGTGCTCGACGACCCGGACTTCCGCGCCGGGCGCGTCACGACGTCGTTCATCGAGGAGCGCCCGGGGCTGCTCACGGCGCGGCAGTCCGCCGACCGCGGCACGCGGCTGCTGACCTACCTCGCCGACCAGACGGTCAACAAGCCGCACGGCGAGCGCCCGAAGACGCCGGACGCCACCCTCAAGCTGCCGAAGCTGCCGAAGGACGCCCAGCCGGCGCCGGGCTCGAAGCAGAAGCTCGTCGAGCTCGGCCCGGCCGGATTCGCGCGGTGGCTGCGCGAGTCGCCGCACATCGGCGTCACCGACACGACGTTCCGCGACGCGCACCAGTCGCTGCTCGCCACGCGCGTCCGCACGAAGGACCTCCTGGCCGCGGCGCCGGTCGTCGCCAACACGCTGCCGCAGCTGCTGTCGCTGGAGTGCTGGGGCGGCGCGACCTACGACGTCGCGCTGCGGTTCCTCGCCGAGGACCCGTGGGAGCGGCTGGCCGCGCTGCGCGAGGCCGTGCCGAACATCTGCCTCCAGATGCTGCTGCGCGGGCGCAACACCGTCGGGTACACGCCGTACCCGACCGAGGTGACGAACGCCTTCGTCGAGGAAGCCACGAAGACCGGCATCGACATCTTCCGGATCTTCGACGCGCTCAACGACGTCGAGCAGATGCGCCCGGCCATCGAGGCCGTGCGCGAGACCGGATCCGCCGTCGCCGAGGTCGCGCTCTGCTACACCTCGGACCTGTCCGACCCGGGCGAGAAGCTCTACACGCTCGACTACTACCTCAAGCTGGCCGAGCAGATCGTCGGCGCCGGGGCGCACGTGCTGGCGATCAAGGACATGGCCGGGCTGCTGCGCGCCCCCGCGGCCACCAAGCTGGTCACCGCGCTGCGCAAGGAGTTCGACCTGCCGGTGCACATCCACACCCACGACACCGCGGGTGGCCAGCTGGCCACGTACCTCGCGGCGATCAACGCGGGCGCGGACGCCGTCGACGGCGCGGTGTCGTCGATGGCGGGCACGACGTCGCAGCCGTCGCTGTCGTCGATCGTGGCGGCCACCGACCACTCGGCCCGGACCACCGGGCTCGACCTGCGGGCGATCGGGGACCTGGAGCCGTACTGGGAGAGCGTGCGCAAGATCTACGCGCCGTTCGAGGCCGGGCTGGCCTCGCCGACCGGGCGTGTCTACGACCACGAGATCCCCGGCGGGCAGCTGTCGAACCTGCGGACGCAGGCCATCGCGCTGGGCCTGGGCGACCGGTTCGAGGACATCGAGGCGATGTACGCCGCCGCGGACAAGATCCTCGGCCACCTGGTGAAGGTGACGCCGTCGTCCAAGGTCGTCGGCGACCTCGCGCTGCACCTGGTCGGCGCGGGCGTCTCGCCGGCGGACTTCGAGGCGGAGCCGAACAAGTTCGACATCCCCGACTCGGTGATCGGCTTCCTGCGCGGCGAGCTCGGCGACCCGCCGGGCGGCTGGCCGGAGCCGTTCCGCACCAAGGCGCTGGAGGGCCGGGCCGCCGCGAAGCCGGTCGTCGAACTGTCCGAAGAGGACCGCACGGCGCTGGCCGGGCACCCGCGCCGGACGCTCAACCGGCTGCTGTTCCCCGGGCCGACGAAGGAGTTCGAGGCGCACCGCGAGGCCTACGGCGACACGTCGGTGCTGCCCAGCAAGGACTTCTTCTACGGCCTGCGCCCGGGGGAGGAGTACCAGGTCGACCTCGAGCAGGGCGTCCGGTTGATCATCGAGCTGGAGGCGATCGGCGAGGCCGACGAGCGCGGCGTGCGCACGGTGATGTCGACGCTCAACGGCCAGCTGCGGCCGATCCAGATCCGCGACCGCTCGATCGCGTCGGACATCCCGGCGACCGAGAAGGCGGACAAGGGCAACCCGAAGCAGATCGCGGCGCCGTTCGCGGGCGTGGTCACGCTGCAGGTCGCCGAGGGCGCCACGGTCGAGGCGGGCGCCACGGTCGCGACCATCGAGGCGATGAAGATGGAGGCGTCGATCACGGCGTCGACCGGCGGCAAGGTGGGCCGGCTGGCGATCACTTCGGTCCAGCAGGTCGAAGGCGGTGACCTTCTGCTGGTCCTCGAATGACCGCTAGCATCGCCGGATGCTGATCAACGCGGTACCGCAACGGCAGGGCGCGGTGGGACCGCGCGCGGCGGAGCTGCCGGACGGCTGCCTGGCGCTCGCGGAGCTGGCCGGGCACGTGCTCGGCCGACCCGTGCACCACGTCCGGCAGACCCGTGAAGTGTCCGAAGTGGACCGCGGCATCGCGTCGCGGGCGGTGCTGACCGGCCCGAACCGCGCGGCCCAGCTGGCGGCGTTGGAGGCACCGGGCGGTCCGGTGCTGACGATCGGCGGCGACTGCGGCGTCGAGCTGGTGCCGATCGGCGTGGCCCGCTTCCGGCACGGGCCCGGGCTGGGCGTCGCGTGGTTCGACGCCCACCCGGACCTGAACACGGCGGAGACGTCGCCGTCGGGTGCGTTCCACGGGATGGTGCTGCGCTCGCTGTTCGGCGAGGGCGACGCGGAGTTCGCGGCGGACCCGGCGCTGTCCCCCGGGAACGCGGTGCTCGCGGGAACGCGGGTGTTCGACCCGGACGAACAGGCGGCGGTGTCGCGCGGCTTGGTGGCGACTTCCGTCGACGCAGTGGCGGGGGTCGAGAAGCTGTACGTGCACGTGGACCTCGACGTGCTGGATCCGGGCGAGTTCCCGGGGGTGAACTACCCGGAGCCGGACGGCTGGACGATCCCCCAGCTGGTGGCGGCCCTCGACGAGCTGGCCCGGTTCGAGGTGGTGGGCGCCGGGATCACGGAGTGCGTGGGCACGCCGCGCGAGGTCGAGGTCCTGGAGCCGGTGGTGGCCGCGATCGGCCGTCTGCTCGGTTCCCGGAGTTCGTGATGGCCACCTTGAGGAACTTCAAGTTCCTCAAGGTGGCCATCACG
>NZ_JBEZYB010000106.1:0-23923 GCF_040638285.1 Amycolatopsis sp. NPDC026612
CCCCAGACGGGCGGGGGTGGGGGGGGGGGGGGGCGGGCGCGGCCTGGGCCCCGCCCCCCCCCGGGCGGTGCCCGCGACGGCGCCACCGGGTGCGGGTTCCTCCAGCTCGACGAACACCGCGTGCGTCGGGGTGCTGCCGACGTTTTCGCCCGGGTGCTCCTGGGCCGCCGGCCGGCCGCCCGGGCTAGCTGATCGGGACGGTCGCGGTGCAGGACGCCGTGCCGTTGTCGAACTTCGCCGACGCCGTGCCCCCGGACGTGGCCGGCACGTCGGTGCCCGTCGGCGTCGTGAACGTGGTGCTCCCGGTCGTCGAGGACGACTGGCTGTACACCGTGTGCGACGCCGTTCCGCTGCGGTACGAGATCCGCAGGACGACCTTGCCCGCGACGTCGCCGATGTACGGCCCCGACGTGGTGTACCCACCGAGTATGCGGTGGTAGCCGCCGACGGTCTCGTACCGGAGGGTGAGCGTGCCGCTGAACTCGCCCTCGTGGCAGGAGGCCGTCCGCTGGATGGTCACGGCCGCCTGCGCCGGGGTCGCCGCCACCGTCGCGCCGGCCGCCAGCGTCGCCAGGGCCAGCAGCCCGGCCTGTACCGCAGTCTTCATCTTCTTTCCTCCCGCTCGCTTCAGCCGCCATCGTGCCCGGTGCCGCTTCCGTTCCGCTTCCCTTCACACGGTGGTGCGCACCAGGTGGACCGGGCAGGCGGCGTGGTGCAGGAGGGCCTGGCCGGTGGAGCCGAGCAGCAGCCCGGGGAAGCCGCCGCGGCCGCGGTCGCCGACGACGACCAGCTGGGCGGTGCCGCTGCGCTCGACGAGTTCCTTCCGGGGATGGGCGTGCACCACGATCTGCTCGACCACGACGTCGCCGGTGTCGTGGGCCAGGACGCGTTCGCCCAGCAGCCGGCGTCCCGCCTCGGTGACGCACCGCGGGTCCCGGTGCGGCGGCGGGCTGTCCGCCCACGCGTGCAGGACGACCAGCGGTGCGCGGCGGGCGCGAGCTTCGGCGAGGGCGGTCGCCAGCACCCGGGCTCCGGGCTCGCTGCCGTCGATGCCGGTGACGACCGGCCGCGCGGCCGCGCCGGGTTCGTCCCAGCTGTCCCCGCGGACGACGACGGTGTCGCAGCGGGCGTGGGTGCCGACGGCCGCGGCGACCGACCCCGCGAGCAGGCTGGTGAGCCTGCCGTGGCCGGCCGCCCCGACGACGAGCAGCGCGGCCGAGCGCGACGCCTCGATCAGCGCCTGGGCGGCGCGGTCGGGATCGAGCCGGGTGACCGCGTCCGGGACACCCTGGGCGGCGGCGAGCTCGTGCGCGGTCCTCAGCGCGCGCCGCCCCCGCGCGCGCAGGGCGTCCACCATCTCCTCCGGCGGCGGCACCACCCCGCCCGCGAGCAGGGCCGGGACGTCGAGGGCGTGCACGATCTCCAGCGGCGCCTCCCGCAGCCGGGCGGTCCGCGCGGCCCAGCGGACGGCGTCGAGCGACTCGGCCGACCCGTCCACCCCGGTGACGATCGGCGGTCCGGCGGCGGCGGTCATCCTCAAGACTGTAGGCCGGGCCGCCCCCACCCGGGACCCCTAATCCGAACCCCAGCCGCGGCCGGGTGCGCGTGCGGTCGCGGGCGGCAGGCGGGTCGGGCAAGATCTGCAGCGGTCCCACCCGAGCGCGAAGGAGCCCGATGGCGGTGCTGGTCGTGGCGGCGGCGGTGCTCGGCCTGCTCGTCGGGTCGTTCCTCAACGTAGTGATCCACCGGGTGCCGCGGGGCGAGTCGGTGGTCCGCCCGCCGTCGCGCTGCCCGGACTGCGGGCAGGAGATCCGCGCCCGGCACAACGTTCCCGTCTTCGGCTGGCTGGTCCTGCGGGGCCGCTGCGCGGGCTGCGGTGCCCGGATCAGCGTCCGCTACCCGCTGGTCGAGCTCGGCACGGCGGTGCTGTTCGCGCTGCTCGCCATGCGGTTCGGGCCGCCGGACCTGCCCGCGTTCCTGTACTTCGGCGCGGTCGGGATCGCACTGGCCGTGATCGACGTCGACTGCCGCCGCCTGCCGAACGCGCTCGTGCTGCCCGCGTACCCGGTGCTGGCCGTCCTGCTGACGGCGTCGGCCTGGTGGCGCGGCGACTGGTGGTCACTGGCGCGTGCCGGCATCGGCGGCGCCGCGCTGTTCGGGTTCTACCTCCTCCTCGCGCTGGCGTACCCGGCGGGCATGGGCTTCGGCGACGTCCGGCTCGCGGGTGTCCTGGGCGGGGTCCTCGGGTACGTCTCCTGGGCGGCGCTGCTGATCGGGGCGTTCGGCGGGTTCCTGCTCGGCGCGGTCGCCGGCGTCGTGGTGCTGGCGGCCGGGAAGGGCGGCCGCAAGACGGCACTGCCGTTCGGGCCGTTCATGATCGCCGCGGCCCTGGTGGCGATCTTCGCGGCCGGCCCGCTCGGCCACGCCTACCAGCGGCTGACCGGCCTGGCCTGAGCGGTCACCGGTTCCCGGACCAGCTGAGCACCGACACCTGACGCGCCCCCGGCACCGGGTTCGTCGGGTCACCGTCCACGTAGGCCACCCGGGCCCGGACCGCCGGTGTCCCGCCCGGCGCGCACGTCCCCGCGCCGGGACAGACGTACGCGGACAGGTAGACGCCGAAGACGAAGCCGGGGGAGTCGTCCGGGACCTCGATGACCGCGCCGGTGAACGTCACGCTTCCGGTTTCCTTCACCCACAACGACCGCGCGACGACGCCGAAGCGGAAGATCGGTTCGGTCGCGTTGTTCAGCGTGACGTCCAGGACGGCCTTCGGCGCGTAGGTCGTCCCCTGCACGTAGAACCGGTTGCCGGAGGTGTTCACCCCGGTGACCAGTGCGCACGCCGCACTGGTCGGGTACGGCAGCTGGGTGCACCCGCTCTCCGCGCGCAGGGCGGGCGGCGTGTAGGTGAGCTCCAGCTGCAGCGCGTCCACCAGCTCCGTGCCTTCGTGCTTGACGTTGACGGTGTAGCCGAGCTGGCCACCGGTGAAGGTGCCGTCGTACATCGCCTGGGCCAGCTGGTCCGTCACGTCGGTGACATCGGTGGCGGCCGAGCCGTCGTTGGGGGTGGACAGGTTCAGCGTGATCGGCGCGCTCCCCGCGGGCGTGAACTGGGCCGTGCGCGAGTCCTTGCTCGCGCCGTGGTCGTTGCTGTGCACGACCCGGACCTTCGCCGAGGTCAGGATCGTCCCGGCGGGCGGAGCCGCGGCGGGGGAGAAGCCGGTGGCGGTCAGGGCGGTGCTGCCTCCGCTCTTTCCGGGCGCGGCCCAGGTCGCGCCGCTCCCGTCCACAGTGGACAAAGCGGCCGCCGCACCGGTGAAGCCTCCGGTCGCCGTGGCCGGGACGAGCGTCGCCGTCACCGGCGACTCCGCACCCGAGGTCAGCCCGTACACCGCCACCGGGGGCCGATCCGCGCTGTACGTGCCGCAGATCTCCACCTGGCCCGCCTTCACCGCCAGCCGGCTGTCACCGCCGAAGACGAACTGGACGCCGAGTGCCTTGGCGTCGTCGATCGGGTTGTCGCAGGCGGCGGGGATCTTGGCCGGGACCGGCGGCTTGGCGATGATCCGCCCGCTGTCGTCGACCGGCGTGCCCGCGACCAGGAAGCCGTTGTCGACCGTCCACACGTCGTCGCCGCCGGGCAGCGACGGCGGCCGGACCGCGGCGCTGTTGCGGAAGTCGAAGTAGTACGTGCCTGGGGTGAACCACCAGGTGCTGTCCTTGCACTTGCTGCTGCTGGACATCATCGCCGACAGCCCGGCCGCGTCGTCGTAGGACCCGGGCAGGAAGGTGATCAGCGAACCGGCCCTGGTGCACGCCGGCAGCGGCTGGTGCGGCGGCACCGAGGTCAACGCCGGTGCGTAACCCGGGTCGGCGCCGAGGCTCGACCCGCCGTAGCCGCACGACGCCGCGGGCGTGCTCCGGATCGTGCCCGAGCAGGCGCCCCGCGCGTACACCGCGGTGTTCGTCTCGAGTGCGCCGTTGACCACGCGGATGTTCGAGTTGGAATACACGACACCGTGGACCTTGAACGACGAACCGGTCGGCTGCTGGATGTTGAGCCCGTCCTCGCCGCCGGTGCCGAGGGTGAGGATCGCGCTGCCCGGACGGTTGCACACGCTCAGGGACGGGCACTGGATCTGCACCTTCGCCGGATCGGCCGTGCAGGAAACGGCGGCCGAGCCGGTGCCGCCGAAGTTCGGCAGGGTCAGCGTGTCGGACCCGCCGAAGCAGTGCTCGCCGGCCGCGCCGGTGAACGTGCTCGTGCGGATCGCGTTGATCCCCGCCTGCAGCGCGCCGTCGGCGGTGTAGGCGGACGCGGCCTGGTCGCGCAGGTTCACCGTGGTGCGGACGCTGGTGTCGGCGAAGGACAGCAGGGCGCCGAGCACGACCGCGACCACCGTGACCAGCAGGAGCACCATCGGCAGCGCGGCCCCGGCGTCGTCGCCCTTCCACCGGCGGTTCATGTCTGCCTCCGTTGCCCGAACAGGGTGATGGGGTAGGGGTCGGCGTTGCGCGCGACGGCGGTGAAGGTCAGCTTCACCCACAGCGGCACGGCCGCGTCGGCGCACGCGCTGGAGCACGTGACCGCGGGCGTGCCCGGAGCGACGTTGTGCGCGACGACCGAGTCGGCCACCGGCGTCGCGGAACCCAGGCAGCGCAGGCGGTGCAGCTCCGTCCCGGCCAGGTAGTAGGCGACGAGCGCGGTGCGCCGGGTCGCGGACGGCGTGCTCGTGTCCCAGTCGTCGGACAGCAGCCGCACCACCGAAACCGGCGTCGCGGCCGTGCCGCAGACCTGCCCGCCGCTGTCGTAGGCGGCGCCGAGCTGGATCGACGGCGAGTACGGGACCTGGCCGTTGGCGACCTGGCCCGAGTAGTCGCGCAGGCCGACCGCGGCGACGTCCTGGGCGAAGAACGCGGAGCTCTGCTGGGCGTCGTGGGACACGGCCAGCCGGGCCGACGTCGCGTCGGTGTTCTTGATCGAGACGATCACCGCGTTGGCGATCGGGGCGGCGACCACCCCGAGGATGACGATGACGATCAGCAGCTCGACGAGCGTGAACCCGGCGTCGGACCGGCGGCTCAGCACAGCGCCTCCCCGAGCCCGCACCGCTTGCGCACCACGACTTCCAGGCGTTCGCTCGCTCGCCCGTCGCTGCTGGCGACCTGGAGGGTCAGCTGCTGCAGCCCGCTGTCGGCGGCGCAGGTCGCCGACCACGCCGAGCCGGTCCAGTACTTCACCGACGCCACCGAGCCGGCGAACCCGGCCGGCAGGGCGAATCCGGCCGGAGTGGCGTACTTCGCGGGTGCCGCGCACGCGAAGTACCCGCCCGCCATGACCTGGTTCTCGACCGCCTCGCCGAAGTCGCGCACCCCGGCACCGGCCGTCGCCTGCTTGCGGTGGACGTCGGACATGAAGACGCTCACGCCGATCCCGCCGACGATCGCGACGACCGCGACACCCAGGATCGCGACCGCGACCAGCAGCTCCAGGAGGCTCTCGCCCCGGTCGTCGGTGCCCATCAGACGCCGCCCATCAGACGTGCACCTGGCCGAAGATCCCGTACATCGCCGAGACGAGCGCGATCGCGACGAACCCGACGACCAGGCCCATCACGACGATGACGGCCGGTTCGAACAGCGCGGTGAGCTTCTTCAGCCGGTAGTCCAGCTCGCCTTCGTAGTACTCGGCCGTCACCTCGAGCTGGGTGTCGAGGGTGCCGGTGTCCTCGCCGACGCGGATCATCTGCGCGGCGGTCACCGGGAACAGCCCGGACGCGGTGAGCGGGCGGGCCAGGCCCTCGCCGTTGAGCATCGCCTGCCCGACCCGGGTGAGCGCCCGCATGAACACGCGGTTGCGCAGCGAGTCCGTCGCGACCCGCAGGGCTTCGGGCAGCGGCACCCCGGCGCTCACCATCGACGACAGGATCCGGCAGAACCGCTCGACCAGCGCGTGCCGCACGGTCGGGCCGATCGCCGGGACGGCGAGCAGCGCGCTGTCGCGGGCGTACCGGCCGCCGGGCGTGCGCACCGCGACGACGTACAGCGCGACCGCGGCGACCAGCCCGGCCAGCAGCGCCCACCACCATTGGGTCAGGAAGTCGGTGATGGCCAGCAGCATCCGCGTCGGCAGCGGCAGTTTCGCGTTCAGGCTGGCGAAGAACGTCTTGAACCGCGGCAGCACGAACGTCGCGAGCACGACGACGGTGACGACCGACATCAGCGCGATCATCGCCGGGTAGATCAGGGCGGCCTTGATCTTGCGCCGGGCGTCGAGATCGCGCTCGAGGTAGCCGGCCAGCTGGTCGAGGACCTTGTCGAGCTGCCCGGTCAGCTCCGCCGAGCGCAGGATCTCGCGGTAGAACTCGGGGAAGATCTTCGGGTGCCGGTCGATGCAGTCCGACAGCCGGTCGCCGCCGCGCAGGCCCTGCTCGACCGAACGCAGCATCCGCGTCACCGAGGAGTTCGCGGCCTCGTCGCCGAGGATCCGGACCGCGTCGATGAGCGGCAGCCCGGCCCGGACGAACGCGCCGAGCTGGCGCGAGAGGTGCATGACGACCTCGCGCTTGACCCGGGGCGCGGTCAGCTCGAGGCTCAGCACGCTCTTCTTCTCGGTGACCTCGATGTCCCGCAGTTCGCGCTCGTACAGCGCGAGGACGGCGGAATCGGCGTCGGCGGCCTTCTGCACGCCGTGGGTGCGCAGCCCGTCCGGGCCGGTGGCGACGTAGGCGTACCGGTTCATCGGGCCCCTCCGGTGAGGTAGATCGACCGCAGCACTTCGGCCGGGGTGGTGACGCCCTCGGCGACCAGCCGCAGCGCCTCGTCCTGCAGCGTCCGCATGCCGTCCTTGCGGGCCAGCTCGTGGACCTCGCGGTGCGGTGCGCTGTCCAGCACCAGCGAGCGGATCCCTTCGCTGACCGGCAGCAGCTCGTAGACGCCGGTGCGGTCCAGGAACCCGGTCTGCGCGCAGAAGTTGCAGCCCGCACCGCGGACGAACCCGCCCGCCGGCTCTTCGCCGCCGAGGGAGTCCATGAAGGACAGTTCCTCGGCCGACGGCGCGTAGTACTCGCGGCAGCGCAGGCAGATCCGCCGCACGAGCCGCTGGGCGAGCACGGCGGTGACCGAGGACGCCACGAGGAAGTTCTCGATCCCCATGTCCAGCAGCCGGTGCAGGGCCGACGCCGCGTCGGTGGCGTGCAGCGACGAGAGCACGAAGTGCCCGGTGAGCGCCGACTGCACCGCGATGCGCGCGGTGTCGACGTCGCGGACTTCGCCGACGAGGATGACGTCCGGGTCCTGGCGCAGGATCGACTTCAGGCCGTCGGCGAAGGTGACGCCGGTCTGCTCGTTGATCTGGATCTGGTTGATCGAGGACATCGTGTACTCGACCGGGTCCTCGATGGTCATGATGTTGCGCTCGCTGCTGTCGAGCTCGCCGAGCGAGCCGTAGAGCGTCGTGGTCTTGCCGCTGCCGGTGGGCCCGGCGCAGATCACCATGCCGTAGGGCGACTGCAGCACCGCGGTGTACCGCGCCGCCAGCTCGGCGGGCATGCCCAGCTGGGGCAGCCGGAACAGCGGGCGGCTCTTGTCCAGCAGCCGCAGCACGACCTTCTCGCCGCCGACGACCGGCGTGCTCGCGACCCGGATGTCCACCGGCCGCTCTTCGACGTCCATGCTGATCTGGCCGTCCTGCGGGCGGCGCCGCTCGACGATGTTCATCCCGGCGAGGATCTTGATCCGGCTGGTCACCGCGGGCCCCATCGAGCCGGGCAGGTCGAGGACGTCGTGGAGCACGCCGTCGATGCGGTAGCGGACGCGGATCCGGTCGGCCTGCGGCTCGACGTGGATGTCGGAGGCGCGGTCGCGCAGCGCCTGCTTGATCATCAGGGCGACGACGTGCACGACCGGCGCGTCGTCGTTCGCGGTGGCCGGCGCCTCGGTGCGGGCCGCGTCACGCCGCACGGCGTCCCGCGCTTCGAACGCCTTGACCTGCTGGTCGACGCCGGTGAGCGCGCGGAAGGTGCGGCCGATGGTGGCCAGGATGTCCGCGCGTTCGGCGACGGCGACGGTCACCGGGCGGCCGAGCGCTTCCTGCAGCGCGGGGGCGGTGGCCGCGTCGGCCACGGCGACCAGCACGGAGTCCTCGCGCACGGTCAGGGGGATCGCGCAGAGCTCGCGGGCCTTCGCCTCGCCGAGCAGGTCGGCCGCGGCGCGGTCCGGGGTCACCGTGCGGAGGTCGACGGTGCGGGGCTGGGTGCGGAGCCTCATGCCGGCACGCTCCGCGGCCGGGGACGCGGGTCGATGTCCTGCGGGTGGAGGCTGCGGGCGGCCGCGTCGGCGGGGGAGACGAGCCCGGCGGCGACGAGCGCCGACAGCGACTGCTCGAGCGTCACCATGCCTTCGCGGCGCCCGGTCACCAGCGCGTTGCGCAGCTGGTGCGGCTTGCCCTCCTTGATGAGGTTGCGGACGGCGGCGTTGGCCACCAGGACCTCGAAGGCGGCGACGAGCCCGCCGCCGATGCGCGGCAGGAGCCGCTGGTACACGATCCCGGTGAGCGCGGCGGCGAGCTGCACCCGCACCTGTTCCTGCTGCCCGGCCGGGAAGACGTCGATCATCCGCGCGAGCGACTGCGCGGTGTCGTTGGTGTGCAGGGTGGCGAAGACGAGGTGCCCGGTCTCGGCGATGGTGAGGGCGAAGCGGATCGACTCGAGGTCGCGCATTTCGCCGACCAGCACGACGTCGGGGTCTTCCCGCAACGCGCTGCGCAGGGCCGCGGGGAAGGATTCGGTGTCGGTGCCGACCTCACGCTGGTTCACCGCGGAGCGCCGGTGTTCGTGGACGTACTCGATCGGGTCTTCGACGGTGAGGATGTGGCAGGCGCGTTCGGTGTTGATCCGGTCGATGACCGCGGCGAGCGTGGTCGACTTCCCGGAGCCGGTCGGCCCGGTGACGAGCACCAGCCCTTGGTGCCGCCGGGCGAAGTCGGCCAGGACCGGCGGCAGCCCGAGGTCGGCCATGCCGGGGATCCGCCGCGGGATCATCCGCAGCGCGACGACGGTCTCGCCGCGCTGGGTGAAGGCGTTGCCGCGGACGCGGGCTTCGTCGCGCCAGCCGAAGGAGAAGTCGAACTCGCGGGCGGTGCGCCAGGCGGTCGCCTGGTCGTCGGTGAGCAGTTCGGCGAGCAGGGCACCGGTGTCCGCACCGGTGAGGACGGGGTGGCCGGGGACCGCGGAGAGGTCGCCGTGCACGCGCAGCTGGGGCGGCAGGCCGGCGGTGAGCAGCAGGTCGGTGCCACGCGCCTGCCACAACGCCTCGAGCAGGCCGTCGACGCGGCTGCCGATCTGGATGGGCATGGGTTCCTCCGGGGCGAGGTGTCCTTTGTGGATGAGACTCCGCGGGGTGGGGTCGCCCCACCCCGCGGAGGGAGTTCAGTGGGTGCAGGCTCCGGCCGCCTTGACGACTCCCGCGGCGATGGTGATCGTGTAGCCGTTGGTGGTCGACGGCTCGTCCTTGAGGTAGCCGGCGGTCTTCAGCGCCGCCGGGTCCGCGGCGTAGCTGCCGGTCTTGGCGTAGAGCGCCTCGTTGGCGGTCTCGACGCTCTTCCAGTCCGCGTTGCAGGCGGCGGCCTTGCCATCGCCGTTGAACGCCTGCACGGCGAACACGACGACCCCGGCGAGCACCCCGAGAATGACGACGACGATGAGCAGTTCGATGAGGGTGAAGCCGTCCTCGTTCGCGCGGGCGGCGCGCAGTTTCTCCAGCATGGTTCTTCCTTTGCGTTGACGGGTTTCAGGGTGTTCCGGTATCAGCAGACGTGCACCTCCCCGGACCGCAGCCGCCAGCTCCCGGCGACCGAGCGCACGCTGAGGTAGGCGATCTGGTTGTTGCTGGGCAGCGGGATGGTGGCCGACATCGCGGTGGTGGTTGTGGCAGCGACCGTCGGACTCGCGTTGGTCGGCGTCGCCGAGTAGAGCACTTCGAACTTCGGCGGCAGGATCGTGCTCGGGTAGGTCCAACTGACCGTCACGCCCGGATCGGTTCCGCCGTTTCGGTTGCACTTCACGTTCGAGGTCGTCGGCGTGTCCGGAGCCTTCAACGGCAGGGCCGCGGCGAAGGCGCTGCCGGAGCCGCCCTTCAGCCAGGCCGCCTCCGCCTTCGCCGCGTCTGCCGCGACCAGGCCGCTGATCACCGTGGTCCACGCCGCTGCCACCAGCACGGCCGCGAACACCACCCGGGCTGTGCTCACTGGCTCACCACCGTGACGGTCACCGGGATCGAAAACAGCGCGCCCTGGCAGCCGTCGTCGGAGGCGGTGGTCATCGAGACCGCGCCCGGCAGGATCAGCGTCGCACTCCCACTCGCGGGCACCGACGTGTTCGGCGACTGCGCGATCCAGCCCACGCCGGTCGTGGTGCAGGTGCCCGTGCCGCCGGATCCGGCCGGTGTCCCGTTCGCCACGACGCTGGTGACCTTGACCGGATACGGATTCGGGTTGTTGACCAGGATCCTGGCTTCGCCGGACGGCCCGCCGGGGTAGAGCAGGCCGCTGGTGAAGGCCGAGGCCGCCACCGTCCCGGTCGTCGGGGCGGTTGCGGTGCCGGCCTTCGCGCCGGCCGTGCCGGCGCCGGAGCTCGTCCACGCCGCGACGGCGATCCCGCCGCCCAGCGTCGCGCCGACCACCGTGGTGACCACGAGCACGCGGCGCAGGGTGGGGTTCTTCATGGCTTGACCGCCGTTCCGGTGTACGTCAGGGGAAAGGTGACCGACCGGCACGCATCGGGGGTGCCGGGCAGCAGGTGGGTGGTGAGGGCGACGTCGGCGGTGCCGTTGCCGGCGACCGTCACCGGCCGGGCGAGCGCGTCGACCCGCACGGAGGACGCCGGGCAGGCCGGGACCGGCTGTCCGCGGCTGTCGACGGGCTTGCCGACCGCGGCCGTCACGGTCTGGACGAGGATGGGGAAGTTTTCGGCGTTGGTCAGCCGGATCCACTGCGGCCCGGCCGCGCCGGGGACGAGCGCGGTGGCCCGGCCGGGCACGTCGGCGATGCCGAACTGCTTGATGCCGTTGCCGTTCGCGGTGTTCGCCACCGGCGCGGGGCCGATCGCGAACCACGTGAGGGCGACGACCGCGAGCGCGCCGGCCGGAACACCGCTTCGCCACCTGGACATCGAGGTCCTTCCGGGGAAAGGGCGGAGATCAGGAGGCGTTCGAGGCGAGGGTGGCGGTGAGCGGCAGCACGAAGGTCTGGCCCTTGCAGGCGTCGGCGGCATCGGAATTCATGGTCGCGTGCAGGGTGTAGGTGCCCGTGCCGTGAGCCGCGATGGTGCCGGTGGTGCTCGCCGGGACCGCGCTGGTGACGGTGCCGGCGGCGCAGCCGTTCACCACGTTCGAGGAGCCGGCGCTGATCGAGGTGACCACGACGGGGTAGGCGTTCGGGTTGTCGATCGACACGGTGAAGTCGGTGCCGCCGCCCGGGTAGAGGACGCTGCCCGAGCTCGCGGGCGTGATCGCGGAGTTGACCGACGTGGTCGAGGAGACCGAACCGGTGCCGGCGCCGGAGCTGGACCAGGCCGCGTAGGCGACACCGGCGACGGCCACCACTCCGGCGGCGCCGAGGACGATCGCGGACCGCTTGCTGATCTTGCGCATGGGGTTCTCCTGGAAGCTGGTTGAGCGGGACGGTCGGTTACGAAGAGTGTGCGAAGTCACTGGCGATCTTCACCTCGGGCGTCCGGCCCGACTGCGAAGGCCGGAGGTCCCTTGCTGTCCGTGCCTCGGCGTGCTACGCGCGCGGGATCGAGCCGCGGTGACGGCGTTTCACCGCGAAAAACTTCCGATGCGGGACCGTGACCTGCTGTTATTTCGGGTCGTGGGACCCGGCGGCCGACGGGGTGCTGAGCGTTCCCGGACGGCGATGTCGCTCTTCGGCAGCCTTCTTGCGGCGGCGTTCCGGGGCCGCTCGACCTTCCGGGGCGCTATGACTTTTCGTGACAATTCATCGCAAGATGAAGTGGTGGGAGCCATAGTTGAACATGTTCAACTCTTCCGCTACGGTGAAACCCGGGGGACTGTGAAGGGGGTTTCGTGAAGGTCGTGATTCCGGGCGGCACCGGGCACCTGGGGCGCGTGCTGAGCCGCGCGCTGGCCGGGGAGGGCCACGAAGTCGTCGTGCTGACCCGGCGGGAGGTGCGGCCGGAGCCGGGGGTGCGCCACGTCCGCTGGGACGGGCGCGGGGCGGGGCCGTGGTCGGCGGAGGTCGACGGCAGCGACGTCGTGCTCAACCTGGCCGGCCGGTCGGTGAACTGCCGGTACACCCGGGCGAACCTGCGGGAAATGATGCACTCGCGCGTCGACTCGGCCCGGGTCGTCGGCGGCGCGATCGCCCGCGCCGCGCGGCCGCCGCGGGTGTGGCTGCAGATGAGCACGGCGACGATCTACGCGCACAGCCACGACCGGCCGAACGACGAAACGACCGGCGTCCTCGGCGGCGACGAGCCGGACGTGCCGGCGTACTGGGCCTACAGCGTCGACATCGCCAAGGCGTGGGAGCGCGAGCAGCAGCTGGCGGCCACCCCGCACACGCGCAAGGTGGCGCTGCGCACGGCGATGGTGATGAGCCCGGAACCCGGCGGCGCGTTCGCGATGCTCCTGCGCCTGACCCGGCTGGGCCTGGGCGGCCCGGTCGCGGGCGGCGGGCAGTACCTGTCGTGGATCCACGAGGACGACCTCGTCCGGGCGATCGGCTTCCTCGCCGGGCGCGACGACCTGAGCGGACCGGTGAACCTGGCGGCGCCGGAACCGTTGCCCTACTGCGAGTTCCTTCGCGAGCTGCGCGCGGCCGCGGGCGTACCGGTCGGCTTGCCGGCGACGAAGTGGCTGGCGGAGATCGGGGCGTTCGTCCTGCGCAGCGACACCGAGCTGCTGCTGAAGAGCCGCCGCGTGGTCCCGGGGCGGCTGCTGGAAGCGGGCTTCACCTTCGAGTACCAGCAGTGGCCCGCGGCGGCCGCGGACCTGGTCCGGCGCTCGCGGGGCCCGCTGAGGCCGGTCGGCTGAAGCTCGTGAACAGAGGGGCAGGTCAGGCCCGGGACGCTCGGAGGAACCGCAGCACGGCCAGGACGCGGCGGTGGTCCGCGTCGACCACGGGAAGGTCGAGCTTGGCGAAGATGTTGTTGATGTGCTTCGCCACGGCGCTCTCGCTGACCACCAGCGCCTGGGCGATGCCGACGTTGGAGCGCCCCTCGGCCATCAGGCCGAGCACCTCCCGTTCGCGGGGGGTCAGCCGCGCGAGCGGGTCGCTGTCGCGCCGCAGCAGCAACTGGGCGACGACCTGCGGGTCCAGGGCCGTGCCCCCGTCCGCCACCCGCCGGACCGCCGCCACGAAGTCGGTGACATCGGCAACCCGCTGCTTGAGCAGGTAGCCCACGCCGCTGGTGTGCGCCGACAGCAGGTCGGCCGCGTACCGCTCCTCCACGTACTGCGAAAGCAGCACCACCGGCGTCCCCGGCCAGCGCCGACGGATCTCCAGCGCCGCCCGCACCCCCTCGTCGGTGAAGCCGGGCGGCATCCGGACGTCGATCAAGGCGAGTTCGGGCCGGTGCTCCGCCACCGCCGCCACCAGCCCCGCCGCGTCGCCGGCTTCCGCGACGACCTGGAACCCGCCCGTCTCCAGCACCTGGATCAGGCCGACCCGCAACAACACCGAATCCTCGGCGATCACCGCGCGCACGGCAGCTCCGCGGTGACGGTGGTGGGGCCGCCGGCGGGGCTGCTGACGTGGAAGGTCCCGTCGAGGGAGCCGACCCGCTTGGCCAGCCCGGTCAGCCCCGTGCCGCCGGCGGCGTCGGCACCGCCCAGCCCGTCGTCGGTGACGCGCACTCGCAGCACCTCGCCGACCTGACGGACCACCACCTCCGCCCGCATCGCGTTGGCGTGCTTCGTGGCATTGGTCAGCGCCTCGGAGATCACGAAGTACGCGACGGACTCCACGGTGGGCGCCACCCGCTCCTCCAGGTCGACCCGCAGCCGCACCGGCAGGGGCGTGCGGGCAGCCAGCCCGGACAACGCCGCGTCCAGACCCCGGTCGTCGAGCACGGCCGGGTGCAGCCCCCGCACCAGGTCGTCGAGTTCGGCGATCGCCTCCTTCGCCTCCAGGTGCGCTCGCGCGATCACCTCGCGGGCATCACCCGGCAGGTCCGGCCGGGTGGCCATGGCCAGCCCCAGGTTGACGGCGAGGGACACCAACCGCTGCTGGGTGCCGTCGTGCAGGTCGCGCTCGATCCGGCGGCGCTCCGCGTCGACGGCCTCGATCAGGTCGGTCCGGCTCACGGCCAGCTGATCGACCCGCTCCTGGAGCCGCTGCGCCCGGCTGGGCCCGAGCAGGCCCGACGCCAGCCGCGCCTCGGTCCGGGCCACTGCCCGCGCGGTCCCGGGCAGGGCGCACAGGAGGAGGAGCCCGGCCGCTGTGTAAGCCGGCAGCCGGGTCAGGTAGCCGAACCAGTCCTGGCGGATTCCGGTCGGCAGCGCCCATGCCCAGGCGTAGGCGAGGCCGCCCGCGAGGCCCGCCGCTGCCCCCGCGAGCACCAGCAGCTCCAGCAGCGCGAGCAGCGGGCCCAGCAGGAGGTGGTAGCCGATCTTGCGCCAAGGCCGCGTCGCCGCGAGCCACCGGGCGGTCGAGGCCCACGTCCGTCGTTCCGGCGCGGTGGGGGTGAGCCGGGGGACGTCCACCCCGAGGAGCATCCGGTAGCGAGCCCGCTGAACGGCCGTCAGCACCGGGGTGCCGAGCAGGACCAGGGCGGCCGACAGGGAAACCGTGAGGAGCCAGTTCCCCGTCCGGGCGGTGGTCGTCGCCGCCCAGCCCCCCCACACGGGCACCAGCGCCAGGTGCGGCAGCACACCGGCGGCAAGAAAGCCGGTGTCCCGCCGCGCCCGGAGGACCGTGCGTCCCAGTCCGGCCGGAATCGTCATGGCACGACGCTAGGGCACCGCAGGAGGACGGTGCCATGGAACCTGCACCCGATCTCATGGTGAACCTAGGTGCACCGCCGTCGAGCTCCGGCTCGCTGAAGCCGGCCGACTCGCGTACCCGCGTGGACGCCACGCCGTGCGCCGGTGGTTCGGCGAGGCCGAGGGCCGGTCGCGGAGTCCGTCCAGGACCTTCGCGCACGCCGGAAGCCGCGGGGAGTGGTCAGCCGAGCTCGGCGTTGTCCCGCAGCCGCCGCAGCATCAGCGCCAGGTGGAGCCGGAAGCGGCCGGCGGGGGAGTCCACCTCGAACCCCAGGACGGCTTCCGCGCGAGCCAGCCGGGCCGGCATCGTGCTGTGGTGCCGGTGCAGCACCGCGGCCGCCTTCCGCGCCGATCCCGTGGCGCACAGCGCGTCGAGCGCTGCCAGCGTGTCTTCGCCGGCCAGCCGGTCGAGCGCCCGGACGTCGGGCAGCTCGGCGAGCTCCGCGGGACCGAGCTTGCCGGCGAACGCGGCGAGCCCGCCCAGCCGATCCCACCGCACCAGCGGCTCGGCGGCCGACGTGAACCGCAGTGCCGTGCGGGCCGCCGCCCAGGAGCGGGCCACTTCGATGGCCGGTCCCTCCGGGCCGAGGCCCGCCCGGGCGCCGTCCGGCAGCGGGCCGGCCTCCCCGGAAAGCAGGACCGCCCGCACCCCGCCCAGCCGCGCCGACCGTCCGCCGAGCGCGTCGACGCCGGTGCCCGCCAGCACGCGCAGCCGGGTCGCCGGGCCGAAGCCCAGCAGGTGCAGGGCCCGGGACCGCTCGGCCGTGCCGATGTCCTCGGAGAGCACCAGCTCGACCAGCGCGGGGTCGCCGAGTTCGGGCCGCGGCACGCCGGAGTGCTCCAGCAGGATCGCGGCCGCGATCGCGAACCGCTCGAGCAGCATGTCGTCGAGCGGGACGGGCGCGCCCGCCCGGGCCACCCACACGACCACGCCGCCTTCGAGGGTCCGCACGGCCGCCCCCGCGGGCGCCGCGCCGGGGGTGCCGACGCCGGCCCCCGGTTCCGCGCGCAGCGACAGGCCCTGGCCGGGTGCGTGCACGCCGACCGGGCAGCCGGCGAGCTCGGCCGTGCTGCGCACCAGGGCGTCCAGGCCGGCGCGGCCGGTGATCAGGCGGTCGAAGAACCCGATCACCCGGACGGCGTTCTCGGCGTCGGCGTCGAGCCCGGACAGCCTCAGCAGCAGGCCTTTCATGCCGCCACGATAGGCGCGCCCGCCGCCGGATGGCGAGCTCCGGCCCGGCAACCCCCGCCGCGTGGCGGTGGCCCGCGTCATGGTCGGCGGCCCATCATCGGTTCATGACCTACGCGATCGATCCCGAGCTCCTGCCCTGGCTGGACATGCTGCCGTCGGTGACCCTGACCGACCACGATTCCCTGGTGGCCGCGCGGTCCTCACTGGCGGAGCTGGGGAACGTCCTGCCGTCCTACGAGCCGGTGAACCCCGTCGACGTCCGGGACACGGCCGTACCCGGCCCGTCCGACGCGCCCGAAGTGCCGGTGCGCGTCTACTCGCCGGGCGACCGCACGGATGCCGTGCCCGGCCTGCTCTACATCCACGGCGGCGGGTTCGTCCTGGGCGACCTGGAGATGTTCGACGTGCAGCTGGTCCGGCTGGTCGACGAGCTGGGGATCGTCATCGTCTCGGTGGACTACCGCCTGGCGCCCGAGCACCCGTTTCCGGCGCCGGTCGAGGACTGCTACGCGGCCCTGACGTGGGTCGAGGCCAAGGCGGCCGAGCTCGGCATCGACCCGGCCCGCATCGGCGTGGCCGGCGAGAGCGCCGGCGGCGGCCTGTCGGCCGCGGTGGCGCTGCTGGCCCGCGACCGCGGCGGCCCGGCGCTGTGCTTCCAGTACCTCGGTATCCCGGAGCTGGACGACCGGCTGGAGACGCCGTCGATGGTGGCCTACACGGACACACCGCTCTGGAACCGGCCCAACGCGATCTACAGCTGGACCAGCTACCTCGGCACGACGCCGGGTGGCGCCGACGTCTCGCCCTACGCCGCCCCGGCCCGCGCGGGCGACCTGGCCGGGCTGCCGCCCGCGTTCGTGACGACGTGCCAGTTCGACCCGCTGCGCGACGAGGGAATCCAGTACGCGCAACGGCTCGCGCACGCCGGCGTGCCGACCGAACTCCGCCACTACCCGGGTACGTTCCACGGATCGGGGATGGTGGAGACCGCGGAGATCTCCCGCCGGATGTTCGCCGACGAGGTGGACGCGCTGCGCCGCGGGCTCCGGGTGACCACCGGCTGAGTCAGGACTTCGGCAGCTTTCCCGGGCCGGCCGACAGCACCGCCACGACCGGTACCCAGCGGCGATGGCGGGCGGGGCGGGCACCGGCTCGCGCACCGGCCACGACAGCGCGGTGCGGACCGCGGTCTCCGGGGCCACGACAAGCCGCACCGCCGGCCGGGAACGTCCCGGCCACCGGTGCGGCTTGCGCTCAGCCCGCCGGGGTGACGTCGATCAGCACCTTCCCGGTGACGCCCTGCTCCGAGGCGAGGTGCGCCTTCGCGGTGTCGGCCAGCGCGAACCGGTGGACCGGCACGCCGTGGTCCTCGCCGAGCCGCAGCGCGCCGTCGGCCAGTGCCGCGGTGACGTCTTCGGCGCCGGCCCGCAGCTTGTCCTCGCCCACGGTGTAGAGCACCAGGAACTGGTACCGGGCGTTGAGCATCAGGACCGGCCCGAACTCCACGGTGACGGTCCCGGTGCCCCGGTCGTCGCCGTAGGCGGCGACCGTGCCGCGCGGGCGCAGCACCTGGGTGTGCAGTCCGGCGTTGACCCCGGCGGCGACCTCGACGACCAGGTCGACGCCGTCGGGCGCGACCTCCCGGATCCGGGAGGCGAGTTCCTGGTCGGGGTAGCGGACCACGTGGTGGGCGCCGGCCGCGCGGGCGAGGGCGGCCTTCTCGTCGCTGCTGACCGTCGCGATCACCGTCGCCCCGGCCCAGCGGCCGAGCTGGATCGCGGCGTTGCCGACCGCCCCGGCGCCGCCGCTGACCAGCACCGTGAGGCCCTCGAGCGCGCCGGGGGCGAGCCGGGACGGCCCGTCCTCGGCGACGGTGAGCGCGCGGTGCGCGGTCAGCCCCGGGATGCCGAAGCCGGCACCCTCGTCGAACCCGGTGCCGTCGGGCAGCCGGACCAGCTTCGAAGCCGGGACCACCGTGTACTCCTGCGCGGTGCCGGACGCGGGCCCGTACGCGCCCGCGACGATCAGCCACACGCGGTCTCCGGGGGCGAAGCCGGTGACGTCCGGGCCGACCGCGTCGACGACGCCGGCGCCGTCCTGGTTGGGCACCGTTTCCGGGATTTCGGCGCCGGGTTCGGCGCGGAAGCCGCTGCGGGCCTTCCAGTCGGTCGGGTTGACCGCGGACACCACGATCCGGACGCGGACCTCGCCGGGTCCCGGGTCCGCGATGGCCCGCTCCGACAGCGACAGCACCTCGGGTCCGCCGTGACGGCGGTAGACGACTGCTTTCATGCCGGATGCAATCCGCGATGGACCCGGGATATTCCCGCGACCGGCGGAAATGGGTGCCGGGAAATCGGTTTTCGTCCCGGGAAATCCGCGGAAACGGAGAAAATCGCGCCGCGCGGGTGATCCCCCGGCCGGGCGATTTTCGAATTTGGCAGAGCGGAATCCGGGGTTGTCGCAGAAACTGGGCGCGTGGGAGAGGAAAAGCGCAACCCGGGGGACGAGCAGCCGAAGCGCGACGACGGTGAGCCGACGCCGATCTTCGACGCCGTGTTCAGCGCGACGCGCGCGCGGGCGAATACGCCGAATCCGCCGCGCGAACCGGACAAAACCGCGCGGTGAGCGGACATCGGAACGGTCCGCGGCCGGCCGACGTGCGGCACGTTGTTCGACGTCCGCAACGAACATGTAGCATCCCGGGTGCTGGAGCATCCGCGCTTGAGGAGTGGGTTTGGCCGGGGTCGTGAACAGCATGATCGCCGCCGAGTACGCGGCGGGGGCGTCGATCTCGGAGCTGGCCGAGCGCTGGGGGATCGACCCGCGTCAGGTGGTCGAGCGGATCACGGCGGCGACCGGCTCCTGAGCGCAGCGCCGGTCAGATGGCGCGTTCCCCCTTGCCCAGCACGACGATCCCGCCCTCGCTGACGTGGTAGTGCCCGCGGTCGCGGGCCAGGTCGACGCCGATGTGCGCACCGGGCGGGACCACGACGTTCTTGTCCAGGATCGCCCGCCGCACCACCGCGCCGCGGCCGACGCGGGCCCCGTCGAGCAGCACCGAGCCCTGCACCACCGCGCCCTGCTCGACGATGACGCCGGGGGAGAGCACCGAGTCGACGACCTGCGCGCCGGAGATGATGCAGCCGTTGCTGACGATCGACTGGTTGGCCGAACCGCCTTCGACGAACTTCGCCGCCGGGCGCTGACCGGGGTGGGCGAGGATCGGCCACTTCCGGTTGTAGAGGTTGAAGATCGGGTGCGTCGAAATCAGGTCGGTGTGCGCGTCGTAGTAGCTGTCGATGGTCCCGACGTCACGCCAGTAGCCGTGGTCGCGTTCGGTTTCCCCGGGCACGACGTTGGTGGTGAAGTCGTAGACGGCGGCATCGCCCGATTTGACCAGTGCCGGGATGATGTCGCGGCCCATGTCGTGGTGCGAGGCGGCGTTTTCGGCGTCGGCGTACAGGGCCTCCAGCATCACCTTGGTGGTGAAGATGTAGTTCCCCATCGACACGTAGGACTCTTCGGGGGAGCTCGGCAGACCCGGCGGGTCCGCGGGCTTCTCCAGGAACGCGTCGATCAGCAGCCCGTCGGTGGTCCGGATGACTCCGAACGAGCTCGCCTCCTTCCGCGGGACGCGGATGCCGGCGACGGTGACGCCCGCGCCGGACGCGATGTGCGCGTCCAGCATCTGCTTCGGGTCCATCCGGTAGATGTTGTCCGCGCCGAACACCGCGATGTACTCGGGATTTTCGTCGTGGACCAGGTTGAGGCTCTGGTGGATGGCGTCGGCGCTGCCCTGGTACCAGCGCGGGCCCAGCCGCTGCTGCGCCGGCACCGGCGTCACGTACTCGCCGGTCAGCGAGGAGAGGCGCCAGGTCGTCGAGATGTGCCGGTCGAGCGAGTGCGACTTGTACTGCGTCAGCACGCACAGCCGCCGGATCCCGCCGTGCACCAGGTTGGAGAGCACGAAGTCGATCAGCCGGTGCGTGCCGCCGAACGGCACGGCCGGTTTCGCCCGGTCCGCGGTCAGCGGCATCAGGCGCTTGCCTTCCCCGCCCGCGAGCACGATGCCCAAAACGTCGCATTCGCCGTTCACAGCGACCTCCCGCACGCTTCGTAGAGGGCGACCGTCCGCTCGGCGATCGCCTTCCAGCCGAACTCGCCGACCGCGCGCTCGCGGCCGGCGGTGCCCATCGCGGCGGCCCGGTCCGGGGAGCCCACCACCTCGTTGAGTGCGGCGGCCAGGCCCGCCTCGAACCCGTGCGCGTCCTGTTCGTCGTAGTGCATGAGCAGCCCGGTCCGGCCGTCGTCGACGACTTCCGGGATGCCGCCGACGTCGCTGGCCACCACCGGGGTGCCGCACGCCATCGCCTCGAGGTTCACAATGCCGAGCGGCTCGTAGACCGAAGGGCAGGCGAACACCGCGGCGTGGCTGAGCAGCTGCACGACCTCGTCGCGCGGCAGCATCTCGGGGATCCAGCGGACGCCGGTGCGGGTCTTCTCCAGCTCGGCGACCAGGCCGCGGAACTCCGCGTCGAGCTCGGGGGTGTCGGCGCCGCCCGCGCAGAGCACCAGCTGGACGCCCGGGTCGAGCTGCGCTCCGGCGCGGACGAGGTGCGGCACGCCCTTCTGCCGCGTGATCCGGCCAACGAACAGCACGTACGGCCGGTCCGGGTCGATGCCGTGCTTCGCCAGCGCTTCGGTGCCCGGGTCGGGGCGGTAGAGCGTGGTGTCGATGCCGTTGTGGATCACGTGCACGCGCTCGGGCGGCACCGACGGGTAGGCGGCGAGGACGTCCCGGCGCATCCCGCCGCTGACCGCGACGATCGCGTCCGCGGCTTCGTAGGCCTCCCGTTCGATCCACGACGAGACGCGGTAGCCACCGCCGAGCTGCTCGGCCTTCCACGGCCGCAGCGGCTCCAGCGAGTGCGCGGTGACGACGTGCGGGATGCCGTGCGTCAGCTTGGCCAGGTGCCCGGCCAGGTTCGCGTACCAGGTGTGGCTGTGCGCGAGGTCGTGGCCTTCGAGGGCGTTCGCCATCGACACGGCGATGTCCATGGTCGTGAACGCGGGCTGGCGGTAGCCGTGCGGATCGGTGTGCCCGGTGGCGTCCGGGCGGTCCGCGCCCCAGCAGTGCACGTCGAGATCGACCAGCGGCCGCAGCTCCCGGGCGAGGAATTCCACGTGGACCCCGGCCCCGCCGTAGACTTCCGGCGGGTATTCGCGGGTGAGCAGGCCGACCTTCATGATGCGAACCCTATGGCCTTTCCCGGCCGCGGCGCAGTCTGGCGTCCAGGGGAATCTCGCGAGTTTTCCGTCACTGCCCGCGCGGGCGGGACGATCACGGCCCGGGCGTGAGGGTGAAGTGCCCCTCGCCCTTCGCCGCCGACCGGACCGGCCAGCTGTCCGGTCCGGTCGCCGGGCCGGAGGCGTACTGCAGCCGGTAGTCCGCCCGGCGCGGCGTGATCGAGGTGTCCAGCCAGTGGTAGTTGACCCGCAGGGCCAGGCTCATCAGCGGGTTCGCCGTCGCGATCCGCTTCCGGATCAGCTCGACCGCGTGACCGCGGTCGGAGAACTCGTCGATGATCGGGCACTCGCAGTAGTAGGCGAGGGTCCCGATCTCGCCGGGACTGGCGACGCTCGCCCCCTGCAGCCGCGCGCCGAGCGCCGTCCCGACCCTGGCGTAGTCCCGGGAGCTCGCCCAGTTGCCGAAGACCACCGGCGACGGCCACGGCAGCCCCTGCGCGGCGTCGACCGCGGCGGCGCTCAGCACCAGCACGCCGGTGAGGCCGAGCGCCAGCACCGGCGGCCCGGTCCGCCACGCCGTCCGCTCGCGGGCCTGGGCGTACCAGACGCCGAAGGCGGCGACGGCGAACGTGCTCGTCGCGGTCACCGGAGCCACGTAGTACCAGTGGAACGGGCCGACGCCGAGGAACGAATAGGCGACGTAGTGGAGGACCCCGCCGCCGGCGAGCGCGGCGACCGGGCCGAGCGCGGGGAACTCCGGCCACCGCACGGCGAACCGCGCCGCGGCCCAGCCGGCCAGCGCGACCGCACCGAGCAGGGCGGGCAGGAACGACACCAGCACGGTGACCGGCCAGCCGAGGTAGTACATCATCGGCCCGGTGCTGTAGCTCCACGGCGCGAAGAGCCCCGCCTGGAGCTGCTTGATGACGAGCGTGTCGGGCACGAACGACCCGAAGACGAGCCAGCTCACGAGGAACCACGGCGCGGCCGTCAGCGCGGTGAAGCCGGCGGCCGGCCGCCACCGGCGCCGGATCGCGGGCGTGCTCACCGCGATCACCACCACGAACACGAGCAGGTCGAGGCGGGTGAGAACGGCGAGCCCGCCCGCGACGCCGAACCAGACCGGCCGGCCTTCGAGCGCGCAGACGGTGAGGACCAGCAGCACCGCCGGGATCAGCAGCACCTCCAGCCCGATCGCCGACAGCACGAACGGGTTGAGCAGCACCAGCGCGACCCCCAGCAGGCCGGCGGCGACCGGCAGGCCCAGCACGCGGCCGATCCGCTGCCAGGCCCAGCCCAGCGCGGCCCCGCACAGGACGGTCTGGAAGCCGAGCGCCACGACCGGGTGCGGGTCGCCCGCCACCACCCGCGTCACCAGGGTCAGCGCGGCGAGGAGGAGAACGTTCAGCGGCGACGTCGCCGAGTTGGCGGGCGAGCCGGGGATGATGCCCCAGTCGCCGTGGACGGCGAGGTTCCTCGCGTACGCCAGCGTGATGTAGCTGTCGTCGGTGAGACTGCCGCGCACCAGGAGGAAGACCGCCGCGCCCAGGACCGCCCCGAAGGCGGTGGGCAGCCACCGGTCCCGCGCGTTCGTCCGTTCCGCGTTGGTCCGTTCCGCGTTTGTTACTGCCAGCAACCTGCCTACCTCGTCGAGCGGGACTTCACCCGATGGTGGCATGGCCCGCGTGGGTTTGCAGTACGGCGGATGGGTCGTCGTGCGTCGTGGCCGACGCTTTCACCGGGCGATTTGACCCCGGCTGAGCCGAGTTGTCCGGTCATGACCGCCTACAGTGGACAGACGGGCACCCCGGTGTGTGACGACAAGCACTGCTCTTCCGGCTCTTTCCGGCGACGGCGACGGCGGGGGACCGCGGCGCCGGTGCACCCGGGCAGGCGGCGGCTGACCGGTTGCGACATCCGAGGGAATCCGATGCACAAGCGTTGCGCCGCGGGTATAACTTGGAATCGGACGGAAATTTCCCCGGTACGTCCCCGGCCACGGCGGATGCCACACCGCACGGCCGGCCGGATCCGGCCGACGCGGGCCGGATCACCGGCGCCGGGCGGCGCCGAAGGGGACGCGGACGGCCGTCGCCCCGCCGCCGCGTCCCCCGTCGCCTGCGTCTCCTCGCCGTGTCGCCGCCGGTCGGCTGCCCTTACCATCGCTAAGCTCCGGCCGTTCGCGGTACGCGAGGCGAAGGGACACGGTGGAACCCGAGAACGTCGACGCGCCACCCGTCGCCGGAGCCTGGGCACCCGGCAAGGTGGCCGAGCTGCTCGGTGTGTCACCGGTGACGCTGCGCAGCTGGAGCGCGCGGTACGGGATCCGCCCGCCCGCCGGCGCGGGGCGGCACCGCCGCTACTCCGACGCGGACGTCCGCCGCCTGCAGCACATGCAGCGGCTTCGGGCCCGGTGGCTCGGGCGGGATCGGCGACCCGGCCGGTGGCTTCGGTCCGGGTGGCGTGGGCTTCGGGC